>JAUNDR010000001.1:91910-120100 GCA_030525985.1 Slackia sp. | reverse complement strand
AGCTTTTGGGCTTCGAAAATCAACACACACACACCTTCACCAGCAAATTAGATGGGTAGAGCTGAAGGACGTTTTGATTGATTTGCGTACGGGGTTGAATCCGAGAAAGAACTTTTCGCTCAACACTCCTGGGGCGACTGGCTATTACGTTACGGTGCGTGAACTTGGAGGCAGGGCGGTTTCTTTCGACGAGAAGACTGACCGAGTTGATGAGGAGGCGCTCGATTTAATTGACAACAGATCCCACTTGCGTGCAGGAGATGTGCTTGTTTCAGGTACGGGAACTATAGGGAGAACGGCTTTTGTTTGCGAAAAGCCAGATGTTTGGAATATCAAAGAAGGTGTTTATGCGATAACGGTCGACTCTTCGCGAATTATGCCAATGTATCTCCTTCATTTTTTTTATTCGGAAAAGGCGTTGCTTCAGTTAAGGCGATTTGCTGAAGGGGGGACGGTGGCAAGTGTTTCTATGGCGAAGATGAAAAGGCTTCGAGTTCCCCTCCCTCCCCTCGAAGAGCAACAGCGCATCGTCGCCATTCTCGACCGCTTCGATACTTTGGTGAATGACATCTCGCAAGGTCTTCCCGCTGAAATCGCCGCGCGTCGCAAACAGTACGAGTATTATCGTGATCGACTGCTCGACTTCCCGCGCAAGGAGATTTCCGCATGATCGATCTTAAGACCCTGACGCTTCAGCTCATCGATGGCGAGCCGAATGGCATCAAGCTTTGCCGCCTCGCCGGATCGACGCTTATGACGGTCGTGGTGCCGCGCGATTTGCTGTCGCAGGCGAAAAAACTGCCAGACATTCCGAAGCGCGGGGTCTATTACCTGCTCGACGACAATAAAGGCCGCCTGCGCAGGGTGTATGCCGGTCAAACGGTGCAGGGCATTTCTCGGCTTGACGACCATTTCGTCAAGAAGAACTGGTGGAACACCGCCGTCATGTTCCTCGGGCCCGACAGCGAATTTTCCCTTGATGTCGTAAGTGGGCTTGAAGAGCGCATGATCGGCTACATTGCCAATCATGGTTCCTATGTTGCGGAAAACAGCGTCATCCCGAAACCATTCGTCAGCCCTTATACCGAGGCGTTCATTGCCGGGCTGCACGAAGACATTCTTTTCCGCATGGGCGTTTTGGGCTTCGACCTCGATGCCGTCGGGGAGGACGTTTCGGATGACGGCGGGGTGTTCCATACGCCGCGCCGTGGCATCGATGCGTTCGGTCGGTACGATTCGGGGGCCGGCAGGTTCGTTGTGCTTGCTGGCTCTCAAGTCGATATGGATTGCCGGTGCGGAACGAAAGATAGGCCCGTCAAGCGGCTGGAAGATCTGCGCAGCATGCTGAAAAACGATGGTTCGATTGCCGAAGATGCTGCGGGTGCGTGGCGCGTTAACTGCGATGTGGAGTTCAGCACTCCCAGCGCAGCGGCGGTATTTGTCCTAGGCGGCAGTCAAAACGGTTGGACGGAGTGGGTTTCTGACGCTGGCGAAACGCTCTCTGCGGTGTATCGGGGAAAGTAGCGCTGCCGAGTTTTGGGATGCGCGCTGCTCCGTGTAAAGGAAAGAAGCCATGAACGATTATCTGGAACTTCACGATTTCGAAGAGGGGCCGGCGGCCTATCGCTACGATATGGCGGACGAGTCACTCTTGCCATCGGGGCATTCTCTGGCCGACGACCTTCCTTCCGATGTGTCGTTCGATGTCATGGCGTTCGGCGGACAGTCAACCGTGTGCTCTTGCGCGCCTTTGGAAGGAAAGCGTTCGTCGAGCTATCAAAGCGAGGCTGAGCTGGAAGAGGCGTTCATTGCGCAGCTTCAGCGCCAGCAATACGAGCGCATTATCGTGCGAAGCGAAGAAGAGCTCGTTGCCAACCTGCGCGCGCAGATAGAAAAGCTGAACAAGTTCCGTTTCACCGATCCTGAATGGAAACGGTTTTTCGCCCAGAACATCGCATCGGAAAACGAAGGCATCGTGGAAAAGACGCGCCGCATTCAGGAAGACCACGTGCAATCATTGCGCCGCGACGACGGCAGTCTGAAAAACGTGCAGCTTATCGACAAGCGCAATGTGCACAACAACTATCTGCAGGTGATGAGCCAGTATGCCGTCGATGCCGGGCAGTCGGGCTCTCGTCACGACAATCGCTACGACGTGACCATTCTGGTAAACGGTCTTCCGCTTGTTCATGTGGAGCTGAAACGTCGTGGCGTTGCCTTGCAGGAGGCGTTCAACCAAATCGAGCGCTATCAGCGCGATAGCTTCTGGTCGGGAAGCGGCCTGTTCGAATATGTGCAGATCTTCGTTATAAGCAACGGTACTCTTACCAAGTATTACAGCAACACCACGCGGTGGAGCCATGTGGAGGAAGCCACGGGCGTTACACGCAGGGGCGGCAAGAAAACCTCGCACTCCTTCAAGTTCACCAGCTGGTGGGCCGCCGCCGACAATAAGCCCATTCAAGACCTCATGCCGTTTACGCGTACGTTTTTCGCCAAGCATACGCTTCTGAACATCCTCACGAAGTATTGCGTGTTCGATGTTGAAGAAAAATTGCTGGTCATGCGGCCGTATCAGATTGTCGCGACCGAGCGCGTTCTCAACCGCATCCTTATTTCGGAAAACAATCGCGCCATGCTGGGCACGCTGAAGGCGGGTGGCTATATTTGGCACACCACGGGCTCGGGCAAAACGCTCACGTCGTTCAAAACGGCCAAACTGGCAAGTGGCATGGAAGGTGTCGACAAAGTTCTTTTCGTCGTGGACCGCAAAGACCTCGACTATCAAACCATGCGCGAATACGATCGCTTCGAGAAAGGCGCCGTGGACGGCAGCGAATCGACCGCCGTGCTGGCGCGGCATCTTGCCGACCCCGATAAGCGCATTCTGGTGACCACCATTCAAAAGCTTTCATGTTTCATTAGACAGAACAAGAAGCACGACGTGTACGACGGCCATATCGTGTTCATCTTCGACGAATGCCACCGCAGCCAGTTCGGCGAAATGCATGCTGCCATCGTCAAGAACTTCAAGAATTACCACCTGTTCGGCTTCACGGGCACGCCCATCTTCGCAGAGAACGCATCGAGCGGCGGCGATCCGCGCATGCGCACGACCGAGCAGGCTTTCGGCGACAAGCTGCATACGTACACCATTGTGGATGCCATCCGCGACGGCAATGTTCTGCCGTTCCGCATCGATTACATCCAAACGATTCGCGAACGCGAGCAATACGAAGACCAGAAGGTCTACGACATCTACCGCAAGGGCGCTTACCAGGCGCAAGAGCGCATCGATGCAGTGGTGAACTACATCTTGGACCACTTCGCCCAGAAGACGAAGCGCCAGCGCGGCTACAAGATAGGCGATCAGCGCGTTATGGGCTTTAACAGTCTTTTCGCCGTGGCGAGCATCGATATGGCGAAGCTCTATTACGCAGCGTTCAAGCGCATTCAGAAGCAGCGCGGCGGCGAGAAGCTGAAGGTGGGACTGATTTACAGTTTCGGCCCGAACGAATCGGATGAAGGTTGCGGCCTGCCCGATGAGTCGTTCGATGTGGGGAGCCTCGACACGCTGAGCCGCGAGTTCCTGGACAGCGCCATTGCTGATTACAATGCCATGTTCTCCACGAACTACAGCACCGATGGCGACGGCTTCCAGGGCTATTACAAAGATCTGTCCAACCGCATGAAGAAACGCCAGATCGATCTGGTCATCGTGGTGAACATGTTCCTGACGGGCTTCGATGCCACGACGCTTAACACCCTTTGGGTGGACAAGGATTTGCGCGATCATGGCTTGATTCAGGCGTTCAGTCGTACGAACCGTATTCTGAACAGCGTGAAAGATTTCGGCAATATCGTGTGTTTCCGCAATCTTGAAGACAGGGTGAATCGCGCCATCGCCATGTTCGGCGATGAAGATGCGGGCGGCATTGTGCTGTTGAAGCCGTATCGCGAGTATCTGGGCGAATATCTCGACAGGATTTCCCAGTTCAAAGAGCGCTTTCCTTTGGGCGAGATAATCGAGGGCGAGCAGAACGAGAAAGATTTCATTCGTCTGTTCGGCGCCATTCTGCGCCTGCGCAATATCCTGACGTCGTTCGATGAATTCGAGAAAGACGACAGGCTCAGCGCCCGAGACGAGCAGGATTACCGCAGCGTATATCAGGACCTTTATGCCAAGTATCGCAAAAACGGAACGGATGTCGCTATCATCAACGACGATCTGGTGTTCGAGGTCGAGCTGCTCAAGCAGGTCGATATCAACATCGATTACATTTTGATGTTGGTGAAGAAATACCGTGCCGATAACTGCCGTGACAAAACCATCGTGGCCGATATCGAGCGCGCAATCGGCGCGAGCTACGAGTTGCGCAGCAAGCGCGACCTTATCGAAGGCTTCATCGAGGGCCTTGTGTCCAGCGAAGATGTGGATGCCGATTGGCGTGCGTATATCGTAGAAGCGAGGAAGTCGGAGTTGCGGGCCATCGTAGAGGGCGAGGCGCTTGATGCCGAGGCGACCGATGCGTTCGTCAAGCGTGCCTTTTCCGATGGGGCCGTGAGCGAATCGGGCGTCGAAGTGGCGGCGCTTATGACGAAGCGTCCGAGCCGCTTTGCGCCGGCGAATGCTTATGCCGATATGAAAGCACGCGTTCTGGGTAAGCTGGGGGCCTATGTAGAGCGATTTACGGGCCTTGGCGTGAGTTTGTAGGCTTTTGCTTGGCGCGGCTTTGCATTGAACCTCTCGGCGGCTGACGGGCTAATGCTTGCAAACATGAAAGAAGCCGCAGGTCCGTCCTGCGGCTTCAAGTGCGCTGCGGCTGTGTTGCGCGGGTTGTTTCTTGATGCGCTCCGAAGGTTATTCGGCGCTTTCGGCCGCCTTCGCGGCCTCTTCGGCGACGAGCTCCGCCTGATGCTCTTCGCCCCAGGTTCGCATGGCGTCGATGACGGGACGCAGGCTCTCGCCACGGTCGGTGAGCGTGTATTCGACGCGCGGCGGCACCTCGGCGAACACCTGGCGCACGATCAAGCCGTCGTCTTCCATGGCACGCAGATTCGAGGTGAGCACCTTTTGCGAAATGCTCCCGATGGACTTCTTCAATTCGCCGAAGCGCTTCGTGCCCGTGAGCAGGTCGCGCAGAATGAGGATCTTCCATTTGTCGGAAATCAAAGAGAGCGTCGCCTCGACAGGACAGGCGGTGCGAGAAAGCTTCGTTGCCATGGGGCGGATGTCCTTTCGTCGTGCGGCGTTCGTCGGCGCCTCGATGGGCGCCTGGTTTTTCGGTAACGTTCAGTATCCCATAGAAACCTTGATCCCGCAATTATCCCTAGCATCTTTTCCATGTTTCCGGAGTGCCGGTGTCTATTGTTTTTCAAGCGAGCCGTTTCGGAAGGGCGCCTCCGGTGCGCTTGGCACCTCCCGCCGCGTCGGCAGCTCGATCGGCAGAGCTCGTCGGCGAGCGTGGAGCGCCTGTGGAGGCGGGGTAATGCGCCGTCGCATCGCCGCCGCTCGTCTTTCGGGCATATAACCATAGTTTCCAGCTATGATTTCATGCACGATGATTTGGATGCCGTTCGGCATCAAATACAAGATTTTTCTTGAAAACCGGCTATGCAATGGTATCTTGCGTGCAGGTGATAGGGGCTCGCCTCCGTGCGAGCGCCGATGTGTCAATGGAAAAAGGAGTCTGTCATGCCTCATCCCGTACTTGAAACCGACGAATGCATCGGCTGCGGCATCTGCGTGGACGCATGCCCTCAGGGCGTTCTTGAGATCGCCGGCGGCGTTGTGGTGCTCGAGAACGAAGACGCTTGCATCGCGTGCGGCGATTGCGTCGAAGAATGCCCCATGGGCTGCATCACCGAGATCGTCGAGGACTAACGCCTTTTCGCATCTGTCGCAATGAAATCGATGGCCGCCTTTCGGGGCGGCCATCGTGCGTTAACGGACGTATTGTTCGATGTAATCGAGCACTTCTTGGCGCGAATGCAGGTCGGTTTTCGCGTAGATGCGCTTGATATGGGTATGCGTGGTGCCAGGCGAGATGCACAGCTCTTCGGCGATTTTGCGCTGCGTCAGCCCCAGCGCGTACAGCGTGAGCACCTCGGTTTCGCGGTCGGAGAGCATGAACTGGCTTTGCAGCTGCTTCATGTCGTTTTGCATGAGCGCGCGGCGGATGCTTTCGGGGTCGTCGGGCGCATCGTCGATATCGTCGAGGCCGAGCAGCGTTTGGATGGTCTTGGGCGCCGCGCCGTTCGCCGCTTCGCTCTTCTTTCCATGCTCGACCCAAATCAGCTGGATGAACACGATCTGCGCGCTTGCCAGGATGAGCCCCGCCACGATGGCCGTCTGCAGGGCGTCGCTTTCGGCATAGGGCGCGATCGCCACGATGGCCGAGCGGGCAAGGGCGCGCGGCAGGATATAGACCGACCAGCCTGCCGCCGCGTAGTAGTACGGGTCGCGCTTGCCGTAGCTCGAAAACGCGATGACCAGATACCACATGAATCCCGTCATGCCGGCGTTGAACACGGTGGTGAACATGGCCCCGATGTCGGGATTGCCGGGAAACGCCGCGTAAGAGGCCACGGCGAAAATGCCGAACATCTCAAGCGCAAGCCAGATTGTAGTGGACATGATGCTGCGCGATTCGCGGAACGATTGCCAGATAAGCATGGCGAAAAACGCCATGACGAGAAGCATGTATCCCACGCGCGTCAGAGGACCGAACGGCACAGCCTCGCCGTTGGGGAAGCCGCGCAGCGCGCCGACCGCAACCGAAAGGATGAACATGCCGAAGGCGAGGATGCCCAGCACGCGCACGCCGTCTTGCGTGCGCTGCGCGAATCCGAAGTAGCCGAGCGGCATCTTGTCGGTATGCGCCTTTTCGGGCAGCGGCTTGGTGCGCGCTTTTTTCCGGAAGAGGAACTGCAGGCAGGTCGTCGCTCCCACGACGATGCAGGCGATGCCGTGCGGCAGAAGCGACGCCATATAAATGAGCGGCTCGCTGAGCAGGAGGGAGCCGAAAGCGATGGCCGCTGCGGTGGACGACGAGGTTCCGCGCGCCCTGCGCAGCCAGTAGAAGATGGCTATCCAGCTTGAGAACGTGGCGATGGTGGACAGGACGATTTCTGCGCCAGTGGAATCGCCAGGCGTCAAGACGACGATGCCGAGCGCGATGATGGATGCCGCCTGCGCCGCGATGGCGATGTTCGTCGCGATGAAGACGGACCGCTTCGAGAGGCGCTTGCGGGTTTTTCCCAGATACAGCAGAAGGAATATCAGGGGAACCATGGCGGCAAGGCTGCTGCCGTCGGTGAGGATTCCCGCATCGGTGCTGGCATAACTGCCGTATGTCGCTACGATCAAACACACGCGGGCGCACATAAGACCGAGCACCGTCGGAGCGAGAAGCTGCGCGGTCTGGGCGATGGTGGACGTCGTGTGTCGAGCGGCTTCAAGTCGCGTGATCAAAAAGGCCCCCTCCTGCCATGAAGTCTGTATTATATCCTTTTCCCTGCTCAAGGAAAAATCATCCGGCATTGCGCCGGGAAGAACGGGAAGTTATCCCGAAAGAGGGTACACGTCGTTTCGCGTTCGTGCCAGGATGGCTTTCGTTTTCATATCGATAGGAGATGTATGGCTGAATTTCGCGATGGGGCCGACGGGGGCCGTCTGCCGGAGGAAGGGCAGGCCGCCGTATCCGCCGACCCGGGCGCGCGTACGCCCGAAGAGGAGTTTCTCGCATCGATGCTTGCGGGATGCGACTTGTCCGATTTGGTTGATCCCGCCGAGGCCGAAGCCGCCGAGCAAGAGCGCATAGCCGCCATGTCGTCCGAGGAGCGCATGGCGTATTTCGAGCAATGCGCGCTTGAAACGGTGTTCGAAGACATCCGCTTGCGCGCCCGTTCGGGCGAGCTGACGACGCCCGATTATTGGGAATCGGTCGGCTTGGCACCCGAGCACATGGAGGCGTCCGCCTTCACGGCGCTGGTATTCGACACCATCATCGATGCCCAGGCGCGTTCGGCCGAGCGCCGCGCCGCCGAACAGGCTGCCGCCGAAGACGACGGGAACGGCGAAGGCGACGCCTGCGCTGCGGAAAAAAGCGGCGATGCCGACGGGGACGCCGCTGTACCGGATGGCGTGGCGGGCGAAGATGCCGCCGGCCGCGAAGGCGCTTCGCAGGAGGGTGCGGCCTGCGCTGCCGCCGGCATTGCCGCCGAAGAGGCGCTGCAGGCCGTCGAGGCGCCCGCATGGGAGCTGGACGACATCGTGGTGCTCGAGGGCTCGCAGGTCTATCTGTATTCGACGGCGGAAATGAGCGATTCGTTCGCCCGATGGGCGTTTCTCGCTGCCGAGAACGACGACGTGGCCACGCTGGTCGAAAACGCCCGCGTCGAATCGAAGGTCTATCCGCGTCCGATGAAGGCGGCCTCGCTGAAGAATCGCCCGGTGTATATGACCGACGAGCGCATCGAGGCGGCGTTCGCGACCGCGCAGGAATCGGGGTTGTATCCCGACATCAAGACATGTTCCGCCTCCAACGGCGACGTGTATTTCTATTCCACGGACTACTTGAGCGATGCCCAGGCGAAAGCGCTCGCCGAATGGGAATCGGTCGAGCGCCGCGCCAATATGTAGGAGGATGCGCATGTACGATTACGAAGGCCACGAAAGCATCGATTTCTCCGATGTGGAACCCGGCAAATATCAGGGAAGCGGCAAAGAGGTGCGGATCATTCGCACCGAAGACGTCTATCAGGTGGAGCCCGAAGAGGATATGAGCGTGTATTCGCCGCGCATCGTGGAGCTTGCCGGGCGTTTCGACCGCGCGGGCATTCCCGAGGGCTGCAATGCCGCATCGATGGCGGGCGTGTCGAAGCATGGCGAGCGCGCCGTGCAGCTGTTCGCCGTGATCGACCCGGAAACGGAAACGTTCGTCCGCGCAGGATTCAAGTGCCGCGGCGACGTGGCCACGATCGCCGCGGCAAGCCTGGCGGTGGAATGCGTGGAGGGCAAAACGATCGACGAAGCGCTCGAAATTTCGGGCGATGCCCTGAAAAAAGAGATGGGCAAAATGCCCGCCGACCGTGTGACCAGGCCGTATCTTGCCGCTTGCGCCATCCGCGCGGCGATCGGCGATTTCTATATCCGCCAAGGGCGCGAACTTGCCTGGATCGACAAGCGCGTGCCGTGCAACGAATGCAGCGTGGCGTGCTCGCTGTGCCAGCATTGCTCGCTGCGCGACCAGCGCATATCGTTGCGATTCGCGAAAAAGTAGTCGAAGGCGCGCTCGGAAGAGGAAGGAGGCCGCGATGGCCGAAGGCGATTTCGAGGAAAGCAAGCTCAATGCGAAGCGTCGATGCGAGGCGTTCGATTCGTTCGTGGACACGATCGCCGCCCTGCGCGCGCCCGACGGATGCCCGTGGGATCGCGAGCAGACGCACGAGAGCATCGCGCACAACATGATCGAAGAGGCGTTCGAGGCGGTCGACGCGATCGAGGCGGGCGACGTGGCCCATATGCGCGAAGAGCTCGGCGACGTGCTGCTTCAGGTGGTGCTGCAAAGCCAGATCGCCGCCGATGCGGGCGAATTCACGATCGACGACGTGTGCCGCGATGTCGACGCCAAGATGATCCGCCGCCATCCGCATGTGTTCGGCGAAGCGGCGGCGCAGGACAGCGCCGAAGTGCTCGATATCTGGGACGCGGTGAAGATGCAGGAAAAGCAGCGCACCGATGCCTTGGCGTCCGATCGCACGGGCCTGCTCGACGGCGTTCCGACGAGTTTTCCCGCTTTGATGCAGGCGCAGAAGATCTCGCGCAAAGCCGCGGCCTCGGGCTTCGAGTGGGATGGCGCCGACGACGTGTGGGCCAAGGTCGCCGAAGAGGTGCGCGAGTTCCAAGAGGCGGCCACGCCCGAAGAGGCCGAAGACGAGTTCGGCGACATCTTGTTCACGTTGGTGAACGTGGCACGCTGGCATCATGTGGATGCCGAAGGGGCCTTGCGCCGCGCATGCGCGAAGTTCCGCCGTCGCTGGTCGTTCATCGAAGACGCCGCATGGGCGCAGGGACGCGATGTCGCCGACTTGTCGATGAACGAGATGGAGGCGTTCTGGCAGCAGGCGAAAGCGCACGAGGCGAAATAGCCCGCCGTCCGCGGCCCCGTCCGTTCGCCACGAACGCGCAGGACCCCTCCGGCGAACGCGCAGCCGCTCGCATGCGTAGCCGAAGCCGCGCCCATGCGACCCCTCGATACGCGCAAACAAAAGAAAGCCCCTGGATTTTTCCAGGGGCTTTCTTGAAGGGAGGCGTGTATGTGCGCCTTATCGCGTATGCGGCCGAGGCCGTGCGCGCGATTGCCTTACAGCAGGCCGAGGGAGTCGAGCTCGTCTTTCACGTCGCCCATGCCGTAGTCGTCGAGGCAAGCGGCGGTCGGTGCGCCCGTCTTCTCGTCCCAGCCGAACTCCTTGTACACCATGCCCAGAGCGGTCTGGAAGTCCTCGCGCTCCATCTTGTCGGTGCCGGCGGTGAAGGGCTGGATGTCGGGGTCTTTGGTGAACACCCATTCGGTGATGGTGTCATGCTCGTTGCGCATGTCGTTGGTGCCCATGCCGCGCACGGTGTTGGCACGCTGCAGCGTCATGACGGAAGCGGCGCGCTTGTACAGCTCGTCGCGGGTCATCTCCTCGCCGGTGACGGCGGTGTAGAACTTGGCCTCGAGGTCCAGGTCGCCGCGGTAGTCGCGCGACTTGCTGGGGGACATGGTCATCGGCCACACCCAGTTGCACAGGGTCAGGCAGTCATGCAGGACGTCGGTGACGATGCTCCACCAGCAGAACTTCGCCTTGTACTCGTTCATCGGCGTGTAGTTCTTGTTCTGGTCGATGGCGGTTTCGCTGCCCCAGACCTCCTTGGCGATCTGCTGCTTGATCTCCCACGGAAGGCCGCAGCCCTGGAAGTTCACGGCGGAGTGGATCATGTCGTCGCGGTTGAACATCATGTTGTACACGGCGCCCACCTGGCCGAAGCACTCGATGGCGTGATGCACGGGCCAGCCGCGATAGTTGATCAGCGTGGAGGTGGCGGTGTCGAACCATGCCTGGTCGTTCCAGCGCTCGCACCAGGTGTAGGGTCCGTAGCCCAGGTAGGCGATCTCGGAGTCGTTCTGAGCGAGCTTGGTGAGAATCTCAACCATGACCGTGGGGTCCTTGGACTCGTTCTCGAAGCCTGCCCAGTTGATGGAGGCGTACTCCTCGGCGGGCAGGTTCTTCTCGAACACGCCGGCGCGGTAGCAGTGCGCGATGTCGCGATAGAGCTGGGCATAGTTGCACCACAGGCCCAGGTTGTCCATGGTGGCCTGGGTGGTCATATCCCACAGCACGCTCTCGTCGTCCGCGATGTCCAGACCCAAGATTTTCTTCATGTAGATGGACACGGGGAAGTTGGCGGCGCAGGTGTTGCCGACGGTCTCGAAGCCCGCGGTGGATTCCGCCGCCTCGACGCGCAGGTCGGAGTAGCAGTGGATCGGGCAGCTGTGGCAGCCGTTCATCTTTACGGTGTACTTCTCGGCGGCAGGACCGAGGTCCTTGGTGGACTTCATGCAGCGATAGCCCACGGTGTTGAGCTCGCCCGGCTTCGGCTCGCCGGTGTTGATCGGGCCGCCTTCGGCAAGCGCCCAGGTCAGACCGTCACGAGCGGTCCAACGGCTGCCCTCGTCGTAGAATTCCGCCCATTCCTGCTGGGTGGAGGGCACGACGTGGTTGTTGTTGGAGCCCACGATGTCGGAAAGCATGTAGTCGGAAAGCTCGGCGACGGCCTTGGGGTCTTTCACGTAGACCGAGCCGTTGCCCTCGACCACGACGGCCTTGCACTTCTTGGAGCCGAGGATGGCGCCGACGCCCGCGCCTGCGGAATGGTTGCGGGCATTGATGATGTTGGAGTAGGGAAGCAGGTTCTCGCCCGCAGGGCCGATGGTGGCGACGCACGCCTTGTCGGAAACCAAGGTGTTCAGGGCCTCGGTCGCGGCGCGGGTGCCCAGGCCCCATACGCCCTCGGCGGACTCGATGGTGATGTCGTCGTCGATGATCTTGATGAAGACGGGTTCATCGGAAGCGCCTTCCACGATGAGGGCATCCCAGCCGGCGAGCTTGAGCTTGGCGCCGAACATGCCACCCATGTGGGAGTCGACTACGAGGTGGTCCTTGGTGAAGGTGGACAGGTGAGCCAGCGTGGTGCGGCCTGCCAGAGGCACGCCCGAAGCGGTCAGCGGGCCCACGGCGAAGATGACCTTGCTCTCGGGAGCGAGCGGGTCGGTGCCGGCGGGAACTTCGTCATACATGATCTTGTTGGCGATGCCCATGCCGCCGATATATTGCTTGTAAGGATCGGTGGATTCGGTCGTGATGGTGCCCGTGGTCAGATCGACGCGCGCGATCTTGCCGGCCCAGCCGAACGAAACGTTCTCTTCTTTTGCCATGTGTCTGATCTCCAAGTCTTGTGAGGAACAGTGACGTGAAGCGACGTGTGCGGAGGCATGTGCGTAAAGACCGTTTTCGGTCAGCGGTCATTATGCTTAATCGGGCGGTTTGCGTGTCCCCTCTTTGAGGGGATTGTCGTTTATCAGCCATTTTGCCCCGAAAGAGGGGACGCTGCCTTCTTCGGCACCCTCATTATGTGCGGCTGTGCGAAGTGCGTTTCAGGGGGTATGTGTCCTTAGATTTCGAAGGACATCAGGAAAGGAAACATTCGATGGAGGAGAAGAAGGGGGCCTTGGAAGCTCAGGTCGATACCGCTGCAGAAGCGGCCGAGACCGAAGGCAAGGCAACGCAGGGGGGCTTCACTCGTCGTCAGGTCGTCGTCGGCGGCGTGGGCATCGGTTTGGCGGGTCTGATCGCCGGCGGTGCTCTTGCCAAGTGGGGCGTCGTCGAAGACAGCATCGCATCGGGCCGCATCGTGCTCGATCCCATGCCTCAGAAACTTATCGTGACCGACCGCGCCCGTTGCTCGGGCTGCCAGCGCTGCGAGCTGATGTGCTCTCTGCGCAACGACGGTCGTGCATGTCAGAATACTGCCCGCGTCCGCGTGTGGCAGAACTATAACTTCGGCGCCGGCGGAGAAAGCCAGGACGGCATCTTCGGCAGCTGCCAGTTCACCGTCGAGCATTGCAAGCAGTGCAAAGACGCATGGTGCGTCAAGAACTGCCCGGTGCATGCCATCGCTCCCGACCCGGAGACGGGTGCGCGCGTGGTCGACGCCGAGGCGTGCATCGGCTGCGGCATGTGCCACGAGGCCTGCCCCTGGAACATGCCGGTCGTCGACACCGAGACGGGCGTTTCCACGAAGTGCATCGCGTGCGGCCGCTGCGCCGTGCAGTGCCCCAACGGCGCGATTAAGTTCGTCGATTGGAAAGACATCGCCCAGGAGGCGATCGACAAGGGCATCGTGCGCACCGCCACGCTGGTGGAAGGCTAAGCCCGTTCGATATATCACGACGTTTCGAAAATGACGGACGAAAGAAAGGGCGACGACGCCATGGGCAATCCGGCTGTGTTCTCGGTCGCATCGAAGTGTTTCTCCCATATGGACGAGGCCGCGTTCGCCGAGTTGACCGCACCCGACGTATGGAAGGGCTTCATCGACGATCTGTGCGTCGCGATCGCTCCTCGTTCCCTTTACGAGCTTTTGAGCGAGCGTGAAGTGGAGGCGCTGAAAAACCCTCCGTCTTATGGCGAATACGACGGCTTCTGCCGACGCCATTTCACGGGAGGGCTGCCCGCTTCGGCGATGCCGGTGGAATCTCTCTATCGCGCCGACGAGGTTGCGGGCCGCACCGAGCGCGGCCGCTACGGAGCAGACTCCGCCCGCTATATGGAAAAGCTCATCGTCTCTTTGGGATTGACGCTGCCGCCTTCTTATAAGGCGTGGCCCGATCACCTGGCGCTCGAACTCGACATGCTCGCCGTTTTGCAGCGGTCGGGGTGCGCCGAAGAGGCCCGTTCGTTTTTGTCGGAACGTTTCGGCTGGCTTGCCGATTATCGTCAGCGGCTTTTGCGCCTTGACGACCCCCATGCCGCATTCTTCATCGCGCTCGTCGACGTCCTCATCGACGCGGTGGCGAGCGAAGAGGCGGACGGGTCGTCCGAAGAGGGGCAAGACCGCGGATGCGACGGTTTGCCGGCGTAGCAATAGTTCTTTATAAGAGAGGAACCGAGAATGTCAGAAAACGCGATTACAAGGCGGAGCTTTCTGGCCGGCAGCGCGGGCGTGGCGGCCCTTGCTGCAGCGGGCGGATACATGAGCTTCGGCGCTTGGGAGCAGGCGTGCGCTGACGAGCCCGAAACCGACCAGGGTTCTTGGTCTGCCTATACCATGTGCAACGCATGCTCGAGCAAGTGCGGCTACAAGGCCTATGTGAAAAACGGCCGCCTGTCCAAGCTCATCGCCAGCGAGCATGACGCCAGCGCCCAGGGCAAGATCTGCGCGCGCGGATACGGCTATCCCGCCATCGTTTATTCCGAAGACCGCCTGACCGACCCCTTGAAGAAAAACGACAAGGGCGAGTTCGAGGCCATCAGCTGGGAGCAGGCCTTCCAGGAGATCGGCGATAAGGTGAAGGCCATCATCGACGAGAACGGCCCCGAGGCCCTCGCGCTCGTGCAGGACCCGCGCCCCAACGGCGCGTTCTACACCAAGCGCTTCCTCGACGCGCTCGGCTCGCCGAACTACTACACCCACGGCGCCGCCTGCAACCTGTCGAAGGCTTCGGGCTATGCCGAGGTCATCGGCGCGGGCGATTTCTCCGCCGATACCGCCAACACCAAGATGATCATGTATATCGGCCGTTCGGTCGCCGACGCCATCAAGCCCGCTCACCTGCAGGGCCTGCAGAAGGCGCACGAAAACGGCGCGAAGGTCGTCATGGTGGACCCTCGCTGCAACAACTCCACCGTGTTCGCCGATGAGTGGCTGCCGATCAATCCCGGCACCGACCTGGCCTTCATTTTGGCCATGAGCCACGTTCTCATCCGCGACGGCATCTACGACAAGGCCTATGCGGCTGAAAACGTCGTGGGCTTCGACGAGTTCGCCGCAGGCGTCGCCGACTGCACCCCCGCATGGGCGGAGGGCATCTGCGGCATTTCCGCGGCCGACATCGAGCGCCTCGCGGTCGAGTTTTCCCAGGCCGCTCCTGCCGCCTGCATCGACGCCGGCTGGCGCGGCGGCTTCGGCAACCAGTACGCCAACTCCGGCGAGACGGCGCGCGCCATCGCCGTGTTCAACACGCTGCTCGGCTGCTGGAACCAGAAGGGCGGCGCGCTGTTCACCTCGGGCGTGTCCGCGGGCAAGCTCGACGAGGAGAAGTTCCCGCCCGTTCCCAAGGTGGAAGGCAAGAAGGCGGGCTCTGCCGAGTATCCGCTGGCTTCCGCTGGCATGGGCGTGAACGTGTACGCGGCCTCTCTTGCCAAAGAAGGCAAGATGAAGGGCATGTTCTTCTACAACTCCAACATGGTTGCGGGTTATTCCAACCCCGCTTACCTGCAGGAATGCCTGGAAGCGCTGGATCTGTGCGTGGTCGTCGACATCCAGATGTCCGAAACCGCGCTGTGCGCCGATTACGTGCTGCCTGAGTGCAGCTACCTCGAGCGCCTCGAGGTTCCGGCGTTCAACGGCGGCCTGATTCCGTCCGTTTCGCTGCGCGACAAGGTGCTCGACGTGATCCATCCCAACACCAAGCCCTGCGACGAGATCTTCAAGGGTCTCGCCGAGGCGTGCGGCGTGGGCGAGTACTTCCCGTTCACGATCGAAGAGCTGGCGGACGCCCAGCTTAAGACGGTCGGCCTGAGCCTGGATGCCCTGCGCGAGGTCGGCACGGTGGAATTCCCCGAGAAGGCCTTCGTCTACGGCAACACGCCGAAGTGGAAGACCCCTTCCGGAAAAATCCAGTTCACGAGCGAGAAGTGCGCCGCTGCGGGCTACACCGCCGCGCCGACGTGGGTCGCTCCTGCCGTGATGCCCGCGGGCGGCAACCAGTTCCGCATGATCACCGGCAAGCAGGCCATCCACAGCCACACCATGACGGCGAACTGCAAGCCGCTGATGGCGATCACCGAAGACTACGACCTCACGCGCATCTGGATGAACGCCGATCGCGCCGCGCAGCTCGGCATCGCCGACGGCGACGAGGTGGAAGTGTCCAACGAGCTGCACACCGGCCGCTGCCGCGTGAAGGTGACGCAGCGCATGAACCCGACGGCCATCTTCCTGCCGCCTGCGTACGGCTGCACCTCCGAGCAGCAGCACACCGCTTACGGCGTCGGCCTGCGTTCGACGGACTACACGACCTATCAGCTTGAAACCGGCTACGGCTCCACCATGGCGCACGAGATTTTGGTCACGGTTAAGAAGGTAGGTGCGTAATGGCCCGCTACGGAATGCTCATCAATACCAAGAAGTGCATCGGCTGCTACGCCTGCCGCACGGCTTGCCAGAGGCAGAACGACCTTCTGCCGAACGAATCGTTCATCAAGTTCCACGAGTTCGAGCGCGGCACGTATCCGCACGTGACGATCGAGCACGTGCCCACCCAGTGCATGCATTGCGTGGACGCTCCGTGCCAGGCCGTCTGCCCCACGGGCGCGACCTACACCACCGAGGACGGCATCGTGTGCGTCGACCACGGCCGCTGCATCGGCTGCAAGTACTGCATGGCCGCCTGCCCGTACGGCGCGCGCGTGCATAACGAAGAGTCGGGCATCGTGGACAAATGCCGCTTCTGCACTGTTTCGGCGCTCGACGGCACCGAGATGTGCACGTGCGTGACGGCATGCCCCACCGGTGTGCGTATCTTCGGCGATTTGGACGACCCCGAATCCGAGGTGTCCAAGCAGATCGCCGAGCTGAACGCCCAGCCGATCGACGGCGATCTGACCAACGCGAAAATCTTCTACGTGAGGTGATGAAGGATGTCATTCGAACCTATCTGGGGCGCTCCCATCGCCTGGTACCTGTTTTTGGCCGGTCTGGGCGGCGGCGCATTCGTGACGTCGGCGTTTTTGCGCTGGCGCCATCCCGAAGCCGTCAACATGCGCAAAGCGGGCCATGTCATCGCGCCTGTCGTGGTGATGATCGGTCTGGTGCTGCTGATGGTGGACGCCGAGGCGGGCTTGCATAATCCGCTGCGCTTCGCGCTGCTGCTGCACAACCCGTTCTCGGTGATGACCTGGGGCGTCGTGTTCCTCGCCGCATTCATGGTCATTTCTCTCGTCGTGCTGGTGCTCGATATTTTGAAAAAGCACGTTCCCGCATGGCTCGAGATGGCGGGCGTCGTGTTCGCCGTGTGCGTGGCCATGTACACGGGCGCTCTTTTGGGCGTATGCAAGACCTTCCCGCTGTGGAACAACGCGCTGCTGCCGATCCTCTTCTTGGTGTCGGCCATGTCGGCGGGCGCCGCGTCGGTGCTGTTCGTGGCGGTATTCCGCCACGCCGACGAGTTCAACAAGGCGGGCGTGCTGAAGAAGTTCCACTTCTGCCTGCCCTTGATCGAGATGGTGCTGGTGGCCTCGCTGTGCTTCATCACGAGCTACAACTCCACCGCGGGCTTCGAGTCGGTCATGGGCCTGGTGGCGGGCGACTGGGCGCTGTGGTTCTGGCTGGGCCTGGTGCTCGTCGGCCTGGTGCTGCCCACCGCGCTCGAGACGTGGCTGCTGTTCTTCAGCTCGAAGGAGTTCGAGGAGTCCAAGAAGGCCCACATCATCAGCGCCGCGTCCGACGCGGGCGTGCTGGTGGGCGGCTTCCTGCTGCGCTACCTGGTGGTCATGGCGGCGCTGCCTGTGACGTTCGTCATGTAGGGCGTTCGCTTGCCCACCGTGCTTGCGGCATGCGGTCCTGAGCGACCGGGTGCCAGGCGCGATGCGCGTGCGACATATTCCAGCGACAAAGGGTCGGCGAATCGTTCGCCGACCCTTTTCGTTTCCGTTGTGTTTCGATCGCGCCTGCAATGCATCGATAGCGGCGCAAACCGCGCCTTCGGCAGAATTGCCGGCGTTTTACTCGCGGTTCTCGTTTACGTTGGTGCGCGAAAAATCAACGAAACGCGAAGGAGGCATCCTATGGGTAGGTTCGACGGCAAAACGGCCATCATCACGGGCGGCGGCAAGGGCGGCGGCATCGGCTGGGGCCTTTCGACGGCGTTCGCCAAAGAGGGCTGCAATCTGGCCATCACAGGCCGTAACGTGAAAAAGCTCGAAGACGCCAAAGAAGAGCTCGAGGGCCTCTACGGCATCAAGGTGCTGTGCCTGCAGGCTGACGGCGGCGATGAAGAGCAGGTCGCCTCGGCGGTCGAGCAGACGGCTGCAGAGTTCGGCCGCATCGACTTCCTCATCAACAACGCGCAGAACTCCGCATCGGGCCTCACGCTGGTCGAGCACACGAAGGAAGATTTCGACAAGGCGGTCATGTCGGGCCTGTATGCCGCGTTCTTTTATATGAAGCACTGCCATCCGTATTTGAAAGAAGCGAAGGGCTCCGTGGTGAACTTCGCCTCGGGCGCCGGATTGTTCGGTCGCTACGGGCAGAGTTCCTACGCCGCCGCCAAGGAGGGCATCCGCGGCATGACGCGCGTGGCCGCCACCGAATGGGGCCCCGACGGCATCAACTGCAACGTGATCTGCCCGCTGGTCATGACCGCGCAGCTTGCGGCGTGGAAAGAGGAGTATCCCGAGGCGTACGAGAAGCAGATCGGCGGCATTCCTGCAGGTCGTTTCGGCGATGCCGAGACCGACATCGGACGCACGGCGGTGTTTTTGTGCTCCGAGGACGCGAAATACATTTCGGGCGAAACAATCACCATGCAGGGCGGCAGCGGCTTGAGGCCGTAGGGCCGTACATTGCGACGCCGGGGTGCGCGCCTTGGCGGCGCGTTTGCTTCTGGTTAGGTGAAGCGAAGGGCGGCTTTCGAGCCGCCCTTTTCACGTTCGGGGTTCGGTGCGGCGCAAGGGCCGCGCTCGCCGAAGACCCTGGCGCCTTGCGTCTGCGGGATTCGTGCCGGCGGCGTGCCGTTGTGTCGGGCGTCGCGTTCGGCGGACGGTGCTTTCGAGGGCGTCGCGTCCGGGCGATGCGCGGGTGTTCTCGCCGCGTTTGCGCGGCGTGCAGGCGTTTTTGCCGCGCTTGGCGGTGAGAGCGTTCTTGCTGCGCCTGGGAAGCGTGCGGGCGCCCTCGCTGCGCATGGGCCCGGTGCGCGGTCGTTTCGGATTCGCCCGTCTGTTCTTCCCGCCGCCGCAAGGGCCGCGCTGCTCCTGCATGATTTCGCGCATTCATGCAGTGCGAGCGCGTAGGATGCGCCCTGTTTTGCGCGGGTATGTAAAAACCACTTCATTTCACGCATTTTCGCAGGTAGGACGGATGTTCGCTCTGCCCTTCAACGCGCTTTGACTTTGCAAAAATCTTACATTTGCAAAGTCCATGCAAAGCTTTTCGTCGTTATACTTCTTTGCCGATGGTTTTATGCAGATGCCCCCGTATGACTGAGGAGAATCTTTCGTGGACACCGCGCTTACCACTGCTTTGGGCCTGCTTGGCGGGCTCGCCATCTTCATTTTCGGCATGAATATGATGAGCGACAACCTGCAAAAGGTCGCCGGCGAGAAAATGAAGAACATCCTTTCCCTTTTGACGAAAAATCCGATTCTCGGCGTGCTCGCGGGCGCGTTGACGACGGCCGTGCTGCAGAGCTCGAGCGCCACGACGGTCATGGCGATCGGTTTCGTAAGCGCCCGCCTCATGGGATTGCCCCAGGCCATCTCCATCATCCTGGGCGCCAACATCGGCACCACGATCACGGCGCAGATCATCGCATTCAAGATCACCGACTATATTCTGGCGTTCGTGTTCATCGGCTTTCTGGTGTCGTTCATCGCGAAAAGCGAGCGCATCAAAAGCGTGGGCCTGAGCATTCTGGGCTTCGGCCTGTTGTTTCTGGGCATCGAAACCATGGGCGATTCCATGAAGCCTTTGGCGGAAAGCCCCGTGTTCATCGACATGATTTCCCAGGTGGTGGACGTTCCCATCCTGGGCGTTGCCGTGGGCACCATCATGACGGTGATCGTGCAGAGCAGCTCTGCCACCATCGCTGTGCTGCAGAATCTTGCCGCCATCGCCGGCCCCGATGGCGTGACCAGCGTGATCGGCCTGACGGGTGCCATCCCCGTGCTTTTGGGCGACAACATCGGCACCACGATCACGGCGCTTCTGGCAAGCATCGGCCAAAGCCGCAACGCCAAGCGCGTGGCGGTGTCGCACAGCCTGTTCAATATTTCGGGCTGCCTCATTTTCATCTGGTTCATCCCGGCGTTTGCGGCGTTCGTGCAGTTCATTTCGCCGGCGGGTCCTGAAATCGAGGTCATTTCGCGCCAGATCGCCAATGCGCATACTTCGTTCAACGTGGCGATGACGCTTCTGTGGCTGCCCTTCATCTGGCTCATGGTGAAGATCGTGATGCGCATCCTTCCCGACAAGAAGGCAGGCGCGCGCGTGGTGAACGATCCCGCCGAGCCGATGTATCTCGACGATCGCCTGATGGCGCAGCCTGTCGCCGCCTTGCAGCTGGTGGCGCAGGAGATCGAGCGTTGCGGCGAGACCATCCGCGTGTCGCTGCACGACATCTCCGCTTCGTTGCGCGACCGCGATTCCAAGCGTCTCGACGAGGCGGCCCGCAAGGCTGCGGCGGCAGGCGAGCTGTGCCAGAAAGTGACCGATTATCTGGCCGAGATCTTCGCGGCGGGCGTGCTCAATGAGGACCAGGCCGCTCACACGATGAAGCTCATGCGCGGCCTGAACGACGTCGAGCGCGCGGCTGCATTGTGCGGCCATATCGTGAAGTCGTGCAAGGGCGTGAAGTATTCCGAGGCCGCGATC
The DNA here is from genome assembly GCA_030525985.1 of Slackia sp. Taxonomy (GTDB): domain Bacteria; phylum Actinomycetota; class Coriobacteriia; order Coriobacteriales; family Eggerthellaceae; genus Slackia. The sequence goes on along the minus strand of JAUNDR010000001.1, from coordinate 99,183 downwards.
GACGAAGCGCAAAAGGCCATGGCCATCGCCGAGGGCATGTTCGCCGACGCCATGAAGGCGCTTGCCACGGGCGAGGTGGAGAAGGCCAAGAGCGTATTCGCCGCAAGCGCGAGCCTGGTCGAGGCGGAAACGAGCGCGCGCAAGGCGCACATGAAGCGCGTGGCCGCGAAGGAATGCTCGCCCTCTATGACGGCCGTGTTCAACCGTATGCTCTACGATATCGGACGTGTGGGTACGAGCTGCATGAATATCGCCGACCTGGCGAAGGCCGACCGCGATGTGCTCGATTACTTCATGATCGACCCTGAGCCTGGCCAGGAGCCCGCGGCGGCGGAGGCGTAGAGGTCGCGATAGGCGCATGAGTCGTGCGGCCGATTCTCGCATCGCATCGAGCGGTTGCGGCAGTGCTGGCAGGGACGCAAGATTGCGTCTTGCGGCGCGTGGTTGAGGGTCTGTGCTCGAAAGAGATGCGGTCGGCCTGCGACTTGCGGCTGCTTCTCGCGCTAGACGGGTTGTATTTTCCGCACGGGTATCGCTCCGTGGCATGCGGTTGCGGTTATAATGCGCCCTGCGGCTGCAATGCGGCATGTGCTTGCTCATGCTACTTCTGGGTCGATGCGCTCTAATGTTCCATGCCGCGCCTGACCTCAGTATCCGATATGTCCTGAAGCCCTGGTAGCATAGAGCGGCCGGGGCTTCTTGCGCAGGGCCTGCCAATGCGTGGTTCTGCACGATTTTCCTGTGCGTAGGTCATTTTTTCCGACTTCTACCACAGATTTCGGGGCCTACTGGCCTTCTAGATGCTTTCACTCGAACGTTTGCCCAGGTCGCAGAAATCATTGCCCCTATCAAAGGTTGCTTTTAGTGGCACAACTCGGAAAAATCGGCCTCGGCTGCCCTCTTTTTTGCAAAAGAGCTGTCGCCCTTGCGATCTTGACGCATTCTGCTTGCTTTGCGAGTATGGTGCTCTGTTCGATGGGGAGGGGTTTCATGGCGAAGGTTCGTGTTGCGGAATTGTTTGCGGGCGTCGGCGGATTCAGACTGGCCCTCGACGGGTACGACGACGAGGAGCGCGGCTGGCATCTGCCTGCGGCGGGCGATTTCGAGACCGTCTGGGCGAATCAGTGGGAGCCTCCTGGAACGCAGTCGCGACAATTCGCGGCTCGCTGTTACGCGCAGCGTTTCGGCGCCGATTCCGTGGTCAATGAGAATATCGAATGTGCGCTTGACCAGGTAGAAGCGGGGGAGCGTTCCATTCCTGCTTTCGATATGCTGGTGGGCGGTTTTCCCTGCCAGGATTATTCCGTGGCGCGTCCGAACTCGCAATCGGGCGGCATCGAGGGTAAAAAGGGCGTGCTTTGGTGGCAGATTCATCGCATGCTGCGCCTGTTTTCCCCGCGCTATGTGCTGCTTGAAAACGTCGATCGCTTGCTGAAATCGCCTGCATCCCAGCGCGGTCGCGATTTCGCCATCATGCTGGCGTGCTTGAGCGAATGCGGATATGCCGTGGAGTGGCGCGTGGTGAACGCCGCCGACTACGGCGCGCCGCAGCGCCGCCGCCGCGTGTTCGTGTATGCCGAAAAGGGCGCGTCTGCATGGAATCTCGAAGATCGCGTGCTTTCGTCGGGCGTCATGACGGAGGCGTTTCCTATCGATGGCGTTGCCGCGAAGGCGGCATCGTTTGCCCTTGCTGCCGATCCTTACGAGGTCAGCGAGCATTTCGGCGAAGGGCTCAAGGTGTCGCCGTTCCGTGGTGCGGGCGCCATGCAGGACGGCGCGGTGTTCACGTGCGATGTAGCGCCCGCCTACGACGGGCCGTTTGCCACGCTCGGCGACGTGCTGATTCCCGAATCGGATGTGCCCGAGGAGTTTTTCATCGCCGAAGACAAGCTCGAACGCTGGAAGTATTTCAAAGGCTCCAAAAAAGAGGAGCGCACGCACGTATCGGGCTATACCTATATATACAGCGAAGGCGGCATGGCGTTTCCCGATGCGCTCGACAAGCCGTCGCGCACGATTCTGACGGGCGAGGGCGGGGCGGGCGCATCGCGTTTCAAGCACGTGGTGCGCACCGAAAGCGGCCGTTATCGTCGCTTGGTGCCCGACGAGCTCGATCAGTTGCAGACCTTCCCGAAGGGCTGGACCGATGCGGGCATGACGAACGGGCATCGGGCATTTTGCATGGGCAATGCGCTCGTGGTGAGCATGGTGCATCGCATCGGCAAGGCGATCGCCCATCGTGCGGAAGATGGCGCTCCCGAATAGGGGCAGCCGAATTCAGCGCGACATGCGGCGGTCGGAAGACTCCGAGCGCGATGCTTAGCATGCTGCTTCGTTAGGCGGGCGCCCTTGTCTTCGGGAGTTGGAGAATCTCGAAGGCAAGGGCGCGGAATGCGGCATGCAGGCTGTCGGCTTCCGCGGCTTTTTGGAAAATAGGCGATGTTTTGCAGGAAATTTCCGTTTTCCAGCTTTTCGATTGAACGTGTTCGAATCAAGTTTTCGCAAAATCCCAGGTCGTGATTTTTCTTTTCTTGTAAAAGGTTTCGGATTGCGTTCAAATCTTCGAATTTGCCGTCGATAGTGATTGGAAAACGGAAATTTCTTACATTCTAGGGGCGCGGACCTGCATTCGTCGACCCTGTGCCCTGGCAGGGGCGGTTCGCCGCAAGGGTCGGTTCTTTTGTCAGGCGTCGCGCGCGGGTTTCTTCACTGCGTGGTTGCCCGGCTGCCTTTCCAGGGGGGCGATCGGGCGTTTCGGCCGGTTCAGGGGCGGGCCGCATGTGAGCGGTCATATCGGGCGTTCATAACGATGAAAAAAGGAGTCTGCCATGTTGTTCATAATCTCTCCTGCCAAGAAGATGGTGGATGCGGGCGATGCGTTCGCGTGGCGCGATATGTCGCGATTCCTTCCGCAGACGCGCGAGCTGCTTGATGCCTTGCGCAGTCTTTCTTATGACGAAGCGAAGGCGTTGTGGAAGTGCAGCGATGCGCTTGCCGCGCTGAATTACGAACGCGTGGCGCATATGGATATCGACGCCGGCGCGGCATGCACGCCGGCGGTTTTCTCCTACGAAGGCATTCAGTATCAGAATATGGCGCCCCAGGTCATGACCGAGAATCAGCTGGAATATCTGCAGCAGCACCTGCGCATCTTGTCGGGCTTTTACGGCGTGCTGAGTCCGTTCGACGCCGTGGTGCCATATCGGCTCGAAATGCAGGCCAAGCTTGCCGTGGGCGATGCGCGCGATCTGTACGGGTTCTGGGGCCCGCTTCTGTTCGAGGCGTTGGCGGATGAGCTGATGCGGCAGGTTGAAGGCGGCGCCGGGGGAAGCGGCGGCGAAGGCGACGCCGATGCTTGTCGGAATGGCGAACGGCTTTGCGACGACGTTTCCCGGAGCGGTGCGGGCGGTTGCCAGGCGGAGTCCGGCGGCTTTTGCGGAAGCGGCTCGGACCGCGCGGACGAAATCGGGGGTTCCGCCGGAGGATGTGCACCGTCGGAGCCTGTCATCGTGAATCTCGCGTCGGTCGAGTATGCCAAGGCGGTGTTGCCGTACGCGAAGGCTGCGGCCGGGGAAGGGTTGCCCGTGCGCGTTCTGACCTGCTTGTTCGGTACGATGCGCGACGGCAAGTTCGTGCAGCGTTCGACCGAGGCCAAGGCCGCGCGCGGCACGTTCGTGCGGTGGTGTGCGGAAAACGCCGTCGAACGAACGGCTGATTTCAAGCGCTTCGATGCGGCAGGTTACGTTTTCGATCGGGCGCTTTCGACGGACGACTCGTTCGTATTCGTGCATTAGCTCGATTGCGCGCCGTCGACTTCGCCGTATACATGGTGATTTCAGGCTATGCGCGCGAAACAAAGCTCTTCGTTGCGAAGGAAGCCATTGAAATACGGGATGGAGACTCGTCTTTTCCGTCCTGCGCCTTGGATGACGTCCACGTCGATTAGGCCCGATGCTCCCGCGTATAATCGATGGTCGCGTGCATCCGTTCGGTGATTTCCGCCGCTACGCTCGCGCCATCGCCCAACGCCATGGCGGCCGGGAATTCGACGTCTTTTCTGAAAGCGCGGAGGCGCCGTTTTGCATACACGTCGCCTCGGCTTTCTTCTCGGATTGCATCCCCTTTTCCTTTTCGCCAATTCGTCATGGAATTCAGCGGTCGGTTCGAGGACGCCGAGGATGCGCTTCTTCTTGCGGAGCCCTTCAACGAAACGTCAACATTGCGTGGAGTCGCGTCGCCCTTCGGTTGACACTGCGAACGGCGATACTACAATCCTGTTTTAGCACTCGCATCACGTGAGTGCTAAACGAACGAGACGAGATGCGCCGAGGCATCGAATCCTATTGCGGCGTCGGGTCTTATCGCGGTTCGTGCGGGGCGCATCGAGTGCGGCCGTTTGCGCAGGCACTCGAAACGCCGCGGGTCATCGATGTGGAATCCCGAGCCGGATCGCGCATCTTGCGCCGGTTTTCCGTTTCGGCGGGGAAATCCGCCCCCGCGCGCACCGCGAAGCGCACGTCGGGCGGTCCCGATTCGGCGATCGGTCGGAGCCGCCGCGCCGCCTGCGCTCGCCCGTCGTCCGCCAAATTCGCCATCGTTCGCTTCGCCATCTGCGGTAACAACGTTGCGGGCATGCCCGCGCGATGCATGAAAGAAGGAAGCTGCATGAAGAAGTTCAAAACAGAGAGCAAAAAACTGCTCGACCTCATGATCAACTCGATCTACACCAACAAGGAAATCTTCCTGCGCGAGCTGGTGTCCAACGCCTCCGACGCCGTGGACAAGCTCTACTTCAAGAGCCTCACCGATTCCGATGTGAAAGTGGGCAAGGACGAGCTGGCCATCCATGTGGCCTTCGACCGCGATGCGCGCACCGTCACGGTAAGCGATTCCGGCATCGGCATGACCAAAGACGAGCTGGAAAAGAACCTCGGAACCATCGCGCATTCCGGGAGCCTGGAATTCAAGACCGACAACGCCGAGGCGCAAGGCGACGACGTGGATATCATCGGCCAGTTCGGCGTGGGCTTCTATTCCGCCTTCATGGTGGGCAAGGAAGTGCGCGTGACCTCGCGCGCTTACGGGTCCGATGAAGCGTGGTGCTGGGTCAGCGACGGCGTGGAAGGCTATACGATCGAGCCTGCCGAGCGCGCCGAGCATGGCACCGACGTAGTCGTCGTTCTCAAAGACAACGCCGACGAGGAAAACTACGACACCTATCTCTCCGAGTGGGGTCTGAAAAATCTCATCAAGAAATACAGCAACTACGTGCGCTATCCCATCCAGATGGAATGCGACAAGACGCGCGAGCTGCCCAAGCCCGAAGACGCCGGCGACGATTACACGCCCGAATTCGAGCATTACACCGAAACCGAGACCGTCAACTCCATGATTCCGATTTGGAAGCGCAGCAAATCCGATGTGACCGAAGAGGAATACAACGAGTTCTACAAGTCCGACTTCCACGATTGGGCCGATCCCGCGCGTACGATCAAGGTGCATGCGGAGGGCGCTTTGACCTACGATGCGCTCATGTTCATCCCCACGCGCGCCCCGTACGACCTGTACAGCAAGGATTTCAAGAAGGGCCTGGCGCTGTACAGCTCCAACGTCATGATCATGGAGAAGTGCGAAGAGCTTTTGCCCGACCACTTCAATTTCGTGCGCGGCGTCGTGGACAGCCAGGATCTGCAGCTCAACATCTCTCGCGAAACGCTGCAGCATAACAGCCAGCTGCGCGCGATCGCCAAAAAGCTCGAGAAGAAGATTAAGGGCGAGCTGGCGAGCATGCGCGACAACGACCGCGAAGCCTATGAGGCGTTCTTCGAGCAGTTCGGCCGCGGCTTGAAGTACGGCATCTACACGAGCTACGGCATGAATAAGGGCGAGTTGGCCGATTTGCTGCTGTTCTATTCCGCCAAAGAGCAGAAGATGGTCACGCTGGACGAATACGCGGCCGCCATGCCCGAAGGCCAGGATGCGATTTTCTATGCCGCGGGCGAATCGGTGGAGCGCCTGGCGAAGATGCCCGTCGTGAAGGCCGTTATGAACAAGGGCTATGACGTGCTGCTGTGCACGCAGGACGTGGACGAATTCTGCTTCCAGTCCATGGCGTCTTACGGCAAGCCCGCCGCCGAGGGCGAGGAGTTCGCCGAAAAGCCGCTGAAGAATGTGGCGTCGGGCGATCTGGGCTTGGAGACCGAAGACGAGAAGAAGGCCGCCGAGGAGGCCGCCAAGGAAAACGAAGGCCTGTTCGCGGCAATGAAGGACGCGCTCGGCGAGCATGTGGCCAAGGTTGGCGTGTCTACGCGCCTGGCAACCGTCGAGGATGCGCCGGCATGCATCACGGCCGAAGGCCCCGTGTCTCTTGAGATGGAGAAGATTCTTTCGCAGATGCCTGACGGCGGCGAAGACATCAAAAGCCAGCGCGTGCTTGAGGTGAACGCCCAGCATCCGATTTTCGCCACGCTGAAGGCCGCGCAGGAAGCAGGCGATTCCGATAAGGTGGCGAGCTATGCGAGCCTGCTGTACAACCAAGCTTTGCTTGTCGAAGGCATGCCGCTTGAAGACCCGGTGGCATTCGCCAACGAAATCGCGAAGTTGATGAAATAGCGGGTTGCGTCGGTCCGACGGCCGACCAACGGGGCTGTCGGGCTGAGGGCGGGTGCGCATTTGGTGCGCCCCGCCCTCGCTTGCGTTGCGGCGGCCTGGGGGATGAGGCGATTCGACCCGCGGCATCGGCGTTGCCGGTTCGGGCGCCCCGCTTCGACTTACCGTGTTTCGGTCGCGTAATCTCTGTGCTCTTCCTGCGCCAACCGGGCTGACTTGGGGTGCTGGCTGGCTTTGCTCCGGTCTTCTGTGTCTTGGCTGTGCGTTTGAGTGCGATTCCTGTGTCGGTCGTCTGCTTTTGCCGCCGAGGAAGGCCGTCTGACATGATTTTTCCGTTTTCCAGCTGCAAACGGAGCATCGCGATTGTCTCTTGACTGGATTTTGAAGGCGGCAAAAAACCGACCTGGCCTTTTGCTGGCGTTTGGCGTTCCGGAAACGCTGGCAAGAGTCGGAAAACGGAAAAATCATGCACGATAGCGACTTTCGGCGCATCTTTTCCAAAAGCACCCTCCCATGAGGCTGTTGTCGGCCAACGCTTCTCGGGTTTGCGAGCAAGGCGCTTATTGATTCGCCGCCTTGCGCCTTGTGCCTTGATGGCTGGTGGAACGACTTGTTTGGCGTGAAGGGCTGCTTGCATTATCGCAAGCAGCCCTTCGTCATTTCC
>JAUNDR010000001.1:30659-91900 GCA_030525985.1 Slackia sp. | reverse complement strand
GCTTTTCTCGAACACCAGATCGAGCAGCTCCTGCCTGTTTCCCACGCCGAGCTTGCGGTAGATGTGGCCGATATGGGTCTTCACGGTGTTTTCCGACAAAACGAGCTCTTCTTGAACATAGAGGCGCGTCCGTCCCTGCGCCAGCAGCACGAGCACGTCGGTTTCGCGCGGCGAAAGGCCGAAATCGCCCGCCACCTCGGAGCAACGCTCTTCGATGCTTGCTGTGATGCGGTCGGCGAGGGCTCCCGCGTCCATCTTGTCCTGCGGCGGCGCCTGCACGGCGGCTTTTTCGGGACGCTCTTCGGCATCGCCCGTGTGAGCCTTGTGCGCTTCGCCGCGCGCGGCGGCCGTCTGGTGCTGCCCGTTCGTATTCACGATGACGATTGTCAGCACGTAGAGCGTGATGATCGCGGCCAATGTGGCAAGCGTCTGCATCATCTCCGATTCGCCGATCAAAAACAGCCAGGCGATGGAGCAGGCGGCATATGCGCTCGCACCCATGCCCGCTATGCGGTAGGCGGGCATGGGAAGGCTGCGTGCCATGCAGGCAACCGCCGTCCAGAAGAGTAGATGCGCGAACGAATCGTTGAGGCACATGAGCGTATAGAGCACCGCCGACTGCGGCCCCTGGACGTAAAGCAGCACGATAGACGCCAGCATTGTGAGAACGATGAGCAAAAACGCCAGTTGAAAGCGGGAAAGCGGCGGCTTGCTCTCCGCGTCGGCAAGCGTGAATCGGGCGAAAAGGGCGGTGCAGACCGCATAGATGGCGACGAGTCCGAACGACGAGGTCATGGGGGCGGGGTCGAATTCCGCATCCCAGGTTCCCACGGGGCTTAACGTGCGCACGGTGGCCAAGAGCAGCGCCGTGGCGAAAAACAGCACGAAGCGTCGTTTGAGCAGCGGGTTTTCGACGGCGGCCGGAATCGGCCCGTTCGGATGGCTTGCGGCGGGAAGCAGCGCGCCGCCCATGCGGGCCGCTTCGTCGGACGCGGCCGATTCGTTCCGGCTGCAAACGATGCTGCCATCGGCTTCGCGCTCGGCGCGCAGCGGTTCTTCGCATGCCCATCGATATGCGCGGCGCAGCAATACCATGGAGACGATCGGCATGGCGACGGCAACGCAGACGAGGGCCGAATGGTCGAGCACGGATTCAAGCAGGCTGCGCCCGATAGGCTCCATGATGAGCGCCGCGGCGATGCAGTAGACGATGCGCGAGGGCGATGCGTTGCGCGCAAGGAAAAGCCCGTAGCGCGTGACGAACCAGCAATAGCCGATTCCTAGCGCGATAAGGCCGAAGACGCACAGCAATCCTGCGTCGAAGAGGGTTTGATGCGGAGCCATGGCGATGCAGCTCGTTCCCATGGCGCCGCATGCGGGCAAAAGGAATTTCAGCGAAGCGTCCTTGGCGGCGAGCAGGCGCGGCGAAGCGATGAGCACGACGCAAAACGCCAGGATGCCCGCAAGGAAAAAGACGCGGGAATTCACGGCGCCGTGCAGCGATTCGCTGAGCCCGAACATATGGTCGGTCAAAGACGACCAGACGAAAACGAGCATCAACCCGATGGCGGCATAGGACGACGAGCGCGCGGCGGCGCTTGGATGAACAAACATGGAACTCTCCCTGCGCACGGCATACGACTCCCCTTCGCGCGCATGCCCCATTCTAATCGAACGTAATCGAAACGCCACCATCAACCGAAACGGGCGATAGCTCTTACCAGGCGTTTTTATTTTCCTCTTTCTTTTTCGCCCCCTTCCGTCGATGCGCGCGCGTATGCGCGGGCGTAAGGTCGGGCGCGGCGAAGAAGAAAAGACACGCCGCAAAAAGCGCATGGAGCGCACATAGGAAAGGGGGAACGATGCCGAAAAAGGGAAGGGGAGTCAAAGGGAAGCTGGCGCTTGCCGCCGCGACCGTCGTCGCCGGCTCGCTTGTCGTCGGATGCGCGCAGCAAAGCGCGCCTGAAGACAGCGTCGCCCAAGACGCCCAATACGCCGACAGCTACGAGGCTGCGGAAGGCATCCTGGCCGAGGTCAACGAGCGCCAGAACGAAATCAACGAGGAATACGCGCCTGAAATCCGCACGCTTGCGGACGGCACCAAGGTGCAGCGCACGCCCACCGAGTACCAGGGCTACCACTGGAACCGCCCGTACGAAGGGGGCAACTCGTACAACACCTATTGGCTCGATGCGGACAACCGCGGCTGCAACGCCTGCCATGAGGACCTGAAGGACACGTTGGCCAACATGGAGTACGCGCACGTGACCATTTGGAACGACGTGCTGGACAACTGGATCACCGTGGACCAGTGCATGCTGTGCCATAGCGACGACGACGGCTACGAGATGGGCACGCTCATGCATGCCGTGCATTACGGCGAGCGCAACAACGCGAACTTCGAAGAGCGCGGCGGCGAATGCCAGAGCTGCCACAACATGACCGAGAACGGCGAGGGCGTCGAGCTTTGGGACCAGGTCAAATACGACCATATGGACGGCATTGTCAAGGAGGAGAACGTCGAAGGCGAGTTCACGTTCGACCAGACCACGACGAACACGATGGACGAGATGTTCACCTATGACTGGATCCATTCCGATTACGACCACCTGATCTCCATCATGGGCAAAAACGGCGAGGACACCCCGCTGCCCCAGGAGATGGTGGACAACTGGGAGATCACCATCGACGGATTGGTGAACGAGCCCTATGCCGCCAAGCTCAAGGACCTGATCGCCGAGGCTGAAGCCGAAGGCGCATCCGTCACCAAGCTTTCCAAGATGCACTGCCTGGACAACATGCCGGGCGGCGGCGGCATCTCCAATGTCGAAATCACGGGCATTCCGCTGAACTGGCTGATCGAGCGCGGCGGCGGCCTGAAAGACGGCGTGACCGGCGTGACCATCGATCGTCGCGAGTTCCATACCGACGGCGCTCAGGACCACAGCACCCGCGGCACCTCGCCTGAGAAGTTCGACGACGTCTACCTGGTCTACGAAATCGGCGGCGAGCCGCTCGATGTGAGCTCGGGCAGCCCCTGCATCAACTGGATCGAGGCCAACGACGCCCAGGGCAACGTCAAGCAGTGCGTGGGCTACCACCTCACCGACGAGGATAAAGACTGGGCGGCCATCTCCGAGAACGGCTTCGACAGCTACGACGAGGGCCCCTACATGAACAAGCCCAACGTGACCACGCTCGGCGTGCCTGACGGCATGATCATCGAAACCGGCAAGCCCTTCACCTTCGAAGGCTATGCCGACGCCTTCGACGAGGCCGTGACCAAGATCGAGTTCTCCATGGACGGCGGAAAGACTTGGACCGCGTTCGACCTGGGGCAGACCGACCCGCGTCAGTGGGTGTGGTGGAACTTCACCTGGACGCCCGAGACCGACGGCAGCTACGTGCTGATGGCGCGCGGCACCACCGACAGCGGCCTGGTGACCGACGACGGATACATCCACAAGGTCATGGTTACCGCGAAGAGCAACGTGGAGGAATAGCTATGAAACGTTCTTTCGGATTGAAGGTGCTGGGCTGCACGGTCGGCGCCGGCATGGTGATCGGCGGCATCGGCGCGACGATGCCCGTGGCCGCCCTCGCCCAGGGAGGCGATAAGGCCGAAGGCCCCATCGATGTCTGGCAGCGCGCCGCGGTCGATTACGACAAGGTGGCGAACGTCCAGGGCGGGTTCACGTTCACGCAGGATACGCTGACGCCTGCAGACGAGGTGTTCAACCTGTTCGGCACGGCGGCCACGACGATCTGCGCGAAGCCGGGGTATGCATTCGACCAGGTGACGCACGAGGATTACTACATCAACGTGGGCGGCAACGTGGAGCAGGTCTACTCCATCGGCCTCGACGAGATCGAGCGCATGGAGGCGGAGCGCAAAGAGATGCGCTGCACGTGCGGCATGAGCCCTTCGGTCGCCATGGCAAGCGTCACGGGCGTCAAGGTGTCCGACCTGGTGGAGATGGCGGGCGTCGGCCCCGAGGTCAATACGATCACGTTCAAGGACAAAGAGGGCTACGGCCTGCCCATGCCGCTGTCTTACGTGATGGACAAAGAGGCCCTGCTGGTCTACCAGATCGGCGACAAGGCGTTTTCCGACGGCGAACGTGTGCAGGTGTGGATTCCCGATACGGTGGCGAAGTACTTCACCCGTGCCGTCGCCGACATCGAGCTGTCCGTGTCCGAAGAGGTGCCCGAGGTGGAAGGCCCCGATGAGGAATATCGCGCCAAGGTGAACATCCTCAATACCGTGGGCGACACCTTCAAGGTGGGCGACCTGATCGCGTTCGAGGGCTATGCCGACGACTGCGGCACCCAGGTCACCGCCGTGGAGTTCTCCATGGACGGCGGGGAAACCTGGACCTCCTTCGACACGTCTTCGTCGAACACCGAAGATTGGGTGTATTGGCACTTCGACTACGTTCCCGAAGCTGCGGGCACCTACAAGCTCGACGTGCGCGCCGTGACCGAGGACGGCACGGTGTCGCCTTTGGCGTCGAGCACCGTGTTCGAGGTCGAGGAGTAGTCGAGGTCCGTCCTTTCGAGGACGCAGAAAGCGAGGAAAACGAATGGGGGAAAGCGTGAATGTGACGCGTCGGACGATGCTTGCCGCATCGGCCGCGGGCGCCTGCGCGCTTGCTCTCGGCACGACGGCCGTCTCTGCGAAAGAGGCGGCCGCCGCAGGCGAGGCAAGCCCTGGCTCCGACGCGACGGAGGTCAGGTACGGCTTCCTGACGGCGCTCTCGCGCTGTTCCGGATGCGGGCGCTGCGTCGAAGCGTGCCGGGAAGGCAATGAGCTTTCCGAAGACACGCCCGACAGAAGGCGCGTGTCGTCTTTCAAACGCAGCCGCGGCAGGACCTTCTTCATTTCGACGTCGTGCATGCATTGCGCCGAGCCGAGCTGCATGAAGGTATGCCCTGCGGGGGCCATTTCGAAAGACGAGCATGGCGTGGTGCAGGTCGATCCGAACCGCTGCATCGGGTGCAAGTACTGCTTCCAGGCGTGCCCGTACGAGGTGCCGCAGTACAACTCCGTGTCGATGGACAAATGCGATTGCTGCCAGAAGGCGGGGATTGCGATAGGGGAGGAAGACCCGTACTGCGTGCGCGCGTGCAAGTTCGGCGCGTTGAAGTTCGGGCCGCTCGAAGAGCTGCTCGAGGCGACGAACGGCTCGGCGGTTCCCATTGCGGAGCCGAACGATCCGTCGTGCCTGGTTTTGGGAACGGAGTAGGGCTATGGAGTTGCAATCGGTTTGGGGATGGCAGCCCGCGCTCTATCTGTTCTTGGGCGGCATGGGTGCAGGCGCGTTCATCATGGCGGCCATCCTGTATCTGAAGGACGGGCAGCGCAACGCGCGTATCGTATGCGTTTCCATGTGGGCGGCGGCGGCAAGCTTGATCGCGGGTCTGCTGCTGCTTTTGATGGAGCTCGTCACGCCCGTGCGCGGTCTGATGATGTGGCAGAGCTTCAGCCATTTCACGTCGTGGATGACGTATGGCGCATGGGGCGCGTTCGGCGCCATCGCGGCCTTCGGTGTTTCGGCGGTGCTCGCCACCCCGAAGGCGGGCGCGTGGCTTGCGGAGAAATGCTCCTGGTATGCCGGGCACGAGCAGGGCGTCCGCAAGGCATTCGCCGTTGCGGGCATCGTGTTGGGCGCATTCGTGGCGTTTTACACGGGCATGCTGCTCATGGCGTCGGAAAACGTTCCGTTCTGGAACACGATGCTTCTGCCCGCGCTGTTCACCGTGTCGGCGTTCGACACGGGCGTGGCGCTGGTCGAGGTCGTTGCGATTGCGCTCGCCAAGCGCGAGGCGATCGGTGCGGATGCGAAGCGCTTCATGGAGAAGTGCGTCGTGGTGCTGGTGGCCGTCGAGGCTGTGGTGCTGGCGGCGTTTTTGGGCAGCATGCTGCTCGCCGATGCGGGCACTCCCGTCGGAGCGGCTGCCGCGGCATCGGCCGGCATGTTCGTGTCCGGACAGCTGGCGGTGTGGTTCTGGGGCCTGGTGGCGCTGGCAGGATTGGCGCTGCCGTTCGCCATGGCGCTGAAGGGCTTGCTTGCGAAAGAAGGAAACGCCGAGGTGGCGGCCGCTGCGGCGCAAGCCGATGCGTCGGTTTGCGCAGATGCGGGAGCTTGCGTGGTTGCGGAAGCCTCTGTCGATGTGCCGACGCTCGTCGGCGCGATCGGCGCGCTCGTGGGCGGCTGCGCCCTGCGTTTCTTGGTGCTTGCTGCCGGCATCCATGCGGACGTGGTGGCCGACACCATCATGAAGATGATCGGATAGGGAAGTTGCGCCGGCCTTCCAGCCGTCGCAACGGACTCGTCCAGCTGAGGGCGGGGTGCGCATTCGGCACGCCCCGCCCTCGCTTGCGTTGCGGCGATTCAGGCGAGGACGCCTTCTTTCACGTCCATCAATACACTCCTTTGGCAATCAGCTCTCTTTACTTGCATTGCAAGAAGTAGTCGGCCACGGCCATGTAAAATCCTGCCTCTTCCCGATTGCTTGCTTCTTCGATGGCTTGAATCGGAGGCTCGAATCGGAATGCCTGCTTGCACTCGAGATAGAGGCTATGGAGGTTGGGTGTCGCGAGCCTGTCGTCTACGGGCGGCTTTTCCGTTGTGCGGACGGGCCGTCCTGCTTTCGGCTTTTTCGAGAGCCTGTCGTAGACCGATTCTTCACTTAGCGCCCACGCACGGCCAATTTTAGTGCCGTCGAGTGCTCCTTCGCTGGCGAGTTTTCTTACGCGAGCGGGGGATATGCCGAGAATATCGGCGCTTTGGGCGATAGAGAGCATGGCGATCCTTTCGCGGGAATGCGGATGCGTCGTATCGTAGTAAATAGTTGCGTAATCGCAATGAATATCTTACGGAAAAGGCGGCTTGATTCGCCAGCGATGCCGAGGCGGTTTTCGCGCGTATCGGATTTATCGGTGCTGCGGCATCTGAATGCAGCCGTCTTTGTTCGTTTGTCGCATGACACGAGAAAGGGAGCCTTTCGGCTCCCTTTCTCTTATATATGCCGCCTTTCGCGGTGAAGGCGCCGCGAATGCTCGGCGCCTTCACGAACGCGCAGGCGTTTTACTCGATGACCTCGAAGGTCAGCGTCGCCTCGAGCGGAGACACCACGCCGTCGGCGGTTTTCGCGCGTACGGACAGGTTGTAATCGCCGGGCTCTGCGAACGAGGTGGTGAACTGCCAGTTCACCCATTTGTCGGCGGTTGCGCCCTCGGTGGCGCAGCTCGTCCAGGTCGCCCCGTCGTCGAACGAGAATTCGATCGCGGTGATCGGCGAGCCGCAATCGTCGGCCACGCCCTCGAAGGTGATGTCGTAGCCGGCTTTGAACACGCAGCCTTCGGAGGTGTTCTGGATGTCGATCTTATTGCGGAACTGCGGATCGACCTGCTGCACGGCGGGCTCTTCGGCCTGGCGGGTCAGCTCGATGTTCACGATGTCGCGCGTGAAATAGCGCGCCACCGTCTCGGGCAGCCACATCTGCACGGCGGAACCGTCGGTGGACTTCAGCTCCTGGCCGTTGACCTGGTATACCAGCATCGCCTTCTTGTCGAGGGCATACTGCAGGGGCAGCGACTGGCCGAAGCCGTCGGCGCCGTAGGCCGTCACGGTGTTCACGCCGTCTTCAAGCTCGGCCATGCCCACGATGGACTCCAGCGGCACGCCCACCACGGCCGCCTGGCCGAACGGTTTGCCCGTCGCGCACGAGCAGCCCATAAGCGCCTGCTCTTCCGCTTCTTTCATCTCGGACACGTTCACGGTGAAGTTCTTCTTGATGTTGCCGCCCACGTTCACGTAGTAGTTGGCAACGCCTTCTCCGTTGTCGAGCATCTCGACGGAAGGCTTCGAGCACATCGAGGTGAGTGCCGTGCCGAACACGTTGAACAGCTCGTCGTTGGGCGTGACGCCTTCCTGGTTGAAGGTGAAATCGCCCTGCACGTCGGCGACGTGCGTGAAGTCTTTGTCGATGGTCAGGCGGTGCGAATCGATGGTGTTGCCGTCCACGTCGTGGGAGAGGCCTTCGGCCTGAGGGCCGTTCTCGGCGAACGCCACCGTAGCTCCCGAGGCGACGAGCGCAACGCCCGCGGCGCCCGCCAGGATCTTTTTCGGAGTCGAGAATTTCATGTCAGCCTCCTATTCTTCTTCCGCGCCGTCTGCGGCGGCATCCGCAGGAACGAGGCTTGCCGTTTCAAGCACGGTGGTCTGATCGGGCGTCGGCATGACGTCTTTCGCATTGATCATGACCGTCTGGGTTTCGTAGCTGGTCAGGCCGTCTTCGGTGGTCGCGCGCACGGTCAGGCAGTAAGCGCCTTCCTTCTCGGGCGTCCAGGTGAAGTTCCACCAGATCATCTTGTTCACGTCGGTGTCGGCCAGGTCGTACTTGGTCCAGGTTTCGCCCTGGTCCATGGAGAATTCGACGCTCGCGATCTTCTGGTCGTAGCCGTCAACGTAGCCGTTGAAGGTGTAGGGCTGGCCGTTCTGGATGAGCAGGCCGTCGGGCACGCCGAGGATGGTGGCGTTGGGCTTGTTCATCATGTCTCCCGCCTCATTCTGCCAGGCGTTGGGGTTGCCGGCCCACTTGTCGGTGTAGTCGATGTCTTCGTTGGTCACGTTGTAGCTGGCCACCTGCTTGGAGTTGATCTGGGCGTCGACGCCTTCGACCCAGTTGGTGCAGGGATAGCCGCGCGTGGCGTCGAGATACTCGCCGCCGATCTTGTAGACGAGCAGGGCCTCGTTGTCGTCGAGCTTATCCTTCGGGAAGGCGCGCTTGGAGCTGCCGTCGGCGCGCATGACGCGCACGCCCGTGGTGTCGTCCAGATAGCCGCCGGCCTTTTCGACCAGCCAGCTCACCGGGATGCCGGTGATTTCGGTGTTGGTCACGCCGCCGCCGCCCACGGGGTTCCAGTTGCAGACCATCTTGGAGGTCTTGTTCACGATGACGCCGGCCTCTTCGGCTTCGGCGATCAGGTCGGGAAGCTTGGCGGTGTAGGGGTTGGGCACGTTGCCGTCGATCGTGATCTCCCAGTTGTCGAACAGGCTCTGCGGCATTTCGAGGTTCAGGCCGTTGACGCCCGCGCCGTGGCGCATGTTGTCATAGTAGGCATGCATCCAGTCGTAGGAGAACACCTCGTCTTGGCTCTGCGTCATCTCCTGGTCGATGGTGAAATCGCCCTGGACGTTTTCAACCTTGTTGATGCCCCAGAGGCGCTCGTATTTCGTGAGGTCCCACAGCTGCAGGCCTTCGCCGTTCTCGGTGCCGTTGTGGCACGACATGCAGCTGCCGTCGTATTCGCCGTCGAACTTGCCCTTGCCGGGACCGCTGTAGTGGATGCCGTGCATCAAGGTGCCGAACTCGTACTGCTTGGCGATGTAGCCGGGCGCATAGGAGTGGCAGAACAGGCACTGCTGCACGGTGGTCTCGTTGCCCAGGGCGTCGTTCCATGCCACGGGATGCTCGTAGGGCAGGTTCTTCAGCAGGGCGTCCAGGTCGGCGTGGCACGATTCGCATCCGCGATCGTCGGCTCCGAGCCAGTAGGTGTTATAGGAGTTCGAACCCGCCTGGATCTGCCAGGCGTCGGGGTTCACTTCGTATTCGGTCGGCGTGCGCTGCACCATCTGGCCGTTAGGCAGGGTGCGGATTTCGGGCGCATGCTCTTCGCCGATGGCCTCCCAGCGGTCGTGCAGGCCGTCGAGGTATTCCTTGCCGGGATAGGCATCTTCGTTGATGTCGGCGTTGGTGATGCCTTCTTCGCCGTCGATGACCTTCTGCTGCTCGGGCGTGACGGTGCTTTCTTCGGCTGCTTCCTGGTTCGCGGACGGCGCGCTTGCGGGCTCCTGTTCCGCTTGCTGCTGCGGAGCGCATCCCGCTACGCAGCAAAACGCGCACGCCAGGCCTACCGTGGCGATTGCGATTCTGCTCTTGATAGACATAAGTCCCCCTTGTGTCGTGTGATGGTGCGACGGGCATTGCCCGCCGAGGTTTCCGCATCGCCGCCGCTTCCTCCTTTCCTCTTCGGCGAGACGAAAACGCGCACGGGAAAGGCGGGGCATGAATCGGAGGGCTGCCCGGCTTTTTCCTGTGCGCGCGTATAAAAGCCAGGTTAGCCTTCGCGTTCGAACGTGGATATCGCCGCGAAATACGATTTTCAAAAGACCAGGTCAAAAGCATCGCCCAAAAGGGTGAGGAGCGAAAAGGCCCTTCGTTGCGGCGTCGCGTCGCGTCACGGCGCCTGCTCGGCGCGCCGTATGTTCGGCACGTGCGCCTTCTTGTCTCTTTCGCGTGATTTTGGGATAGAATCAAACGGAATGTCCGTTGCCGCAGGGGAAGCAAGGGGGTGCGCATGGACGTTTTGAAAACGAAAACGAATGCGTGCGTTTTGCTGTGCGCGCTCGGATCGTGCCTGAATTTGGTGTGGTGCACGTTGATGGGGCATACGATGGGATTCATGCCCGCTGCCGACGGCATGCAGGATTGGACGAATCCCCGCACGTTCTTTTTGGCGGGCATCTTGGTTACGAGCCTGCTTTTCGCGGCGTTTCCCCATGGCATGCGCCGCGGCAACAAGCTGTTCGTGACGGTGCTGCCGCTCATGGCCGCGGCCGGCACGGCTTGCTTCGGCCTGGCGTATCGCCAAGACCTCTTCGATTCCGCCGCGCTTGCGGCGTTCGGCCTTTGCGTTTCCGGCATCGGCTATTTCTGGCTTGTGGCCCGGTACAACATGCTGCTTGCCCGCACGCAGCTGTTTTCGTGCGCCGTATGGAGCATTGTGGGCGCCCTGTTCGCGAAGCTCGTTCTGCTCGAAGCATTCGGATCTTCCCTCGATTCGGGCGTGCAGGTGGGCGTTGCCGTCGTCTTGCCGCTCGTGTCGGCGCTCGTGTTCGAGGCGGCCCGCGTCGCGGCGCGGCGCCAGGTGGAGGCCCATCCCTGGGTCGACCCGGGCATCGAGGAGCGCGGATCGCGCACGCATACCGAATTCGGTATTCCCAGCCGTCCGCGCATGGTGTCGATGGACCGCTCGGATCGCCGCGACCTTATGGCCGTCGCAACGGTGGCCGCCATTCTTCTCGCCGTGGTGCGCGCCATGAGTTTCCTCGGAATGTGGGGCGACACCCACACGGGCATTTCGGAGTCCATCGCATGGGCGGCAAGCCTTGCCCTTGCGGGGGTTTGTCTCGTGCTGTTCGGGCGCTTCGCGCTGATCGGCATGCAAGAGCGCCCCGTTTCCACACGTTTCCAGCCCGCCATTCTGGTGACGCTTGCGGGCATGTTCGCCATGGCGCTGCATGTCGATGCCGAAAGCTCTTTCGCCGCAGTCTTGAGCATCGTGGTGCAGCTCGACGAATTGTTCGCGCATCTTTTGTTCTGGTGCGTGGTCATCGCGGCGCTCGATGCGCTCGACGTGCCGTCGTATCGCGTGGTGGGGTTCGCCTGCGCGGTGTATGCGGGCGTTTCGATCGCGTGGGTGGTGCTCATGAGCCATGCCACGGTGATCGATACCACATTGGTGCTGCTGGCGGCGTATGCCGTGGTGGTGTTCGCGATGCGCGTGAATTGGCGTCGCGGCGTTTCGTCGGACGGGCCCGGCGAACTTTCCGCCGAGAGCGTCGAGGAAGGCCCTGCCGTTGCGGTGCCGGCAAGCGACGGCGAATCGCACGCTTCCGATTCCGCCGATGCCACGGCATGCCTGCACGCGATGATCGCCCGACGATGCGACGAAGTGGCCGATGAATACGGTCTGTCTCCGCGCGAACGGGAGGTGTTCGCCTGCATGGCGCGCGGCCGCACGCGCGCGGGCATCCAGGAGGACCTGGTGCTTTCGGGCAATACGGTGAAAACCCACGTGGCGCATATCTATGCGAAACTCGGCGTCCACGATCGCCAGGAGATGATGGCGCTCCTGCTCGGACAGGAGGGGAACGGCTCTTCGTAGGGGGGCGTTTGTTGCGCGGCGGTTCTGCCCGCGTTCTCCCGTTTGCCGAGCGGGGCGCCGTGCTTCGGTTCGGGGCTCGCGTCGGCGGTCTGTCCGTCCGGCGGATTTCGCCGCCTTCGTCGGCGTTTTCGTCTTCCTTTCAATATTCGTCGAAAGTCAGGTGAGCGTTTATGACCACGGATTCCTTCGCCGTCCAGCATGAGAAATTCGGCCTGCGCGCGTGCGTCGGCCTCGATGGCGGCGACGGCCGTCCGGCGCTTTTCCGCTCGCGCGCTCTGACCGATGCGAATTCCGACGACGTGGCGGTTTTGCGCGCGCTTGGGATCGAGGTCGTCTACGACCTGCGAAAAGAAGCGGAACGCATCGCGAACCCCGAACCTGCAGCCGTTTGCGAAGCATTCGAGGTGCGCGTGTGCCCGGTCGATTTGCAGGACGACGCCGCGCGTACGCAGGAGACGAAGTCGCGCCACGTGAAGGCGGCGTACGGCCTTCCCGGCGAGCGCATGCTGTTCCTTTACGGCGTCATGGCCGACCATGCCGATGCCGTGCGCGATATCGCCGCCGCCATCCTTCGCGAGGGGCGCCCCGCGCTCGTCCATTGCGCGAACGGCAAGGACCGCGTGGGTGTGGTATGCGCAAGCGTCCAGCTGGCATGCGGCGTGGCACGCCAAGACGTATATGCCGATTATCTTGCGACCAACGAATGCAACGCCGCAATGAACAGGCGTGATTTGGCGCATTATGCGGGGCTCATGCCGCCCGATGCCGTGGAGGTGCTCGCCGCCATGTTCGAAGCGCGCCCGGAATATCTCGACGTGTTCGTCGACGCCATCGAAGCGCGTTATGGGTCGGTCGAGCGTTGGATGGCGGGGGAATAGATGCAGGTGAAGCACGGTAATCGAGAAGTCGATTACCGTGCTTCTTTTGCAAAGATGAAGCGATGAGCGTTTTTATTGCATACGGAATTTGCTCCCGGTCCCGAATTTCGCTTTCTATATATGCGGTCTTCCGGTTCGCGTGCTTTTAGGTGACGGGCGTAATCGCTTCGGCCGATTCCGAAGGACCTTTCATCAGAGCGGGCGCAAGGGCTTGCTGTTTCGTTTTTTTACAAAGCATAGGCTTCGAATGCCTGTTTTTGGCGGTTGTACCACGGGCGTCCTTTCGATTCGCAAGGATTGGTTTCAACGACCTGGGGAAACGCTTCTCTAATGCGAGTCGCTAGCGTTTTGCATGCGTCTTCGTGGCGAAAATAGTGGCACAGCTGGGAAAAATTGGCCTGGGGGAATGGTTTTTGTGCAAGGGGCCTTTGGAAGGCCTTTTGTATGCGCTTTTCGCCACGTCGAGCGCCTTCTGGTTCGTCTGCCTCTCGCTTCGTCGGATATCGGCTTCCAGTACGCAGGCGTATCCGGTTTTCTTGTTTGCCGGATTGCACGTGCGACCGCGTCCTATCGCCCGCCGTCGCTTATGTTGCTCAGGTTTCCGTCTAATATGACAATTAAGTAACGTGCGGAATATCTTGTGAGATAAGTTGACAATAGAATACTCAGATTTTATATTGGCAGTCGTACCGAAAGGCTTGAGTCCTTGCGGTGCAAGCCGTTTTTCGGAAGCCTCCTTCGCAAAGGGCCGAAGGCCCGCTTGAAGACGGGGACGCTCGGGAAAGCGGCCGCCTTATCCAGGTAATAACAGTCGGCGGGAAACCGCCCGCGCCACCGATCGCCAAGGCTTCGCATTTCGCGGCCGCGCCGGTTGGTTCCGCACAAAAGAGAGGACTGATACATATGGGCAAGATTCTCGGCATCGACCTCGGCACCACCAACTCCGCCATGGCCATCATGGAGGGCAACGAGCCCACCATTCTGGTCAACGCCGAAGGCGACCGCACCACCCCGTCTGTGGAGGGCTTCCGCAAAGACGGCGAGCGCGTGGTGGGCAAGGCCGCGAAAAACCAGGCCGTCACCAACCCTGAGAACACCGTCGCTTCCGTGAAGCGCTTCATCGGCCGCAACTTCGCCGAGACCACCGAAGAGCAGAAGACCGTCGCGTACAAGGTCGTTTCCGGCAAAGACGGCCGCGCCGTGGTCGATATCGACGGCAAGGATTACACTCCCGAAGAGATCTCCGCCATGGTCCTGCAGAAGCTCAAGGCCGACGCGGAAAAGCGCATCGGCGCAACGATTACCGAGGCCGTCATCACCGTTCCCGCATACTTCAACGACGCCCAGCGCCAGGCCACCAAGGACGCCGGCAAGATCGCGGGCCTCGATGTGAAGCGCATCATCAACGAGCCTACGGCCGCTGCTTTGGCCTACGGCCTCGACAAGGTCGACAAAGACCAGAAGATTCTTGTCTTCGACCTGGGCGGCGGCACCTTCGACGTGTCCGTGCTCGAGCTGGGCGACGGCGTGTTCGAGGTTCTGTCCACCGCAGGCGACAACCACCTGGGCGGCGACGACTGGGACCAGCGCGTCATCGACTGGATGGCCGACAAGTTCAAGGCCGACAACGGCGGCATCGATCTGAAGGCCGACCCCATGGCCCTGCAGCGTTTGAAGGAGGCCGCTGAGAAGGCGAAGATGGAGCTGTCCAGCACCACGCAGGCTTCCATCAATCTGCCCTTCATCACCGCCGACGCCACCGGTCCGAAGCACCTCGACTACACGCTGACCCGCGCCGAGTTCGAGCGCATCACCAAGGACCTGCTCGATCGCTGCAAGCAGCCCGTCGAGCGCGCTCTTAAAGACGCCGGCCTTTCCACCGGCCAGATCGACGAGGTCATCCTGGTGGGCGGCTCCACCCGCATGCCCGCCGTCCAGGAGCTTGCCAAGACCATGACCGGCAAGGCGCCCAATATGTCCGTGAACCCCGACGAGGTCGTCGCCATCGGCGCGGCCGTCCAGGGCGGCGTGCTTTCCGGCGATGTCGAGGGCATCCTGCTGCTCGACGTCACCCCGCTTTCCCTGGGCGTCGAAACCATGGGCGGCGTGATGACCAAGATGATCGAGCGCAACACCACCATCCCCACCCGCAAGACCGAGGTGTATTCCACGGCCGCCGATAACCAGACGTCTGTGGAAATCCACGTTCTGCAGGGCGAGCGCCAGATGGCCAACGACAACAAGACGCTCGGCCGCTTCCAGCTCACCGGCATTCCCGCGGCCCGTCGCGGCGTGCCTCAGATCGAGGTCACGTTCGACATCGACGCCAATGGCATCGTGAACGTTTCCGCGAAAGACCTCGGCACCGGCAAGCAGCAGCAGATCACCATCTCCGGCTCCACCGCCCTGTCCGACGACGAAGTCGATCGCATGGTGAAAGACGCCGAGGCCCATGCCGATGAAGACGCCAAGCGCAAGGAAGAGGCCGAGGCCCGCAACAACACCGACTCTTTGGTGAACGCGACCGAGCAGACCCTCTCCGAGCTGGGCGACAAGGTTCCTGCCGACACCAAGGCTGCCGCCGAGGCCGCCATTGCCGAGGCCCGCAGCGCGCTTGAGGGCTCCGACATCGAGGCCATCAAGGCCGCAGGCGAGAAGCTGCAGCAGGCAGGCTACAAGCTGGCGGAGGTCGTTTACAGCGCACAGCAGGCCGACGCCGCAGGCGCTGCGGGTGCCGCCGGCGCCGCCAATCCGGCCGACGACGGTCCGATCGAAGCCGACTATGAGGTCGTCGACGACAAGAACGAAGGTAAGTAATCATGGCTGCCGACGAGAAGAACGCCGACGAGCGCGAAGCTCGTGAGATTCCCATCGAAGGCACCGAAGCGGAAAGCGGAAGCGTCGAGGGCGCTTCCGCCGCCGAAGCCGTGACCGACGCCGCCGACCAGGCGAGCGCCGATCAGGCCGAAGGCGCCGCGGAAGAGGAAGCCGACGATATCGCCGCCGAAGCCGAGGCCGTGGTGGCCGAGGCGGAGCGCGTGGCCAATGCCGAGGCGGAAGCCGCCGCGATGAAAGACCGCTATCTGCGCCTGCAGGCCGAGTGGGACAACTATCGCAAGCGCACGGCCGAAGAAGCCGCCGACATGAAGGTGCGCGCCGCCGAGAAGATCATGGAAGACGTGCTCCCCGTGCTCGACGATTTCGAGCGTGCGATCGCCCATGCCGAGCAAAACGGCGAAGAGGGGCTGCTCGACGGAGTGAAGGCCATCAGCACCAAGGTGTGCCAGGTGTTCGCCAAACACGGCCTTGAGCCGATCGATCCGGCGGGTCAGCCGTTCGATGCCCTTGAGCATCAGGCGGTGGCCACGGTTCCGGACGAAAGCGTTCCCGACGAAACGGTGGCGCAGGTCTACCAGAAGGGCTATCGCCTTGGCAAGAAGGTGCTTCGTCCCGCCATGGTGACCATTTCTTCCGGCGGTCCCAAGAGGGAAAACGCCGAGAAGGCGGAAGAAGAATAACGCGAGGTTCGAAGGCGGGCGCAAGGTCCGCCTTCGTTGTAGAAGCGCGCATCGCCAGCGCGGCGATGCGGCTGCGACGGCGTGAAAACGAAACGCGCGCACGAACAAGAAAGGAAGGTGGCAGGTCATGGCGGCAACACCGGATTACTACAAAACGCTGGGCGTATCCAAAACCGCCACCGCCGAAGAGATAAAGAAGGCGTATCGCAAGCTTGCGCGTACGCATCATCCCGATGCCGGCGGCGACGAGGCCAAGTTCAAGGAAATCAACGAGGCCTACGAAGTGCTCGGCGACGAGAAGAAGCGCAAGCTCTACGACCAGTACGGCACGGCCGATGAGCGCAGCATTCCTTACGGATGGGGCGGCGCGGCGGGTCAGAACCCGTTCGCGGGTGCCGGCAGCTGGGCCGATATCCTGGAGAGCATCCGCCGCGGCGAGGGCGCCTTCGGCAGCAATTGGGACATCGGCGATATTTTCGGCGGCGGATTCGCGGGTTCCGGCTTCGGCGGGCAGCACACCCCGCGTCCGCAGAAGGGCCGCGACATGAACGTCACGCTGAACGTGAGTTTCGACGAGGCGTTCAACGGCTGTACGAAGAAGGTCAGCGTGAAGGTGCCGGGCGCATCCGCCGCCGAGACGCTCGACGTGAAGGTGCCTGCGGGTGCGGTCGACGGCGGCCGCGTGCGCTTCCGCGGCAAGGGCGCTGCGGGCGCCAATGGCGGCGCGAACGGGGACCTGCTGGTCACGACGCGCATTTCCGAGCACCCCGTGTTCTCGCGCTCGGGTGCCGACGTGTCCATGACGGTGCCGGTGACCATGGCGGAGGCCGCCTTGGGCGCAAGCGTGGTGGTTCCCGCTCCCGACGGAACGAAGATCCGCATCAAGGTTCCCGCCGGCTCGCAAGAGGGAACGAAGCTTCGCGTGGCGGGCAAAGGAGCGCCCCAGCTGAAAGGCGAGGGAAACGGCGCGTTGAATATCGCCTTGCATATCGAGGTTCCCGCATCGCTGACGGCGGAGCAGAAGAGGGCCATGGAAGACTACCAGGCGGCATGCGAGGCGTCGGGCCTCGATGTCCGTGCGGGCTTGGCGCTGTAAGGAGGATGCGATGACCGACCGAGACAGACCGCTTTACATGATCGGCGTGGCCGCTCAGCTTGCAGGCGTGCATCCTCAGACGCTGCGCATTTACGAGCAGAAGGGGCTTGTCACGCCCCAGCGCACGCGCGGCAACACGCGCATGTATTCGCAGGCCGATATCGAGCGCCTCGAGCTGATCAACGAGCTGACGAGCGAGGGCATCAACCTTGCGGGCGTCATACGCATCCTCGATTTGAAGGGGCGTCTTGAAGAGCGCGACGAGGAAATCGACGATCTGCACAAGAAGGTGCGCCGTTTGGCCGACCGCGTGCACGAGCTTGAGACGCGCGCGAACGTCACGGCGCTTATGCTGCCCGAACCCCAGGTCATGGGGATACGGCGCATCAACGAATAACCCTTTGGAACTCCGAAGAAGGAGGCAACCATGAGATTGGACAAATTGGCGGTGACCGCCCAAGAGGCGTTTCAGGCGGCCATGGGCGTGGCAGGCGATGCCGACACGTCGTCGGTGGATACCATTCACCTGCTGAAAGCGCTGCTCGATTCGGGGGAGAACAATCTTTCCGCCATCATCAAGCGCGTCGGCGCCGACCCCGCCCGTATCAAGGCGAACGTGGAGACGGCCATCGCCAACGGCCCGAAGGTCACGGGGGGCGTGATGGGCATGCCGCTGCCTACGCAGGGGCTCATTTCCACGATCGACAATGCGGTGAAAATCGCCGAGAAGATGGGCGATAGCTACGCGACGAGCGAGCATCTGCTCATCGCCCTGACCGAAGACAAGGGTCAGGCGGGCAAGGTTCTCACCGGTGCGGGCGTCACGCGCAAAAACATCGAAGAGGCCTATGACGACCTGCGCGGCGATACGCGTATCACCGACCAGCAAAGCAAGCCCGAGCTCGACGCGTTGAACACCTACGGCCAGAACCTGACCCAGCAGGCGCGCGAGGGCAAGCTCGACCCGGTGATCGGCCGTTCCGACGAAATCCGCCGCACCATCCAGGTGCTTTCGCGCCGCACGAAGAACAATCCGGTGCTTATCGGCGAGCCGGGCGTGGGCAAAACCGCCATCGTCGAAGGCCTGGCGCAGCGCATCGTGGCGGGCGACGTGCCCTCCAGCCTGCGTGATCGCGACATCGTGGCGCTCGATCTGGGCGCCATGGTTGCGGGCGCCAAGTATCGCGGCGAGTTCGAAGACCGCTTGAAGGCGGTGCTGCGCGAAGTGAAACAAAGCGACGGGCAGATCATCTTGTTCATCGACGAGCTGCATACCATCGTGGGCGCAGGCTCCACGGGCGACAGCTCCATGGATGCCGGCAATATGCTCAAGCCGGCCCTGGCGCGCGGCGAGCTGCATGCCATCGGCGCCACCACGCTCGATGAATATCGCAAATACATCGAGAAAGACGCCGCGCTCGAACGCCGTTTCCAGACGGTGCTGGTGGGCGAGCCCACGGTCGAAGACACCATCGCCATCCTGCGCGGCCTGAAGGAGAAATACGAGATCCATCACGGCGTGCGCATCACCGATTCGGCGATCGTGTCGGCGGCGGAGCTTTCCAACCGCTATATTTCCGACCGCTTCCTGCCTGACAAGGCGATCGATTTGATGGACGAGGCGGCGAGCCGCCTGCGCATCGAGATCGACTCCATGCCGCAGGAGATCGACGAGGCCCAGCGCAAATACACGCAGATGCAGATCGAAGAGCAGGCGCTCATGAAGGAGGACGATCCCGCCAGCAGGGAGCGTCTCGAAGAGCTGCGCCGCCAGATGGCCACGTCGAAGGAATGGCTCGATGTGCGCAAGGCCGAATGGCGCAACGAGAAAGACGTCATCGAAAGCGTCCAGCGCCTGAAGGCCGACATCGACGCCGCCCATGTGGAAGAAGAGCAGGCCACGCGCGAAGGCGACCTGTCCAAGGCTTCCGAGATCCGCTATGCGCGCATTCCCGAGCTGCAGCGCCAGCTGGCCGCGGCCGAAGAGGCGGTGAGCGCCAAGCAGGGCGACGGCGCCATTCTGAAAGAGGAGGTTTCCGAGGAGGAAATCGCCGAGGTGGTCAGCTCTTGGACGGGCATTCCCGTGTCCAAGATGATGCAGGGCGAGCTGTCTAAGCTGATCGATCTGGAAGACAAGCTGCACGAGCGCGTTATCGGGCAGGATGAGGCGGTTTCCGCGGTGGCGGGCGCCATTCGCCGCAGCCGCGCGGGGCTGTCCGACCCGAACCGTCCGATCGGCAGCTTCTTGTTCTTGGGGCCCACGGGCGTGGGCAAAACCGAGCTTGCCAAGGCGTTGGCCGAATGTCTGTTCGACGACGAGCGCGCTATGGTGCGCATCGATATGTCGGAATACATGGAGAAGTTCAGCGTGCAGCGTTTGATCGGAGCGCCTCCGGGATACGTGGGTTACGACGAGGGCGGCCAGCTTACCGAGGCGGTGCGCCGCAGGCCGTACAGCGTCATCCTGCTCGACGAGATGGAAAAGGCTCATCAGGACGTGTTCAACATCTTGCTGCAGGTGCTCGACGACGGCCGCCTGACCGACGGGCAGGGCCGCGTGGTCAGCTTCAAGAACGCCATCATCATCATGACGAGCAACGTGGGTTCGCAGGCCATTCGCGAATTCAGCCGCCAGAACGAGAACATGGGCTCTATGGTGGAAGACATGATGCAGGGCGATATGGCGGCCATGGCAAAGAAGATCGCCGAGCTGCAGACCCAGGTCGACGAGGCGCTGCGCAATACGTTCCGCCCCGAATTCCTGAACCGCATCGATGACGTGATTACGTTCAAGTCGCTCACGTCTGCCGAGATGGAGCCGATCGTCGATCTGCAGCTTGCCGAGGTGCGCAAGCGCCTCGAAGGCCGCCGCATCGAGCTGATGGTGGAGCCCGCCGCCGTCGAACAGCTCGCCATCGACGGCTTCGATCCGGTATACGGCGCGCGTCCGTTGAAGCGCCTGGTCCAGCGCGAGGTGGTCGATCGCGTCGCCAACGAGATGATCGCGGGCCATGTGATGGAGGGCTCGAAGGTGGTCATCGACATGGATATCATGGACGGCTACACCTGCACGGTGCAGAATCCGACGGCGGACGGCCGCGCGCATGCCGACGCCGTCGGGGCGCAAGACGGCGCCTACGAGATGCCGGAGGAGTAAGGTCTTTAAGAAACGGCGCGTGGGAAAGCCCGCACATGCGGCTGTGTCCCAAAACTCGCATTGACGGGACCGGTTCCGGAGTTCTTTCGGAACCGGTCCTTTCGGTTCTGCTGGTTTTCCCGTTGCGTATCGGGAAGCGGTGCCATCGAGGTCGTTGCCCTGCTTGGGGCATTGTGTCGAAGGAGCCTTTTGCAGAATCGGCGGCGATTTTGTTTCGGGCGACTTTCCGATTGGGAAGCGAAATGAGGGGCGGGGTTCTTTTTCCTCTTCCTGACCCATGGGGGATTCGTGCTCGCCGGGGCGTTTCGCGCGGGCGCGCCGTTGTCAGCCTTCGAGCACACCGTTCTTGCGCGGCCTTCCGGGATGTCTCGGGCTATTGAATCGCGCCATGACGTCTTCCGCGTTGACGAGGCGCCTGTTCCCTGTTTTTTCGGCTCGAAGCGTTCCATCTTTGATAAGCGCGTGAATGCGCGCCCTGCTGACGTCGAGTATATCGGCCGCTTCGTCCACCGTCATGGTAGAGACATTGCAGCATCCGGGTTGCGCAAGGGCCATGATGCCCATGATTGCGCCGTCTTGCGGTTTCTGCGCCTTGAACGATCCCACCGTGGGAACGTCTTCGCCGGCTTCCAGTCGGTCGGATATTTCCATCGTCAAGACATCTTGTGCCATATAGGCTGCATCCGATAGGTCGCGCCCCTGCGTGAACAGTCCCAGTTCGGGAAATTCGACTTCATAGCCGCCTTCGAACGGCGTGAATATCGCTTCATACAGATATCTTTCCATCGTTTCTCCGTTCGTTTTGTCGATGCATGGCGGGGCTATCGTCTGATTCCGTCGGCCCTTTTCTTGATGTCGTCTTCGACCCCCTTCGATAGGTCGCCTCGATGGCGGGGAACGCGTATTTTGGTTCCCCATGGCATGGCGAACGTGTCATGCTC
The DNA here is from genome assembly GCA_030525985.1 of Slackia sp. Taxonomy (GTDB): domain Bacteria; phylum Actinomycetota; class Coriobacteriia; order Coriobacteriales; family Eggerthellaceae; genus Slackia. The sequence continues at coordinate 70,354 of JAUNDR010000001.1, read as the reverse complement.
TCTGCCGTGACACACGAATTCGCCGCCCCTGTCGAGGATATACCGGACGGCATCCCGATATCTCATCGGCATCGCGTTCTCCCTTCGTTCGGTTGACCATATCACGGTATAAGGTGGAACTGCGAAAAATATTACTAGAGATAATGTTTTTGGATGATTCTCGCCAAAAGCTGGCCCGCGAGAAAGAGACGGCGGTGCGTTTTGGGCACCGTCTCGATGGTCGTGGGCGCGGCGGTCTCCTCTCTTTAAGGGCATCATGCCAAAACGCCCCGGTCGTGCTTTGTCGCGTTTGCGCGCTGCTTCCGGGTGTTTTCTAAACCGTTTTTATGAGCGACCGTTGCGTTTTCCGTTCGTTTCCGCACTGTGTATAATCGCAATATGCCCCATGGGGGTATATTGGATTTATGGGATACGAATCGAAGAAGGATTCCATGGAGAAGAAGACGAAAGGCGCATTGGAGGCGGAAAGCTTTTCCGCGGATTCGTCGGAGGATTGCGCCGACGAAGCGTGTTGCATGTGCCGCCATAAGCAGACCGAGCGCAGCGAGGCGCTTCGTGCCGATATCCAAAAGCGCCTCAATCGTGTGATTGGCCAGCTCAATGGCGTGAAATCGATGATCGACGATAACCGGTATTGTGGCGATGTGCTCACTCAGCTCGCCGCGTCGGAAGCGGCGGTGCGCCGCATTTCGGAGCTTATCTTGCAAGACCACATGGAAACGTGCGTGGTCGAGCAGATTCGCGAAGGCAACGTGGGCGTGGTGGATGAAGCCATGAAGCTGATAAAGAAGTTCATGTAGCGCGCCGCGTCGGCGCGCGGTGTTGCGGCGACCTGCGGATGTGATGCGGGAGCATTGTGCCGCCTGCCATGCGTCGCTGTGACAGACCTCTTGTGTTTTGCGCCCGCCATCGCCTGGAAGGCGAGGCCGGCGGCGGGCGAACGGAGACGAACGGAACGAGAACGATGAAGCAGACTTTCGATATAACGGGCATGACCTGCGCCGCCTGTTCGGCGCGCGTCGACAAGGCGACGCGAGGCGTCGAGGGCGTGAAAGACGTCGCAGTGAACCTGCTGAAGAACAGCATGGACGTGACGTATGCGGACGAATCTTCAGACGCCATCGCCCGCACGAATGCTTCCGTCTGCGCCGCCGTCGAGCGGGCGGGTTATTCTGCCGTGCCGCGTTCCAGCTCCGCGTCCCCTGCCGCATCGCAAGGCGCCGCGGGCAAGGGTTCCGCTTCCCTCGGGCGCGCCGCCGCCGAGAAAAAGCGCATGCGCAGGCGTTTGGCGATATCGATCGCGTTCACGGCGCCGTTGTTCTATCTGTCCATGGGGCATATGTTCGGCTGGCCGCTCCCCGGGTTCTTCGGCGGCGAAGCCGGCGCATTCGCCCTGGCATTCACGGAGTTTCTGCTGCTCATTCCCGTGCTTTTCGTCAATGCGGCGTATTTCAAGAACGGATTTCGAAACCTTTTCCGCGGCGCGCCCAATATGGATTCGCTCATCGCGCTTGGCTCGGCTGCATCGACGGCATACGGCATCGTCGCCGTATATCGGATCGGCGGGGCATATGCGCAAGGGCAGCTTGCCGTCGCCCATGCCGCCGCGATGGATCTGTATTTCGAATCGGCGGCGATGATCCTCACGCTCATCACGCTGGGGAAGTACTTCGAGGCGCGCGCGAAGGGGAAAACGACCGATGCCGTGGCGGCCCTCGCCGACCTTTCCCCGAAAACCGCCGTTGTGCGCGCGAAGGACGGCGAGCGCGAGGTTTCCGCCGATGACGTGCGCGTGGGCGATACGCTTATCGTGCGCACGGGCATGAGGATCGCGGCGGACGGGGTGGTTGTCGAAGGCGCGGCGAGCATCGACGAATCCGCCATCACGGGCGAAAGCGTTCCCGTCGAAAAATCTTCGGGCGATCGCGTCACGGGCGCCACCACGGTGCGATCGGGCTGGATCGCCGTGCGCGCCGAGCAGGTGGGCCAGGATACGGTGATCGCGGGCATCGTGCGCATGGTCGACGAAGCGACTGGCTCGAAAGCGCCCATCGAGCGGCTTGCCGACAAGATCAGCGGCATATTCGTTCCCGCCGTCATCGCTATAGCGTTGGTCGCTTTCGTCGCATGGATCGCAGCGGGGGCGAGCGTGGGCACGGCGCTCTCGCATGCGGTTTCGGTCCTGGTCATCTCCTGCCCGTGCGCGCTCGGTCTGGCGACGCCGACCGCCGTCATGGTGGCAACGGGCTGCGGCGCGCGCAGGGGAATCCTGGCCAAGACGGCGGAGGCGCTGCAGACGGCCCATGGCGTGAAGACGGTGGTGCTCGACAAGACGGGCACGATAACGCGCGGCGAGCCCGCTTTGACCGAGGCCGTCTGCATGCCCGGGGTTTCTGCCGACGAGCTGCTGCGCATGGCCGCGACGGCCGAATCCCTTTCGGAGCATCCTTTGGCGCGTGCCATCGTTTCGCGCGCGCAGGAGCGCGGCATCGCCGTCGGGCATGCGGGCGATTTTTTGCAGAAGGAAGGCGGGGGCATCGTCGCTTCGGTGGAGGGCGTGCGCGTCGCGGTGGGCAATGCGCGGCTGATGGCGTCGATCGGCATCGATGCTGCGCCGCTTGCCGAGCGCGCCGAAGCCGCCGCCTCGGCGGGTGCGACGCCGTTGTTCGTCGCCTGCGGCGATGTTCTTTCGGGAATGCTTTCCTTGGCGGACACCGTGAAGCCGACGAGCGCCGCGGCTATTGCCGAATTGGCCGCCATGGGCATCGAGACGGTCATGCTGACGGGCGATAACGAGCGCACCGCCCGCGCCGTGCAAGAGGAGGTCGGTGTCGGCCGCGTGGTGGCGGAAGTGCTTCCCGCCGAAAAAGAGCGCGAGGTGGCGCGGCTTATCGGTCGCGAAGCGGGCGCCGTCGCCATGGTGGGCGACGGCATCAACGATGCGCCCGCCCTCGCCCGCGCCGATGTGGGCATCGCCATCGGGGCGGGAACCGATATCGCCATGGATGCCGCCGATATGGTGCTCATGCGCAGCGACCTGCTCGATGTGCCCGCGGCCATCCAGCTTTCGCGTGCGACCATGCGCACGATCAAGCAGAATCTGTTCTGGGCGCTTGTCTACAATGCGGTATGCATTCCCGTCGCGGCGGGCGCGCTTGTTTGGGCGGGCATCGATTTAAATCCGATGATCGCCGCCGCCGCCATGAGCTTCAGCTCGGTTTGCGTGGTGGGCAATGCGCTGCGTCTGCGGGGTTGGCGTCCGCGTTTCGCGCAGAGCGCACCCGACGAGATGCGGCGCGATGCGCCGGCGTCGGAGTTTCGCGCGATCGAGATGCCGTCCGTCGCCGTGATGCGGGAGTCCGCGGATCGCGCTGCCGATCGAAACGAGGCATCGCCGACGGGCGCTTCGCAGGAGGATTCGAATAAAGATGGGTCGGATGTGCGCGCTGCGGCGCACTCCGAAAACGAAGGAAAGGATTTCACGATGGAAAAGACGTTGAAGGTCGAAGGAATGATGTGCGTTCGTTGCGTGGCGCATGTGCAAAAGGCGCTTGAAGCCGTCGAGGGCGTAAGCGCCGTCGAGGTCGATTTGGATGGCGGCCGCGCCGTGGTGCAGCTCGGCGCCGATGTGCCCGATGAAACGCTTGTCGCCGCCGTGGTGGAAGAAGGCTACGAAGCCGCGATGGCATAGCCGCATCCATAGGCGATTCTGCCGTTTTCCAGGGTTTTCCATGACGGGTCTCGATATGTTCGAGGCCCGTTTTTGCAGTATGCTGCCGGATAGGTCGATGAGGGCGAGGACGCCGCCGCTTCCTTCGGCGCGTCGCTTTTCGACGTCGTGGCGGTGAAAAGCCGCTGCGACGTTTGCGCCCTGTCCGCACTGTCGGCCGCGATCCGTTGAGCAAGGAGTTCTCTTATGGAAAATGCTGATGAAGGCATGTTCGCACAGATGATGGCATCCATGGCGCGTGCCGCCTGGCAAGACGGCGTTTCCGCCGATGGCGCGATGGATTCCGGCGCGAACGCATCGGGCGCGATCGAATTCTTCGAACGGGAGAACGCGGTGGATGAATCGGTGGAGGGCGTGCGCTCGCGCATGACGTTCACGGGATGCTTCGCCATCGACGGATTCGTTATCCAGCACAAGGACGAAACTCCCGTCGAGGCGGGTTTCGGCGCCGATTTCGGCGAGGCGAACGGCCCGAGCGTGGCATGGGTGTGGTTCTCATGCCCGGTCAACGATGCCGTGAAGGAGAAATTCGAGGAATTCTTCGGCGGCGCGTTCGACGAAACGCTTCGGCGCATGGACATCCCCGTCGAGGAGTTCCTTTCCTTCTCCGATTCGAAGGCTTGGGGCGTGTTCGAGCAGGAAGACGACGAGCCGCTTTGGTAGTCTGCGTGCCGCGGCGGCGCCGCCGTTTCAGCCCTTGCCGCGCATAGTGCGATGGGGCGCCCGTCGCATGCGGCGCATTATTGCAAGGCGTTATCGGGCGCCTTCCTTGTTGCGCCGCGCCAGCGTGAAGGCGACGATGCCGAGCGCTATGGCGGCGATGGCGGCGGGTCCCGCCACGAAGGGGAGAGCGGCGTAGAAGGCGTCCGCCTCGTCCTCTTCTTCGAGCACTTCGAACGAGGCATGTTGCTGCCCCGCGCAATTGCCGATGCCCGTCACCACGACCGAGGCGGTTCCTTCCTCGATATTGTCGGAGTATGCCACGGTGTAATCGACGCCCTCCGTGAGGGTTTTGCCTTCCAGCTCGACCGTAGGCGCGGGCTGCAGTTCTTCTCCCGTCGCCTTTTGGTCGGCGATCACGTCGATGGTGGCGTAGGCGAGGTCTCCCGGCAAAATGGTGAATCCCGTTTGGATCGATCCCGTGTAGGCCCCTTTGCCCACCACGGTTACCGGAACGTTGCCCGGATTCACGATGTCCCCGCCGAACACCACGTCGAAGTCGGACCCTTCGACGAGCGTTTCCTTTTCGAGCTTCAGCGTGATGGTGGGTCGCACGGGATTGCCGTCGTACATGACGTCTTGCAGGCCTTGGACGCGCGCGTTGCTGATGTCGATGCTGCGATGAGCCCCGCGCTCTTTCTGCATGGTTTCGAACGTGAGCAGGGAAGGCTCGAGCTCGTTGCGCAGGGCTTCCGCGGCTCCGTCGATTCCCGTGCGGCCCGACGATTCGGCGGCCATCGCCGATGCGGGCGCGGTAACAAGGAGGATGGCTGCAACGAGGGCCGCCGTTATCGTGCGGTGCGTATCGGGCATGCGTTCCTCCTTGCGGAATTCGGATGGCGCGCGCAGGCGGCGCCGCGGTTTTCGTTGCTGTGCGCTGTGGCGTTGGCGTGCTGATTCGCTTCGCCCGCCCTCTTTCAGACGTCGCCGATTATAATCCAGGCATGTCGCGTTTGACCTCTACACAGCAGAAGTCCATGGCCGCCGCAGTGGTGCTGGTGGTGGGCGTGGTGCTGTCGTTTGCCAGCGGAAAGGCGTTCATCCCTTCCGAGGTTCTGACCGATCAGGTGCTTTCCGCCAACCATCAGGCGAACAGGCAGGCGGTGGCCGCGCTTGCGCCGGGCGATCAGGTGGCGTCGATCGGTTTGCGCCATGCGGTTCCCACGGCGCTCGAAGAGGCGGTCGTGACAGAAATCGTGGACGGCGACACGCTGCGCGTCGAGCTTGCGGGCGAGGTGAAAACCGTGCGCCTGACGGGCATCAACACGCCTGAAGCGTCGAATGCCGACGAAAAGAAAAACACGCCCGAGGGCCGGCGCGCCGCCGAGCATCTTGCTGCCATAGTGAGCATAGGAAGCACCGTTTATCTGCAGAAAGACACGTCGAATGTCGATAAAGACGGCAATCTGCTGCGCTTCGTGTGGAGTGCCAAGCCGAACAGCTTCACCGATGCGAGCGAAATCAAGGCGAAGATGCTCAATGGGCGCATGCTGACGGACGGCTATGCCATGGCGCACAAGTTCAAGCCCGACGATGCGTATTTCAACATCTTCAGGGCCCTGCAGCTCGATGCGTATCACGTCGAGCGGGGGCTGTGGGCGGAAGGCTCCGACTGGTCGTACAGCGTATAGCGCGGTCGCGCCAGGCGACTGCGCGTCATCGAGTTGCCGTGTCCGCGCGGCGTTTCGGCATCGCCCGAGATGCGCGGGATGCTTCGCGTTGCGTCGATGGTTTGCCGCTGTCGCACCTGCGTGCGAAGATGCGAGGGCGATTCGGGGATTCAAGGCGATGCGCCCGCCGGGGTGCGTCGGTAAAACGAAAGGAAGGCTATGTATTCGTATAAGACGCGCGGAACCTGTTCGCGTTCCATCCAGTTCGACGTGGTGGATGGCGTGGTGCGCGATGTGAGCTTCGAGGGAGGCTGCAACGGCAACCTCAAAGGCATCGGCAAGCTGGTGGAAGGCATGCCCGCCGAACGTGTGGCGGAGCTGCTCGAGGGCACCACGTGCGGTCCGCGCTCGACGAGTTGTCCCGACCAGCTGGCCCAGGCGCTCAAACTTGCGATGGAGCAGGAGAAATAGTCGCGTAAGCGGCGGCAAGCGGGACGTTTTCGTGTCGACGGCGCCCGTTGCCGCCTTGCCGCCAGCGGGTGCGAACGCGTACGCCGCGGCTGCGCATGCGATCGGCGACAGGGCTTTCGCGATGCCCCCGGCAATGCGCAGGGCGGGGCTTTCGGTTCCGTGCCGGCAAGGCGATGCCTGCTGGAGGCATTTTCGAACGCTTGCCCGAAAATGCGGAGGTCGAAAGGGGAGGTTGTCCATCGTTTCGCCTGGTGCTTTCGTGTGGACTTTTGCGCGGAGGGCGGGTTGCGTGTACAATTCCCGCTCATATAACGACAGACGAGGGGCGGTTTGCCTGCGGGCGGACCGCCCTTTCCCGTACCGGGGAAGGGATGGATATGGAACAGAAGAAAATAGCCGGCCGCGGCATGGCGGTGCTGCTTTCTGCGGCATTGGTTCCTGCAATCGGCGTGCCGACGGCGGCATTCGCGGCCGATACCGACGCGTCTCAGGCGGCAAGCCAGGAGGCCTACGAGCGCGGCAACGTGGTCGACGAGATGCTGGCGCAGGAAGGGGCCGACGGCTCATTGCCTTATGACGCCGATGCGCCTGCCTCTCCGTTCGTGGTCGGTGAGACGTCGTTCGATAGTCTGCAGGCTGCCGTCGACGCCATTGCTGCCGGCACGGTTTCCGATAGCGTTGTCAGGCTTGTCGACAATGCCGCCGGTAATGGTCTGGTTGTGAAGAGCGGAACCGATTTCACGTTCGATTTGGGCGGATTCACCTATACCATCGATGGAAGCACCGTCGGATCGGCGGGCACCGAGACGAACGGATTCCAGCTTCTCCAGGGAAGCAACATTGTGATTAAGAACGGTGCCATAACCTCCGATAAAGCCAAGATTCTCATTCAGAATTACAGCAATCTCACGCTCGAAGGCGTCGACTTGACGGGCGGCGCCCAAACGCAATATACGCTGTCCAACAACAATGGCAATGTCGTTATCGGAAAGGGCACGAACATCGTTGCGGGCCAAGCGAGTCCTCAGGCGGCCTTCGACGTATGCGGTTTTGCGGACTACAAGGCCGTCGACGTCACCATCGCCGAAGACGCGGGCGTCATAGAGGGGAATATCGAGCTTTATTCTGGAAACGATGCGAAGCTCTCGCTGCATATCAACGGCGGCGATCTCTCTAAGGCGAAGTTCGTTGCCGCGCACGGCGCCGAGAAGGTTTCCGTCGACAAGGCGCCTGGCGTATCGCTGGCGGCTCCTGAAGGACATCAGTGGGCGAATAATGTTCTGACGCCCGTTGGCGAAAAAGTCGAGCTTGCGATGGCGGATGGATCTGCGGCTTTTTGCGCCAGTCTTGCTGACGCCGTTAAGGTTGCTCGAGACGGCGACACGGTGAAACTGCTCCAAGATATCGAGCTGACCGAAATTGTTATCGTCGACGGCAAATCGCTGGCGCTCGATTTGAATGGCAAAACGATCACGAACACAAAGAATATTTATGCGGGCAGGAACGTATCGCTCATTTCACTTCGAGGCGGGTCCGAGCTTGTTGTGAGCGGCGGCGGCACGATGAAAGCGAAGGCCAATGATTGCTACGCCCTTGACGTTAGCGGCGGTTCCAAGCTGACGATTAACGATGGCGTATTTGTGGGTAATATCTCGGCCGTCTATCTTGATGGAAAGGCTGATTTGGTCGTCAATGGCGGAGAGTTCTCGATTCGGCAATTGAGTACCACCGGCAAAGACTATCGTTTCATGCTGAATTGCAGCGACAATGATTATAAATCCGGCGATGCGACTATCACGGTGAATGGCGGTACGTTCCACGGCTTCAATCCTGGAGACAATCTCGCCGAAGGCCAGGGCACCAGCTTCCTGGGCAAAGATGCTGTTGTGACGGTGGACGAACAGGCAGTTCCTCCCGTGTATACCGTCGAGACCAAGTACGTTCCTCCTGTGATTCCGCCGTCGAAGCCTGATGCCGATGTCGATATCGAGCAGAAGCCCGACGGATCAACCGTGACCACCGAGACCAGGCCCGACGGCTCGCAGACCGTGACCACCGAGGCGGCGGACGGTACCGAGTCCGTCGTGGAGAAGGACGCCGAGGGCAACGTGGAGTCCGTCGAGGTCACGGTGTCGAAGGAGGCCGCCGAATCCGGCGAGGTCGTGCTGCCGGTCGAACCCTCAAAGCCCGCCGCCGACGCCTCCGAGGCCCCCGTCGTCGAGGTGAAGGTCCCCGCGCAGGCGGCCGGGGGCGCCCCGGTGAAGGTGACCGTGCCCGTGGCCGAAGGTCCCGAGGGCGAGCTGCCCGCAGGCGTCGTGGTCATGGCTCGCGGTGCCGACGGCGCATGGCGCCCGCTGCCCAAGACGGGCATCGTCGACGGCGGCGTGGCGGTGGCGCTTGCCGGCGACGCTGGCCTGAAGGTCGTCGACGCCTCGGCCGACTTCCCCGACACGGCGGGCGCGTGGTACGGCGAGGACGGCACGGCCGACTTCGTCTCCGCCCGCGGCATCCTGGAGGGCGTGCCCCAGGCCGACGGGACGCTGCGCTTCGACGGCGACGCCCGCGCCACCCGCGCCATGTTCGTGACCATGCTGCACCGCCTCGAGTCCGAGCCCGAGGCATTCGCGGATCTTGGCTTCGACGACGTGACGGGCTCCGAGTGGTTCGCCGACGCCGCGTCGTGGGGCGTCGAGAACAAAATCGTGCACGGTTACGGCGACGGCTCGGTCTTCGGCGGGGACGACGCGGTGACGCGCGAGCAGATGGCGGTGTTCATGATGCGCTACGCCGAGGCATTCGGCCTCGACACGTCGGCCCGCGCCGATCTGTCGGGCTTCTCCGACGCGGACGAGGTGCTGCCCTATGCCCGCGAGGCGGTCGCCTGGGCGGTGGCGGAGGGCCTGATTGCAGGTCATGCCGACGGCACGGGTCGTCTCGCGCCCGCCGACGGCGCCACTCGCGCCGAGGTTTCGGCCGTGATCATGCGCCTGGTCAACGGCATGTACGCATAGCGCTGCGGACATTGTCTGTTTCTAGAGCGCATACGCTTGCAAGGGGCGTCGGGCTTTGGCTCTGCGCCCCTTGCGTTTCTCGCGACGACGGCCTTGGTCGCTGCGTGCCGGATGCCGTTCGGCGCGATTCGCCGGATTCTGCGCATTCGCACGAATGCCGCCTCTCGGGTGCATCGCTTTTTCTCGGCGGCTGAGTCGCTCCGGCGCCCCTTTTCCCTCGATGTGCCGATGCCCGACTGCCGCTATCTTCTTCCGCGGTCTATTTTCGGCGTGCAAGTTCGTGCGCGATACGGCACAATAGCGGGCGATAGTGTGAATACGCTGCATCGATGCGATTCTTTCGAATCCGTGCCGAATGCATCGCGTCGGCGAAGCGGGATTTTTTCTTTCGAAGGTGATGGCTCGTAGAGCCGAACCGGCTTTTCCGGGCGATATGCCGGCGTCGCTTTCGATGCCTGCCTGGGCGTTCGAAAGAACGATTCATTCTGCGAAGGAATCGGTGCGCGTGTTCGATCGGCTGTGCGCAAGGAGGCGTCATGAGTCTGTGGAGCGATCTTGAGAAACTGAAGCGTTGCCGATGGGTGGATCTTACCCATCCTTTGACGAACGAGAGCCCGTACTGGGGCGGCATCCCCGACGGGTCGGTGGAACTGTGCAAGACCGTGTTCGATTACGACGAAGAAATGCTTTCGTGCCGCATCCATACCTATAAATTCCCCGGTCAGTTCGGAACGCATGTCGATTTTCCGATGCACTTCGTGCAAGGCCGTCCCGCCGCCGAAGCATTCGGCGTCGAGCAGAGCGCCTATCCTTTGTGCGTAGTGGATATTTCCGACAAGGCGGTGGAAAACCCCGATTATGCGGTGACCATCGACGATATTCTGGCTTACGAGGCGCAGTACGGCCGCATTCCCGAAGGGGCGTTCGTGGCGTTGCGCACCGATTGGTACAAGCGTTGGCCGAGCTACGATGCGTTGTGCAATCTGGACGAAGACGGCGGCGAGCATTGCCCCGGATGGTCGATCGAAACGCTGAAATTCCTGTTCGAAGAGCGCGGCGTTGCCATGAACGGTCATGAGACGTTCGACACCGATGCGTCGTATTTGGCGGTCGAGGCCGATGATCTGGCGGTCGAGCGCTATGTGCTCGACACGTGCCATTTGCAGGTTGAAATCATGGCGAACCTGGACAAGGTGCCCCCGGCGGGCGCTATCGTGTTCGTGGCATGGCCGCGCATCGAAGGCGCATCCGGCTTGCCCGCGCGCGTATGGGCGGTGTGCGACGAATAGTCGCGCCGTTCGGGCGGGCGGCATCGCGATATTGCGTTGCATGCTGAAAGAGCGGCAGGCTCCGACAGGGAATTTCGTTGCGGGGCGACGTTTTCGCCCGATGGAGCGATGGAATTTTGGGCCTGTCCTATAGATTCGCGGGAAGGCGTCCTTTTCGGGGCGCCTTCTTGCATTCTTCCGCCCGGTGCGTTCCCATTTTTTTGCGGGTATGGCACGAGCGTCACATCGCGCTTGGAAAAGTGTGCCAAGTTAATCTACGCATAAGAATCAAACGGGTATTAATTCTGGCGAAGAGGGATTTCGACATCTCGGATGCGAGTCGTTGCCGTGTCATACCCGTCGTTTTTCTCCCTTGGAAGCGATTTTCCGTGCGATCTTCGATGGCGCTTCGGTGGGGCGTCGATATTTCTGCATTTCTTTTGCATCGGCGCGCACATTTCACATTGCGCCGTCGTTAAAGAGGATAGGAGGTGAGAAACGCTTGATAACCGGAACCCAACGCGCGCTGCATGCGGCGCATCATATGCCTTCGCGCGGACCGATACTCGATGTGGCCGATGTGGAGCGCATCGTCGAGTGGCATTACGACGACGTTTTGGCGTACTGCAGGCGCCATGCGCCCGTGCGCGATGCCGCCGAGGATATGGCGCAAGAGGCGTTCCTACGCTTCGTGCGCAGTTCGAAGGCGTACGACGAACGCGGAAAACCGCTGGCGTTGTTGCTGACTATCGCGCGGAATGTCTGCGCCGATGCGGCTCGCTCGTTGGGAAGGGCGCCGCACCTGGTCGAGCTCGACGAGGCGGCGGAGCCCGAAACGCACGATGCATATCCTGTCGAGCTGGAGTCGGTTCTCGCCGGCCTTGCTCCCGATGAACGCGAGGCGATCGAGCTTCGCTTCGATCAGGGGCTCGGCGTGGCGGATGCCGCATGCGTCATGGGGATATCGCGTTTTGCGATGAACCGGCTGGTCAAGCGTGCGCTCGCGCAGGTGAGCGACGCTCTTGCCTTGGAATCGGATGGGAGGCTTGCGTGAGGTCTTTCGAAAACAAGATGCTCGAAGCCATCGACGGCGTTGAAGGCAGGATATCGCCGGATAACGCTGCAGCCAGCGGTGATTTTCGCATTGCGGTGTCTGCCGACAACGCGGATGCCGGTGAGTCGGCGCGCGCTCTTCGTGCTGCGAACGATGTGAGCGGCAGACGAGACGAAGGGCTTTCGGGCGGTTCGTCGGATGTTCGCGAGGGCGATGTCGAGGCGTTGCTGCGTGCCCATTACCGTGCGCAGCGCGGCGTTGCCGACCGGTCGGCGAAAGCGGCCGCCATGGAGGCGGCGGTGCGGGAGGTGCGGCGTTTGGCCGAGGATGCACAAGCTGCAGACGGCGCGAAGCGTGCGGAAACTCATGGGCAAGCGACGGACGCATCCGTTGTGCCCGCTCGCTTGCGTATCGCGTGGGGGCGAGCGTGCGAAACGTTGCGGTTCGTTGCCGATCAGGCGCGTTTCATGAGTGCACGCTCGTGGTTGCTGCAGGCGTTCGTGGTGGCGGTCGCTGCGGCTTTCGCGCTTGCGGATGCCGAATCCGCGGTGTCGGGCCTCTATGGCTGCTTCGCCGCTGCGGCCATCGCGGTGTGCGGCTTGCCTGAAGCGGCGTCGTCTCGCACATATGGCGTCATGGAGCTGGAGCGGTCGTGTCTGCACGACGCTCGATCCGTCGCCGCCGCCCGTATGGCCGTGCTCGCCTGCTCGAATGCCGTCGGGATAGCGGTTGTGGCGGCGTGCGTCGCATACTCCGACGCCGATGTGTCGTTTGCGTTCGCGCTCGTCTGCGCGTTCGCTCCCTACTGCATTACGGTTGCCGGCTGCCTGCCGGCGGCGCGGCGATTCGGCGGGGCGGGCGCGCTTGCGGCGGCCGCCGCATGGGGCGCCGTGGTGGTTGCGGCAGCGTATTGCGCAGCCGCGCGCGCTCCGTGGCTTTATGCCCAGGCGTCGTTGTGGATTTGGGCCGTAGTTGCGGCGGCGTCGTTGATATGGGTCGCATTCGAAGTGCGGGCCTGGCTTGCCGATGCGGTTTCTTCGGCGCGCATGCTCTCGTTCGATTCGTCGTGTATCAATCGATAGGAGGAAACCATGGAGCTTTCTCTTGAGAATCTGACCAGGCGCTTCGGCGACGCGCTTGCGGTAGACGACGTGTCGGCGACGCTCGGCTCGGGTGTCTACGGTCTGCTTGGCGCGAACGGCGCCGGCAAGACCACGCTCATGCGCATGGTGTGCGACGTGCTGAAACCAACCGAAGGACGCATCGTTTACGACGGCGTCGATATCGCGCGCCTCGGCGGGGAATACCGTGCGCGCCTGGGCTATCTGCCGCAGGATTTCGGCTATTATCCCGACTTCACGGCGATGGATTTCATGCTGTATATGGCGGCGCTGAAGGGGATGGACCGGCGTGCCGCGAAGGCGCGTTGTGCGGACCTGCTTGAAGAGGTGGGGCTTTCCCATCAGGCGAAATCGAAGGTGCGGACGTTTTCAGGCGGCATGAAGCAGCGTTTGGGCATCGCCCAGGCCGTTCTCAACGATCCCGCCGTGCTGGTACTCGATGAACCGACGGCGGGTCTCGACCCGAAAGAGCGCGTGCGCTTCAGAAACCTTATTGCGGGATTTTCCCAAGACAAGATCGTGCTGCTTTCCACGCATATCGTGTCCGATGTGGAATATATCGCCGACGATATTCTGGTGATGAAGGGCGGCCGATTCGTGCTGCGCGGCGCTCCCGATGCCGTGACGGAATCGGTTGCGGGCAAGGTGTGGGAGTGTCGCGTGCCGGCGCGCGAAGCCGATTCGCTTGCCGTTTCGCTGTGCGTCAGCAACGTGCATTATGCGCCCGACGGGTTCGCCGTAATGCGCATCGTGGCCGATGAGGCACCTGTCGTCGATGCCGTTCGCGTCGATCCGACCTTGGAAGACCTTTATCTGCACATGTTCGAAGACGGCGTCGGCTTCGCCTCGTCAGATTCCCGCTTCGATGCGGCGGGCGACGGGCCTGCGGACGCTCGCCATCGCGGCGGGCTTTTCGGCGGCCGCCACGTAAAGGGGAGATAGCCATGTTCGATTTGGTGAAATTCGAATTCAAGAAAATCGTCGCCCGCCGCTCGACGTTCTATACCTGTGTTGCGATCGTCGCGTTGCTGTGCGTCATCATGGCGATGAACGTCCTGCAGACGAAGACCACGAGCAATACCGATGAAATCCTGTCGGGTTTCGACGCCATCCATCAGCGGCAGGCGAATGCCGAAGCGCGAGCGGGCGTATTGACCGACGAACGCATCGCCGACGAGCTTTCCTCCTATTATGACTTGGCGTTTTCCCAGCTTGATCCCGAAGCGATCGCCGCGATGAGCGATGCCGCCGCATATGATGCGGTGAAATCGACGTACGGCGTGGATGGCGCGCGCGAGCTGTACGGCTCGGGCTATTGGTCGTGGCTTTTCGGCGCCTGGAGCGACGGCAGCAAAGAGCCTATCCAGATGGCGGCCTTATTGGGCCCTGTGCCTGCAGTTTCGTTCTACGATGCGCTGGCGATGAAAACCCAGGCGATTCTCGACGATGGGCAGGGCGGCTCGTGGGAATATTCCGATGCCGAGCGTTCGTACTGGACCCAGAAGCAGGGCGGAGTGCCCGAGCCGATCGTGTACGGCTATGCGGGCGGATGGGAAAACATCATGGACTGCATGGCGTTCGTCATCTTCGCCATCCTTGCTGTCTGCGTGGCGTTGGCCCCGATGTTCGCGGCGGAATATCAGGAGCGCACCGACAGCGTGATTCTTTCATCGCGTTATGGCCGTTCGCGGTTGGTTGCTGCCAAGTTCATCGCGGCATTTCTGTTCACCACAGCGTATTTCGCGCTTTGCGTGGGCATTATCTGCGCCGTGTCGCTGTGCGCTTACGGTGCGGACGGGGCCGATCTTCCCGTGCAGATTCTGGCGGTTTCCTCGCCGTACGGCTTAACCATGGCTCAGTGCGTCGTCATCATGGCGGGCATCGCGTATCTGATGACGCTCGGGTTTGCGGCTTTGACGCTGCTGCTTTCGTCGAAGTTGCATTCGCTGCTTTCGATTTTTGCGATCGACGTGGCGGCCGTTCTTTTGACGGGCATGATCCCCACGGGCGGGTCGGGCTTGCTGGTGCATCTCTCCGCCCTTTTCCCAGCGAACGGATTGGTGGCTCCCACTATGTTCTGGAGATATATGTCGTATCCGATCGGCGATGGCGTTGTTGACCTCATCGGGATGCAGGCGCTCGCCTACGGCATCCTGTTCGCGGTATGCGTGCCGTTGGCAGCCATCGCGTTCCGTCGCCATCAGGTGGCGTAGGGGGTTCGGCCGGCCGATCGCCTGTCCGGCATCGCCGCATGCCCGCGAATGCTCATTTTCGCGGGCATGCTTCGTTTTGCGCGGCGGGGCTTTCGGGTGTGCTGGTTGGTCGAGCATCTCCCGTCGGATTGCCTGCCTCGATGCGGTTAGCGCGTGTGCTCGTTTCGAGCCGTTCCGTATTCGGTCGCCCGCGCCAATGCCGCCGCGTGGTTTTGCGCGTTCTCATGTTCCGCTCGTTTTCGTTTTGCGGCGGCAACGACGAGCGCTGCGACGGCGATGCCTGCTACGGCAAGAACCCAGGGAAGATACGCGTTTATCGCATCGCCCGTTTTGACGAATTTGCCTGCCGGGGCGGGTCCGCCTGTGCTCGCCGGGCTATCGGGAGCATCGGCCGCAGGCGGCACGGCATCCTGGCTTGCGGGTGAAACGTCGACGCTCGCTTCGTCACTGAGCGGTTTCTCAAGTTCGTCGGCGGTCAAAACGGCGGTATTAACCACGGTCGTTCCAACAAGATTCTCGTCTTTCACCTGGGCGGAATACGTTATCTCGACAAGGTCGCCATCGTTTAAGGATGTGAAGCGTGCAGAAAATCCGTTGCCTTCCAAGGCGGGTTCGAAGTCGGGCAACGCCTCTCCGTTGACGCGCGCCGTTATGCTTTCGGGGTCGATCGGCATGCCTTCGGGGAGGCTGTCGTCCGATATCACGACGTTCGTCGCGCCGCTTTGCGTGATGGCTGCGACGATGCGATACGTCACGACGTCTCCGACGGCCGCTTCTTCCGCATCGGCGTCTTTCGTCAGTTCGATGACGGGTTCGTCGGCGGGCTCGGCTGCGGGTGCTGCGATTTCCACCACGTTGTCATCGGCTGCCTCTTGCGCGTTGTCGGCGGAAGCCGCCGCTTCGTTTTCGAGCGTCGATGCGGGGGTGCGCATAAGCACGTCGTAGGTTATCGTCATGGTTTCGCCGAAGGCGAGGTTCGCATTCGTCTCGAGTTCGAATCCGACGACGCCCCCTTCGTCATCGCGCAGATACGCGGGCTCCGCTTGCGCCTCTTCGCCGTCGGGGCGCGCGAGGGCCACGCTTCCTTCGACGATTTCGCCGATGCCCGGTGTTGCCATCTCGTCGCGCACCACGATGTTTTCAGCGGTAAGGCCTTCTTCGGTTTGCGAAACCGTGAGCGTATAGCGTGCCGTTTCGTCCTGCCGATACGTTGTTTTGTCGGACGCTTTCTCAATGGCGAGCGCGGGTTTGACGATGCCCGTATCGACGTCGTTCGAGGGCGTCTTGCCTTTTGCATTGATCAGCGCATAGGAGCTGTTCCGCACGAAGGCGCTTCCATCGGCGGGGTAGTGCGCGAGCTTCGCCTTGAAGACGAAGCGGTAGTGCTCTCCCTTCATGGGCATGTTCGCCAGGTATTCTTCATCGAATACGAATCGCACGGCATTCGCAGGCGCGGCGGTCGTATCGTCCGGGGCGCCCTGGGCGGATTCGTCCTCGTTGCCGTCCTGCGTTGCCGGCGGGTTCGGGTCGCCCTCCTCATTCTGTTCTGCGCTCGTCGCGTTTCCGAATGCTTCGTTTCCGGAGGCTTCGGGTGTTGTGCCGCCGTTTTCGCTCGCCTGGCCGTCATCCGTTGCGTCTTCCGTCGGGGCTTCGCTTGCGATGACGGTTCCCGCCCCTTCGATGCGTTCTCCGTTTTCGTTTTCGAGATATCCCGAGCCGTCGACATATGTCATTTCGGTGGGCAGAGCGTCCACGATTTCAAGCGCCGAATAGCGATAGCCTACGCGGCAATTCACGCCCTGTTCGTGCGCTTTGAAGTCGACGGTGTATTCCACTTCGTCGCCGAGCGTCACGCCTTCGGTTTTATCGGCGGTCTTGACCACTTCGGTCTGCCCGTCGGGGTTTTCGTCGGGATTCGGCGCGGTAAGGAAGTCGGGCGTCAGCGCGAAGAACGATTGGGGGTCGGGCCATCCGTCGTTTTCGAACGCGCTTTCGCGCCATCCGGGAAAGAAGTGGAACTCGGCGGGCGTATCGATGTTTTCACCCGTGGTGTCGTAGAACGTTTCGACGAGTCCTCGTTTGTATTCGTCGGGGTGTTTCCACCCGTCGGTGGAAAGATAGACGTGTTCCGAGCATACGCGGGTTCCGTCGTTTTCCAGATAGAGGACGTCGTTTCCTTCGACGATGCGTCCGCCGGCAATGCAGCCGCCGAACTCGAATGCCTGCGTAGTATCCAAATCGATGCAGGTCGCATGGCCCTTCACTTCGATCGGGTCATCGGTTCCCGCGCGTACGAATTGCACGCTTATCTTGAGGTCGGAAAGGCCCACCGTGTAGAAATTGAAGTTCTGGTAGCCCTGCTCGCTATCCGAAAGCGATTTCCAATGCGTGCTGATGTAGACGCCCGGTTGAAACACCTCATGGCCTTCGTAATAGGGCGCGTAGTTCTCCCAGCCGCAATCGGGCTCGAAATAGCTCCAATCTTCAAGCGTGACGATGGCGTCGAAGGCCTCGCCTTTGTAGATGCCGTTCGTATACCGCAGCGCGGCTGTGCCTTTCGGGGTTGATTCGTCGATTGCGAATGCGAGACCGGGATGGCCTTTGACCTGCAGGTAAAGGTCATCGAGACTTGGATTGTCGCCGTCGCTGAGGCGATGGTCGAAATAGATTCCCACGTCGTCGACCGCCTTGAATCCGTCGATGATTTCCATGTCGTCGAAGTCGAACGACGCCTCGTATCCGATCGGTTCGAATTCGCTTTCGGGCACTTCATCGATTTTCACGCCGCCCGTGTTGCCGTATGCCGCTCCGGGCGCGGCAGCGATTCCTAAGGCGACGATTGCCGCGGCGGCGAGCGCTCTTGCGGCTTTCGCCATCTTGGCGGCAAGTGCGCGTGCGCTTGCCCGTATTGTTTTCGGCTGCTGTCGGGCGTTCTCGTGCGGCGCGCATCTCCGCGTGCTCTTCCTCATGGCCTTCCTCCTTCGTTCGCGATGTTTGCAGACGTTCGCGAAGTCAGGCTATCAGGCGTATCCGGCGCGTATTTATGGGAGATGAGCGCCTTTTCTTACGCTGTTTTATCGAAAGTTCATCGAGGTCGGAAGCGGATTCTCTTGCTTTCGTGCCGAGAACCCATCGTTGATCGGCGCATTTCCCTTCGATTTCTTGCGCCTTTCGTGCGAAACCTTGCCGGAATCCGGCCGAACTACGCGCGCGCTTCCGCCAGAGCGAATGAATGCAGGTAAATATCGGAGCGTGTCAGGATGGCGTTCGCTTCGGGTGCGGCGCTTCGCTCGAATACGCCGGCCACGGGAAACCCTGCGGCATGGGCGGTTTCTATGGCATGCAGCGAGTCTTCCATGACGAGCGTCTTGTTTCGCTGCGTGCCAAGATGGGAGAGCGCCGCTTCGAACACGGCTGGCTCGGTTTTGCTTGCACCTGCTTCGCTGCAGGTCAGAACGGCGGAGAATGCGTCTCTGATGCCCAGGCGTCCAAGTGCCGCTTCGGCGCAATGGCGCTCGGTGGCGGTTGCCACGCACATGCGCACGCCCGCATCCGCCATGGCGTCAAGCATTTCGCCCACGCCCGGCTTCAGCGGAATGCTGTCGCGATAGGCGTGCTCGATGCCGTCGAGAATGCCGCGGCAGATTTCTTCGACCGATTCTTCAAGGTCGTAGTTTTCGCGCAGGAGTACGGCCGATTGCTCGAGCGTCATGCGCTTGAAGTGGCGGCGGATGTCGGGAGCGGGCGTTTTCCCGCGAGCTATCAGGTAGTTTTCACCGAGATTCTCCCACCATGGCATGCTGTCGATCAGCGTGCCGTCAAGGTCGAAGATAACGCCCTCGACATATTCAGGCGCGCTCGGTTTGATGGAGGAATTGGAGAAACGAGCAAGGAAAAATTTTCCAGATTGATTGAGAGGTCGAGTGGTCATGGGTCCTTGTTAGCCTTTGATTAATGACATTGATGGCTTGCGGTGCCAGGGTTGCTTGCCGGTCGACATGGTACCATGCTGATTTAACTGGCATTTCCTCTTGTTTTGCATAAATGGCCAGATGGGATTAGGCGAGCTTTAGTGAGAGATGGTGCGCGGACGGATGCAGGGGTTGGTTGCTTCTATTGCGGAATTTTTCGAAAAGATAGCGTATTTTATTTTTGAAAAGGAAATAGATTTTTCAAACACCGGAGCAGTTTTGGCTTCAATTGCTTGCCTGTTCATTTCGCTGTTTTTCCTTTGGGCTCTTTTCTGGCTGGCGAGATTCACCATCCGCTGGTTTATGCGCCGTTTGTTCAGGAAGGCTTATCACGTGCAGTGCGATTCGACGGTTGTCGTGGGATTGCGATTGAATAAGGGGTCGGATTCGTTCACCTTGGCATTTCCTCGATGGCATTTTGGCAACAAGGATGGGTCACGTGATAAGCGGAGGTCGGGCAATGAGCTTTTGTGGGGCCAATGCCGACTCGGTGTCGGTTCGTTCAAAGTGAGATGCCCATATCCTGAAAGAATGCTCTGGATTGTACGGGAATTGCGCAAGAATGATGTTTCTATTCAGCTCTGCGATCTTGAGCTGGCCAATGTTCGTGCTGCACGCAACAAGCGTCATCTTAGAACAGCATCGCAGCTCTATGATTCATTTTCGAACGATCCTTCCGGTTTCGAGCGGTATTGTTCCTGGCTGTATTCCTCTATGGGTTATCGATGCGAAACGACGGCTAAAACCGCTGATGGTGGCTTTGACGTCAAATTCGTCGATCCGAAGGGGAAATCGGGAATCATGGAGTGCAAATGCTATGCGGAGCGAAATACGGTAAGCAGGCCCCTCATTGATAAGCTTGTCGGGGTTAATGCTCACGAACGAGCTGATCGTATGGTGTTCGTGACGACAAGCCAATTTTCGTCGGGAGCAAGGTCTCGTGCGAGTGAGTTCGGTGTCGAGCTTGTTGATGGCAGGGCTCTTGCTTCTCTCATAGATGCTTACGTTTCCTGCGACAGAGACGATGTCGATTTTGCCGACGTGACATGGCAGCAACTTGCGGCTTACTATCCTCCCGATATTCGGCCTCGAAAAGAATATTTCTAAAAATCCAGCATGCCTATCGGCCCGCACATGCCATCCGTGCGAATAAGCACGGGTCGGCAACGGCGTGCGTGTCTTTCCGGGCGAAGCGTTATCATGAGACCATGATTCT
The DNA here is from genome assembly GCA_030525985.1 of Slackia sp. Taxonomy (GTDB): domain Bacteria; phylum Actinomycetota; class Coriobacteriia; order Coriobacteriales; family Eggerthellaceae; genus Slackia. Next base: position 49,969 of record JAUNDR010000001.1, on the reverse strand, counting down.
ACCGACCGAAGGGGGAACGAATGAAAGCGCTGCTCATCAACGGAAGCCCGCACCGTCGCGGTTGCACGTATACGGCGCTCGGCGCCGTGGAAACGGGATTGCAGGGGCAAGGCGTCGATGCCGACATCATGTGGATCGGCACGGGCGCCATTTCCGGATGTCTCGGTTGCGGAAAATGCCTCAAGTCGGGCCACTGCTTCATCGACGATGCCGTGAATCAGTTCATCGACGACGTTCCCAAATACGATGCCTTCGTGTTCGGCTCCCCGGTGCATTTCGCCAGCGCGACAGGCGCGCTCACCTCGTTTATGGACCGCGCATTCTACGGTCGCGGCGAACTGTTTGCAGGTAAGCCGGCGGCGGCGATCGCCTCGTGTCGTCGCGGAGGAGCAACCGCCACGTTCGACCAGCTCAACAAGTATTTCACCATATCGAACATGGTGGTCGTGGGGTCGCAATACTGGAACCAGGTGCATGGCAGCACGCCTGAAGAGGTGCTGCGTGACGAAGAGGGCATGCAAACCATGCGTACGCTCGGCCGCAACATGGCATGGCTAATGAAATGCATCGAGGCCGGCAAGGCTGCGGGCATCGAGCGCCCCGCACAAGACCCCGTCATCCGCACAAATTTCATCCGTTAGGCCGCCTTGCGATTGCGGCCGCCTTTGCAGGCGGCCGCATGGGCGAGAGCGGATTTCGAACATGAAGAAGGCGATGCTTCCTGCGAGGGCGAGGGGGCATCGCCTTCTTTTTGCCGTGCCCGCTGCCGCTTGCGCCGTCGTGGGGGCGGCGGTTTTCGAGGTTCGTTGCGGCTTGCGTTCTTCGCCGAAAGCCCCGCTGCCTTGCGATCGCTCGGTTCGGCAGGATTCATGCGCAGGCAGGGGGTGCTTGCCGCCCGCGGTCTGCCGTCGCTTGCGCCGTTCTAGCCGAGTGCTTGCGCGGCGATCACGATGAAGCAGGTCAGCAATCCCGACACCGCGATGGCGACGCCGCTCATCGCGCCTTCGAGTTTGCCCATTTCAAGGGCCTTCGCCGTTCCGATGGCATGGCTGCATGTGCCGATAGCCACGCCTTGCGCCACCTTGTTCTTAATGCGGAACACGTTCGCCAGCATGGGCGAGAAAATGGCGCCCAGCACGCCCGTGGTCATGACGGCCGCCATGGTGATCGACGCCGTGCCGCCGAGTTCGTCCGTGATGGAAAGCGCGATCGGCGCCGTGGTCGATTTCGGCAGGGTCGACAACGCCACCTCCTCGCCCAGTCCGAAGAAGGTACAAAGCGCATAGGCGCTGATCATCGACACGATCGATCCTACGAGACAGCCTGAGAAAATGGGGAGGAAGTTGCTCTTGAGAATCTTGCGCTGCTGGTAAATGGAAAACGCCAGAACGGCGGTGGCGGGTCCCAGCATGGAGGCGATGATGCGCGTGCCCGATTCGTAGGATTCAAGCGGGATGCCGCAGAGCGTTATGAGCGCCATGATCACGGCGACCGATACCAACAACGGATTGAGCAGGGGCGATTTCGTTTTCCTATTCAGCCAGACGGCGCCCGCGAAAACGGCGACGGTCAGCGCCAGACTGGCGGCGGTTTCTATCAGGGGCATGAAATTCATGGTTGCTCTCTTTCAGCGATCGATGCGGTGTCGGTTGCGCTGGGCGTCTGCGTCGTTTTCTGTCGTGCGAAGCCTCTGCGTCGGCGTGCGGCGGTCGAGGCGATTCGTCTTTCTTCCGCGTCGGGGCCGTCGGCGCTTGGCGAGCATCGTCTCCTTGCCCGCGCGCCTTCGCGTGTTCGCGCCTATCCGGCGCTTGCTTCGTCGCTCGACGTTTCCGTGACGCGCGGGTCGCCTTTCAGCGTGAAGATGGCGGCGAAGCTTGCATCGCGCCCGGTGCGTTTCGCGTGGGCGTATTTCTGCAGTCGCGTCACCAGCACCACGGTGAACGATGTGGCGAGAAACACGATGACGGTGGTGAGCAGGCATACCAGCAGGAACTGCGGTATGCGTCCCTCGATAAGAGGAAGGCTGGTCAGAATGGTGACGCCCGCCGGAATGAAGAAGAAGGGCATGTATTTCAGGAGGAAGTTCGAGATAAGGGAGATTTTGTCCTCGGCGATGATCCCGCTGACGAGCAGCGCGAACAGAATCGCCATGCTGCAGATGTTGCCGGGAATGGAAATGGGCAGCGATGCGGAAACGGCATTGCCGACGTAGCAGACGCCCGCGAGAAACGCGAGCTGGATGCAGAACATGCCGAGTTTTTTGCTGCCGTGTTTCGCCTTGTCGCGCTTACGCACACGGGGTGCGGAGCAATCGGCCGAACCGTCCTCGGTGCCGGCCATCTCGTCGGCGGGGTCTGCGTCGATGGGCATGCCGGCGTTTCGGTCGGCATTGCATGATGCGTCGCCTTCCGCCTTCGCCGCCTGTGCCAGGGGGTGCTTTTGGTCTGCGGTCTTTACCCGTGCTTCGGCCAAGCGCTCGGGTGTTCCGGATGCTTCGGGCGTTCGAAGCGGCCTGCTCGGTTGCGTTGCTTCGTTTTCGGCGCCGGTCGGTTTATGGTCTTGTTCGGTTCGTTGCATAGTGTGGTGCGAGCGTTCGGGCTCATCTCGATTCGTGTCGGGTGCAGAAGCGTCCATGCTACACCCGAGCGTCCCGGTGGCAGCCGATTCCGAAAAAGTCTTCACAGGCGCCGCACCCGCGAAGGAGCGCGACGCGGCGTTTTTCCGGGTATCCCAAGGGCCGCCGCAGACCCTGGGGCGGACGCTGCCGGATGCGGCATGCCCGTTTCGACCGTGTGCCGCCGGATGCGACGAACCTCGCATTGCAAGGTGTGCTCTCGTCGTTCTTTACATTTTTCATCAGGCATTTCGTGTCAACAGGGGAGGGTGAGCGTCGCGCGGGGCGATCGGAGCCGCCGCCCCCGCGCCTCATCTTTCGTGCGCCTTGCCGTAGCGTTGCGCCCGCATCCCTCGTCTTTGCGGCGAGGGGCGTTTCGCACTTTCTAGAATGCCCAGTTGCCGTTGCGGAAAACGGGCACGCGCTCTCCGTTCGCCTTGATGCCGTCGATGTTCAAATCGTCGGTGCCGATCATGAAGTCGACATGCGTGGCGCTTTTGTTCACGCCCGCTTCGAACAGCTCGTCTTCGGTCATCTCGAAGCCGTTTTCGTAACAATCGGCGAAACCGCGGCCGAGGGCCAGGTGACAGCTTGCGTTTTCGTCGAACAAGGTGCTGTAGAACAGCACGCCTGCATTGCGGATCGGGCTGTCGAAGGGCACCAGCGCCACTTCGCCCAAACGGCACGAGTTCTCGTCGGTCTCCACGATGGAGCGCAGTACGTCTTCGCCGCGCGCGGCATGCAGGTCGACGACGCGTCCGTCTTTGAACGTGAGGCTGAAGTCTTCGATTAGGCTGCCGTTGTGGGCGAGCGGCATGGCCGAAACCACGGTTCCCTCGGCGCGCAGGCGGTCGGGCGTGGAAAAGATTTCTTCGGTGGGCATGTTGGGGAAGAACCTCACGCCGTCCACCGTGGTATCTCCTCCGCCATTGAACAGGTGCTTATCCGTCAGTCCGACGGTGAGGTCGGTGCCGTGCGCGTTGGTGTAGTGCAGCGCGTCGAAGCGCTGGGCATTCAGCCATGCGCAACGCTGCGAAAAGCTTTCGCGGTGCGCATTCCATGCGGCGATGGCCCTATCGGCATCGGCGCCCTCAAGACGCACGGTGGTGAAGATGGCGTCCCACAGACGCTCGACCGCTTCGTTTTCGGGCAGGTCGGGGAAAACCTTGCGTGCCCACGCGGGCGACGCGCCGCCCACGATGCACCAGACGCAGCGTCCGAAATCGAGCGCGTCGTAAAACTCCTTGCACGCTTTATGGCTCGCCTGGGCGCGCGCGGCGAGCTTGCGGACGTCGATGCCCGACATGGCCTCGGGGTCGTCCGAATCGATGGTGAGCACGGCGGCTCCATTGCGCGCCATGCTGTTGTTCAGTTCCGCAAGCCACGAGGGGACGTTTTCGAAGACGTCCATCGCGCAATGGTCATAGTGCATGCGCTCGATCGCTTCGTCGGAAAAACGCACGGTCACATGGTGTGCTCCCAGGTCGTAGGCCTCTTTCGTGATGAGGCGCACGAGAGGGGCGCTTTCGATGTCTGCGCGGACGAACAGGTCTTGGCCCGGCTTGAGGGCGCATCCTGCTTCTACGATGAGGCGTGCGTAGGCGCGCATGCGGTCGGCAAGCGCGCAGGTGGAAGATCCGGTATGTTCGGCGGTCATGGCGGGTCCTTTCGAAAAGAGACTTGCACGCGGCGGGTGCGTCGCGTGCGGTGTTGGTTTTTATCAGAGTGTACGCGTTTGTGCGGCTTGATGCGTTCGGGGTGGCGGTTCCTCGTGTTTTTAGCATCTTGCGTCCGTTCCGTGAAAACCTGCCTCGCACCGTCTGCGGCTTGTGTCCGCGCGCCTCGCGCGACGTGTTTGTTTTCGCGCGTACAATGGCGCAAAGACGACCGATGTCGGATGCATTTTGCGAAGGGCGCAAAGGAAGAGGAGGCAGCATGTTCAGAACGACCGAAACGCCCCAGGGCGGGCGCGTGGTGCTTGCGGGCAAGAGCGTGGTGAATTTGGCATCGAATAATTATTTGGGCTTGGCGGATGCTCCCGAGCTGATTGCCGCTGCCAAAGGCGCGCTTGATTCCTACGGCGTCGGCCCGTGCGCGAGCCGTAACATTGTGGGCGATTTTCCCGTGCATGCCGAGATCGAACGCGAACTCGCGGAATTCAAAGGCGTCGAGGCGGCGCTTGTGTTCAGTTCGGGTTATGCCGCGAATGTGGGAGTCATCCCCGTGCTTGTCGGCAAGGGCGACGAGATTTTCTCGGACGAGCTGAACCACGGCAGCCTTATCGACGGATGCAGGCTTTCTCGCGCGCATACTACCGTGTACAAGCACTGCGACGTGCGCGACCTCGAGCAGAAACTCGCTGCTTGCGAGGCGGAAAACAAGCTGGTCATGACCGATGCCGTGTTCAGCATGGATGGCGATGTGGCGCCGCTCGACGAAATCGCCGCAGTGTGCGAGCGTTACGGGGCGACCTTCCTGGTCGACGACGCGCACGGCGACGGCGTCATGGGGCCGCAGGGCCGCGGCACGGTGGCGCACTTCGGACTCGAGGGGCGCGTGCAGGTGGAAACCGGCTCGCTTGGCAAGGCGTTCGGCGTGATGGGAGGCTTCGTTGCGGGCAGTCGAGAGCTGATCGACCGCGTGCGCGTGGGCGCGCGCTCATTCATTCTGACGGCATCGCCTTTGGCGCCCTCGCTTGCCGCCGCCGCTGCTGAGGCTTTGCGTCTGATTTCGCGCGATGACGTGCGGGTTCGTCGTTTGTGGGATAACCGCGATTACTTCGCGCGCCGCATGGAAGAGGCGGGCTTCGATACGGGCATATCCACCACGCCGGTGGTGCCCGTCATGATCGGCGACGAAGCGCTTGCCGTGCGCATGAGCGATGCGCTTTACGAACGCGGCGTCTTCGCCCAAGCAATCCAGTATCCGCTGGTCGCGCGCGGGAAAGCTCGCATCCGCTGCATTCTTTCGGCGGCGCATACGCGCGAAGACCTCGACTTCGCCGTCGAGGCGTTCATCGCCGTGGGCCGCGAGCTGGAGGTTTTGTAATGGACGTGCCCGTTTTGAAAGACGTCGAGCAGGTGAGCGACGGCTGGCTGAAGAAATACGTGCTGACATACGCATTCCCCGACGGGCGCGAGCTTCCTTACGAAGTGGTTTCCCGCAAACCGCTCGAACGCTATGCGGCCGAGGTGAAGGCCGAAGCCGCGCCCGCGCCTGAATCCGACGCCGTATGCATCGTGGGGCACACGGCCGACGACGCCTTTCTGCTCATTCGCGAATTCCGCTATCCCATGAACAGGATGTGCGTGGCGTTTCCTGCCGGATTACGCGAGCAAGGCGAGGATATCGTCGAATGCGCCGCCCGCGAATTGCGCGAGGAAACGGGATACGACTTGGTGCGCGACGAAAACGGAGCGCCCGTGAGCGCGCGGGCGTGCGTGCAGCCCGGCTACTCGTCGCTCGGCATGGGCGATGAGAGCATCGCCATGGTGTTTGCCGAGGTAGAACGTGTCGGCGAGCCGCGAGCGGAATCGACCGAGTTCATCGAGTCGTTCGAATTGAAGCGCGAAGACATCGTGCGATTCCTCGATGAGAATCGCGACCCGCTTTCGATCCGTTGCCAGCTGGTGCTCGAGATGATCGCCCGCCCGCCGTTCGCGTAGGATTGTTCCTGCGCCTTTCGCGCTGCGCTTGCGTTGTGTGGGGCAGGTTCGCATGGCGCCCGCGCATCTCGTGTTTCGGCCGGCGCTCCCGCATGATGCATCATGCCGTCATGCGGGAGCGCGGAATAGCGAGCCTCCGCAGAGCGAGCCGCCTTCCTTTTGCGCTCTTTCGCCGCCCGCCCGCTGTTTTCGTGGACGCGTTCGCCCGCCTTCGTTACCATAGGGGCCATGAATACGATTACTCCTGAATCCACCGGTGCTTTCGCATCGACCATCAAAGTCGCCAACCTCGAGACGGGCGCCGAAGTGTCCGTGGATGTGCGCGACAAAGGATCCGACCAGTTCGCCGCGCGTTTTAAGAAGATGGCGAAAGACCGTCGCAAGTGGGCGCGCAAAAACGACGTTTCGTGCTATCGCATCTACGATGCCGACCTGCCCGATTTCGCCGTGGCTATCGACCGCTACGACGGCGTGTGGAAAAGCGAGGGCGAAAGCTGCCTGATCGTGGCGGAATACCAGGCGCCGAAAACCATCGATCCCGCCAAGGCGGAAGCGCGTTTCCAAGACGCGGTGGCTATCGCATCGGCGGTGACGGGCATCCCGTCGAATCGCGTGTTCGCCAAAACCCGTCGTCGCGAAAAGGGCGGCGGGCAATACGTCGACCAGCAAAAAGACGGCCATCTCATGTATACCCAGGAGGCGGGCAACGTCTTCGAGGTGGACATGGGAAGCTATCTGGATACGGGCATTTTCCTCGATCATCGCGTGACGCGCGGGATGGTGGGGGAGATGGCCGCGGGCAAGCGCTTCTTGAACCTGTTCGCCTATACGGGCACTTGCACGGTGCACGCGGCGGTCGGCGGGGCGGAGTCCACGCTGACGGTCGATCTGTCGCAGACGTATTTGAACTGGGCGCGCCGCAACATGGCGTTGAACGGCTGCGATGGGCCCGAGCACCGCTTCGAGCGCGCCGACGTGCTGCGATGGATGGTGCAGGCGGTCAGGCAGGGGCGGCAGTTCGATCTGATCTTCGTGGACCCGCCCACGTTTTCGAACTCGAAGGCCATGGGGGATGCCACATGGAGCGTGCAGCGCGACCACGTGAAGCTGCTTTCCCACGTCGTGCGCCTTCTGGCACCGGGCGGCACGGCGGTGTTCAGCTGCAATCTGCGCAATTTCAAGCCTGACATGGAGGGCCTTTCCGCCGCGGGCGTGAAGCTGAGCGACATCACGGCGAAAACCATCCCGTACGATTTCGAGCGCAACGCGAAGATACACTGCTGCTATCTGGTTGAGCGCGCATAGGCTTTCGTTCCTTCGCCTCTGTGAACGTGTCCGCTTGGGACGAATGGGTCCATTCTGTCCGTGGCGGCTTCGTGAGCGGTTGCTCACAATGGCAGAAGCGGGCTGCGAAAGGCGCGCTCGCGAATCGTTTCGGATGGAGGAATGATGTTCGACGCTGCTGCCATGGAAAAGCTCAGGTGCAATATTCCGTCATTGGCGGAATTCCAGGACAATATCGAAATCGTAGAGGTGGAAAAGCCCGGCTTCGTGACGTTCACGATGGATATCCCGGCGAGTCTGGGGAATTATCGCGGCGGCATTCATGGCGGCACGGGCTATTTCATCGGCGAGATAGGATGCGGTTTCGCCACGTATTCCCTCGGCGTGAGCAATGTGTGCACGAGTGCGTCGATTAACTTCATCAAGGCGGTTCCGTGCTGCAAGGTGGAAGCCCGCACCGAGGTGGTGCATGCGGGCCGCTCGACCGCGGTTGTTCGCGTGAGCACGTACGAGGCCGCTTCGGGCAGGCTTCTTTTCCAATCCACTCATAATATGTTCCTGTTCGGTCCGCTTGAAGAGAAATAGGAACGATGCGGGTGGGAATCCGGCTTCGGTCGGATTCCCGCCTGATTTCCTCCGGGTTTCGCCGAGCGGATGTTCATGCAGGAATCGGATGATCGTCAGGATATTTGTGAAGAAGTCGTGACGGCGGCGAGAAAACAACCGCGAAATGTTGCGGCGAGAGTCAAATCTGCGTAATATACCTTTTTGTCCTTAGGGACTTACATATTGCGGGGTGGAGCAGTCTGGTAGCTCGCCGGGCTCATAACCCGGAGGCCGTCGGTTCAAATCCGGCCCCCGCGACCAAATTCTCAGGCATCCATCGGGTGCCTTTTTCATTTTTCGATAGCTTCCTTTGTCGGTCGAAGGCTCTTTCATGCCGCGCGAGATATTTTCGCTGACCAGGGCTTGTGGTTCCGGCAATGCTTCGAAAACGATTGCTCAAGACCGATGCTCAGGATTCATTGGGCTTGCGTCGCTCGATGCGTGCGCTCGCGATCCGGCGTTCTCGAAGCGGAAAACGGCGCTGGTTGCAGACAAACGAAGGGACGGCCCGAAAGCCGTCCCTTGTCGATTCAGTCGCATATTCGCCAGGTGGCGAGGCGCCTTTCCTCGTGCATCGCCTTGCGCGTTTTAGTTGTCGAACACACCCTCGGTCCAGGCGTCGATGTTTTCGACGCGGATGATGGAGGACACTTCGCGAATGCCTTCGAGCGCTTCGAGCGCGTCTTTCGCCTTGCGAATATCTTTCTCGAAAGCTTCGTGGGTCACATAAATCAGCGTGCAGGTTTCGCCGTCCTCGCTTTCCGTCTGGCTGATGTGCGAGATGGAAATGCCGCATTCAGCGAATGCGCTCGTGCAGGCCGCAAGGGTGCCGAGCTTGTCTTCCACGGTGAGGCGTACGTAATAGCGGGTCTTCAACAGATCGATGGAGCGAATGGCCAGGTTGCGCCCGAATGGTTCCTGCTCGGGCAGGGGCGAGCCGCCCTTGGCGATGGGGTCGGCGAGGGCCATGATGTCGCCGACAACGGCGCTTGCGGTGGGGAAGGATCCGGCGCCCGCGCCATAGAACATGGTCTCGCCCACGGCGTCGCCCACCACGAACACGGCGTTCATGGCGCCGTCGACGCTTGCGAGCTGATGATTGTTCGGAATCATCGTGGGATGCACGCGCACGTCGATGCCTTCGGCGGTCTTGCGGGCGATGGCGAGCAGCTTGATGGTGTAGCCGAACTCGCGCGCCATTTCGATATCGGTGGCAGACACGTTGCGAATGCCCTGCATGAACACGTCGTCGGTGGTCACGCGGGTCTGGAATCCGATGGAGGAGAGAATGGCGATCTTGGACGCCGCGTCGAATCCGTCCACATCGGCGGTCGGATCGGCTTCGGCGTAACCTGCCGCCTGGGCGGCGGAAAGCACTTCCTCGAAGGAGAGGCCTTCGTGCTGCATGCGGGAAAGGATGTAATTCGTGGTGCCGTTCATGATGCCCGCGATGGTGAGGATTTCGTTGCCCACCAGGTCGTGCTCGAGCGCGTGGACCACGGGGATGCCGCCTGCCGCCGCCGCTTCGCAGCGGATCTGCACGCCGTGCTCGCTTGCCAGCGCGGCAAGGTGCTCGACATGGCGGCCCAGCAGAGCCTTGTTCGCGGAAACGACATGTTTGCCGCTTTTGAACGACTCTTCGAAGATTTCGGTTGCGGGATGCTCGCCGCCGATGAGCTCGATCACGATGTCGATATCGGGGTCGCCTACGACCTCGTGCCAGTCGGGCGTGAACACCCCGTCGGCCAGGCCGATGCGTTGCGCCTCTGCCTCATCGCGGCTGCACGCGCGCTTGATGACCAGGTCGATGCCGTAGTGCTCGAGATAATGATCGTGGTGTTTCAGGATGAGGCGGGCGACGCCGCCGCCGACGGTGCCGAGGCCGATCAGGCCGAGATTCACGCTTCGCATTCGTTGCACTCCTTCGATACGCATGGAATTCGCGGGAGATCCCGCGCGTCGTATGGCGGTCATTGTAATGGAAATGCCTGCCCTGCGAGCAGGCGGCGAGAAGGAAGCGTGCTATCGGCGAACCCGCCGCGCAAACGGCGGGATTGCATCGCGGGAGCGCGGTCGAACGGGTGCCTTTGGACCGAAGGGGAGAGCCGGGCATTTCGGAAACGCGGCCAAGGATAAACGCACGTCTGCGGGCGCTTTGCCCGCTAAGCCCCGTTTTGGATTGTGGAAAATGGTCCGGAAACGAAAACAGACCGCCGAAGCGGTCTGTTCGAATTCGATGGTGCGGGTGAAAGGACTTGAACCTTCATGGGGTTGCCCCCATACGGACCTGAACCGTACGCGTCTGCCAATTCCGCCACACCCGCGTGGCTTTGCAGCCTGTTTTCTAAGCCGAAAACGTTTGAGAATGATATACGAACGAACAACGCCGCGCAAGAGGAAAAATAAAGATTTTTCGATTGAGGGCAAGAAACTTGGAATTATGCAGTTCGGAGCTCCGCCCGCCGCCTTTTTCTTACCGTCTCTTTCGCGCGTCTGCGCCCGCCGGCGAAAAAACCGCGACTCAAGGGCGGCCGTTCGCCGCATCGGTGTATGATGGCGCGCAATAAAGGCGCCGGCGCGATCGCCGGATGCCGCAGCGGGCTCGTCAGATAGGAGATTCCATGGGCCAGGCGACAGAAGTCAAACTCTATAAACGCGAGGGAGCCTATATTCCGCGCGTTGCCGCCGTGCATGATTTGTGCGGTTACGGTAAATGTTCCCTCGGCGTGGCGATTCCCGTGCTTTCCGCCGCAGGATGCGATGTCTGCCCTGTTCCGACGGGTCTGTTCTCGAGCCATACGGCGTTTCCCGGCTGGTATATGCACGACACGACCGACGTGCTGCCCGATTACCTGAATGCCTGGAAGGGCATCGGCGTCGAAATCGACGCGGTGTATTCGGGCTTTCTGGGGGCGCCCGAGCAGGTCGACATCATCCGCGGCATCTATGAAACCTATCCCGATGCGCTGCGCGTAGTCGACCCCGTGATGGCCGATCACGGCAAAGTGTATCCGACGTATACGCCTGAGCTGTGCGATGCCATGGCTCAGCTTGCCGCCGATGCGGACATCCTGACTCCGAACCTGACCGAGGCCGCCATCATCTTGGGCGAGCCGATCGGCGATGCCTGGGGCGGCGTGGATATCGACGACGCCGAGGCGGCGCGCATCGTCGATGCCCTTTTGGCCAAGGGCGCCAAAAACGTGGTGCTCAAGGGCATCCAGCGCGGCGACGGCATCATCCGCAATTTCGTCGCGGGCCGCGACTTCGATATGTTCGAGGCGGGCAACGAATTTGTGCCGTACATGCTGCACGGCACGGGCGATCTGTATTGCAGCGCGCTTCTCGCCGCCGTCATGGCGGGTCGCACGATGGCCGAGGCGGTGCGTTTCGCGGGAGACTTGACGCACGATGCCATGCTCGTGTCGGCGAAGCAGCCCGATTTCCGCGATCGCGGCGTGAGCTTCGAGCCGCTTCTGGGTCGCGTGGCGGCGCTTCTGGCGTAAGGCCGCGCCCGCATCGTTCCACGAAAAAAGCCGCGTCCGCATTCGTGTGCGGGCGCGGCTTTCGCATATCTGCGCAACGAAGACGCGAGTTGCCTAGTCTTCGTCGTCGAAAAACGTGAAGTCGTCGTCATCGTCTTCGACCGGGCCGCGGTCTTTGAACGTGCGGCGCGTCTTCCATTCCATGATGAGGCAGGCGATGACCGAAATGACCAGGCCTGCGGCAATGAGTATGCCGATGCCGGCGAAGGTTTCGAAGAGGAAATGATATATCGATTGGAAATCCATGGCGTCTCTTTCTTGGGATATCGGCGAGGCGCGCGGCGCGCGGTTCCTGCCGCGGTTTCTATCGGGATGATTTTAGACGAAAAGCGTCGTTGCGCAAGCCATTCGGCGCAAAGACCGCCGTTTCCCGCCCGCGCCTTGCGGATTGCGTTTCGTTTGTCGCGAGCCGCCGCTTGAAAAGAAAAACGTCCTGGTGTTTGGGTTATACTGATTCGATATTCGCACGCGCCTTCTTCGGGGCATTGCAAACCGGAAAGGGCGTTTCGCGCCCGATCGCGAAACGGCTTCGTGCGAGGTGCGGGATACTTGCGCCCGCGTTTTACCCGTTCGGCTTGGTAAGGAGCAAAGACATGCTGGATATCCGCTACGTTCGCGAGAACCAAGAGGCCGTCGCCCAGGCGATGGCGAATCGCAATTTCCCGTGGGATGCTGCGAAGTTCTCAGAGCTGGATGAAAAGCGCCGCGCCGCCATCGCCGAAGAGGAGGCGCTCCAGGCCCAGCGCAACAAGGCGTCGAAAGAGATCGGCGCTCTTATGGGCAAGGGCGAGAAAGAGGCCGCCGAGGCCGCCAAAGAGCAGGTGCGCCTGATCAACGAGAAGCTCGAGGCTGCCAGCGCCGCCCGCGAGGCGATTGATGCCGAGATGAACGATATCCTGGTGGGCAGCCCGAATATTCCTTGCGACGCCACGCCGGTCGGCAAGGACGAAACCGAGAATCCCGAGCGTCGCCGCTGGGGCACCCCGCGCGATTTCGCTTCCGAGGGCTTCGAGAGCAAGCCTCATTGGGATTTGGGCACCGATCTGAACATCCTCGATTTCGATCGCGGCAACAAGCTTTCGGGCAGCCGCTTCACCGTGCTCGGCGGTGCGGGAGCGCGTCTCGAGCGCGCCTTGATCAACTACTTCATCGACACCCACGTGAGCCGCGGCTTCAAAGAGTGGTGGCCGCCCGTGGTGGTGAAGCGCCAGACCATGTTCGGCACCGGCCAGCTGCCGAAATTCGAAGACGACGCCTATCATGTGGGCGAGGACCAGTTCCTCATTCCTACGGCCGAGGTCACGCTGACCAACCTGCATGCCGACGAAATCCTGGAGGCGTCCGATCTGCCGAAGTGGTACACCGCATTCACGCCGTGCTTCCGCGAAGAGGCGGGTTCCGCCGGCCGCGATACGCGCGGCATCATCCGCCAGCACCAGTTCGACAAGGTGGAAATGGTCAAGTTCGCCACGCCCGAAGATTCCGACGCCCAGCTTGAAAGCATGACCGAAGAGGCGGAGTATCTGCTTCAGCAGCTCGGCCTTCCGTATCGCGTCATCAGCCTGTGCACGGGCGACCTGGGCTTCTCTGCCCGTCAGACCTACGATATCGAGGTCTGGCTGCCGAGCTACAACGATTACAAGGAAATCTCCAGCTGCTCGAACTGCGGCGATTTCCAGGCACGTCGCGCGAATATCAAGTACCGCGACCCCGCCAACTTCAAGGGTTCGCGTTACGTCCATACGCTGAACGGCTCCGGTCTGCCGGCGGGTCGTACCATGGCCGCCATTCTTGAGAACTACCAGCAGGCCGATGGCACCGTGAAGGTTCCCGACGTGCTCGTTCCTTATATGGGCGGCATGGAATACATCACGCCCGAGGCTTAAGCGTTTCAGCCGCATTGCGGCATCGATCGATTCATGCGATGGGCGCTTCGGGCGTCCATCGCTTTGTATGGCGAAAACGAAGGTTCGCCACCTGACGATTCCACGAGGAGGTGCGCGATGCACGATGCCGATCGACGGGAGGAATCGTTCCGTCCGACGCCCCCTCCGCCTCCGCGCGAGCAGGTCGTCGGCGAGGTTTCGCCCGATTCCGCCGAATGCGGCGACGCTTTCGTCCGTTCCGCACCTGCCGAGCATGCGGGCGAAGCGCGCGCCCACACCGACGATGACGGCGATTCCGGACGTCTTCGGGCGCAGAACGGATCCGGCGGATCGAAACGCCGCATCATTGCCATCGCCGTTGCGGCGGGCGTCTTGGCGCTGGTCGCGGCAGCGGCGTTCGCGGCGATGGTCCTCGGTTCGGCCGACGCCGTTCCCGAGGAGCGCGCGATCGACCCCAAGCCGCCGATCATCGCGGCGCGTTCGAACGATGAGGCCGTATCCGCCGAGTCCGAGCAGGCGCAAGAAGACGTTTCGGCCCAGCTGTCGGCGCTTGCCGGCAACGAGGACGGCGTGCTCGAGCGTTACGTGGAGCAATTCATCGGCGATTACGACGCGGGCGTCGACACGGCGACGTCGTATCGCTTTTCCGACTTGGGCATAACGCCCGAAGAACTGGCCGAAAAGCTTCAGGAGGGGCTGTCGTTTTCCGTGGAGGGCGCCGATGTCTACGGCGACAAGGCGTGGGTCGAGGTGTCGGTCGCGTCGAAGAGCTTCTCCGACCAGGCCGATGTATTCGCGGCTTCGGTCGCATTCGGTTCCGATGCCGCCGATGCCGAGCAATACAAGGAATATCTGAAGGAATCGCTGCTCGGCGCGTTCGACAAGGTGAAGCCCCGCGAGGAATCGCTGCTCGTCGTCATAGAGCGCGGCGATGCGGGATGGAGCCTTTCTTCTGAAGACGTCGCGACGCTTCTGGGCGCGGCATGGTACGGATAGTGCGTCGCATGCATCGACGCGATCGAGGCGGACGGAATGCCTATGGACCCATTGGATGACAGCCCTTCGATCGGGGGCGGAGAAAAAGAGCGGGATTTTCCCGAGAACGATGCTGTCGACGGCGTCGCTTGCGACGCGGGCGTCGTCGCTTCTGCCGACGCGGCTTCGGCCGGGCGCATTTCCGTCCAGGATGTCTCGCAGATTTCCGTGCCGGAAATTCCCGCTCATGACGACGGTGCGAACCGAACCGCGCAGCCGCCTGCGTTCAAGGTGATCGTTCCGGTCGAAGCCGCCGCGCCGACGAAGGGCGCGACGGGCGAACCCGTGCCCGAAGCCCGCAATATCGCCCTTGCCGGCGGCATGGAGCGCCGCGTTTCCGCCATGGGAGGCCCTCGTCCGGCCGCCGCGCCGTTGCAGCGTGCCGAGCAGCCGTCCGATTTCTTCGACCTGGGCGATCTTGACGAAGGACGCGGCAAGGCGAAATCGCCCGCATCCCGCCTGCGTTCCGCCATTCCGCTTGCCGGCTTCAAAAGCGAGCCCGCCCGCGACGAGCGCGATGGGCGTTCCGTTTCGGTGTCCGACCGCGCCTCCGTCGCGCCGCCTGCTGCGGGCGGCGGCGACAGGCAGGGGCAGGCCGCGGAAGCACCGACGCGCCGCAGCACGTCGCGCAAGGCGAATGCGCGCGAGAAGGCCATCGTGCGCGGCCGCAAGCGCAAAATAGCCTTTTCGATCGTCGTTTCCGTCTGCATCGTAGCCATCGCGATAAGCGGCGTTCTTTTCTGGAACGCCTACCTGCGTTACGACGACGTTGCGGATATCCAGGGCGAATGGCAGGTGGCGGATGGCTCGATGACCGTGGTCATCGACGAGGATTCCATCTCGATGCCCGAATCGCTCGTCTACGGCTATACGCTCGATACTTGGAAGAAGGAAATCTCCTTTTCATTCCAAGATTTGAGCGGATCCGGCGTCTATCGGTTTTCGCCCGACAGGAAAGGCCTGGTCATTCGCGAAGGAGAAGGGGATGCGGCCATCCTTTCGACGTTCGTGAAGGTATCCGACGACACCGCCGCCGAACCGCACGAAGGATCCGCGTCGGCGGATGGGAATGACGCTGCCGCATCGGATGCTTCCGGCGGCGCCGAGGGCCAGGGAGCGGTCGATGGCGGCGCGTGATGGACGGCTCGCGTGCGCCTGCCCCGTGCATCCGATTTCCATCGATCACGTGGCGGTGCGCGCCGATCGCGTGGTCGCCGAGGTGCGCGTGGGAGACGAACGCTACGCTTCCACGACACCCGCTTTGCTGAATGCGGCGCTGCGGCGTTTCCCCCATCTTTTGAGCCACGCCTGCGTCAACGGGAAAGGCTCCACGTTCGTCGCCGTGGCGGACAACACCTCGATCGTGCATCTGCTCGAGCATATGACGATAGAAGAGCAGGTGCGCATCGGCGGCACCGGACCCCTTTATGTGGGCAAGAGCGTCTGGACCGATCGCCGCCGCCTGCGCGCCCGCGTGGAAGTGAGCTACGCCGACGACCTGGTGGCCCTGTATGCGCTCAAGACGGCTCAGGAGTGGCTCAACGCCGCGCTGTCGCACGGGCGGTTCTGAGGATTTCGCGCCGTGCGCATCCGTGAGAACGGGGAAACGTAACGTCAACGAAAGCGATGCGCCCGGCGTTATCTTCTATAATGACCGCAAAGAGAGTCTGCGTCCGATGTCGGCATTCGTCCGACGGCGCATGAGAGGAGGCTGCAATGGCACGTAAATTCGGTGCATTCGTGATGGGCGGTTTGGTCGGTGCGGGCATCGCGCTTCTGTGCGCGCCGCGCAAGGGCGTCGAAACAAGGGCGCTGGTCGCCGATAAGGCCTCCGCTGCGTTCGGCCAGGCTCAGATGCTCGGCGGACAGGCGGCCGAGCGCGGCCAGGAGCTCTACAACGAGGCAGTCGTATCGGGCCATCGCGTTTATGACCAGGCCGTGGAGGCGGGTCAGACCGTCTATACCGACGTGACGGCGATGGGCAAGCAGGTTTACGGCGATGCGGCCCAGCGCGTTCAGGAGGCCACGCATCGCGCACAACAGGCGGCGGAAACGGTGAAGCCCGCCTTCTCCGATAAAAACGACGAGCTGCGCGCGAAGATCGACGCGGCGCGTGCCCGCATTGCCGCGCAGGTGGCCAAAAACGCCGAAGCCGCCCATGCCGCCGTGGCGGAAAAGGTTCCCGTCGCCGCCCAGAAGGTCAACGAGGTCGTGGATGCCGCCCAGGAGAAGATGACGGCCGCCGCAACCGCGTTGGCGGGCGATGCCGACAAGGCCGAAGAGGCGCCTGTCGCGCCGGCCGCCGCCGAGGTCGAGACGCCCGCTTCCGAGCAGGCGCCGGCCGCCGAGCAGCCCGCCGAAGGCGAAAACAAGGCCGAGTAGCGTTTCGGCTTATATATCGATGGTATTTCGAGGGCCGGCTCAGCCGGCCCTCTTCTGACAAGGGGTTCGTCCATGGCGCGAAAGAAAATGGTCACCAGTAACGACATGAATAAGATGCGCGTGTTCGGCGGGAAACGCCGCACCAAGCGTATCGGCAAAGTGAAATCGTGCGTCTTCCATCCGTCCGAGAAGCGCTGCGTCGGCTTCATGGTGAAGCGGCCCGACCTGTTGTGGATGTTCCATCGCAAGGATCTGTTCGTCGCTTTGGACGGTTTCGATCTTTCCGACGGGCGCATCGTGGTGAAAGACGCGGACGAGATGACGGGTCCTGCTGCGTGCCGCCGCATGGGCATCGATTGGGATTCCTGCGTCATCTGGGAAGGCATGCCGCTGATGACCGCCGACGGCACGGCGATCGGCTACGTGGGCAACATCACCTTTTCCCTGCGCACCGGCGAGATATCGTGCGTGGAGGCATCCAACGGCGTGACGGCGAAATATCTCCTGGGCACGCTCGAGGTTCCCGCCTCTTTGATCAAGGGGTTCAAACGCGGCATGGGGGCGACCCTTGCGGTGAAAGAGGATACGCGCGAGGCGGGAGACGCCGTCGAATTCAAAGGTGCGATCCTGGTGTCCGACGAGGTATGGGAGCTGACCCCCGAAGGCGGCTGGGCGGAATCGGCGGGCGAGTTCACGGCCCGCGCCAAAGAGCGCATGCACGAGGCGGCCGAGAAGGCCAGACCGAAGGTCCAGGAGGCAACCCATGCCGCGGGCGAGGCCATCAACGAAGGGGCCTATGCCGTCGGCAGGCAGGTGGCGGCAAGCAAAGGCATGTTCTCTTCGTTCAAAGAGGAATACGACAAAGCGCGCCACGGCGACGATTCGAAGGAGCTTGCCGCGGCGGACGATGCGCCTCGCGAGACCGACGTAACGGCTGCAGACGAAGGCGCTTCTTCGGATGCGGCCGAGGCATCCGGCCGCGTTTCGGGCATGTTCGCGTCGTTCAAGGAAGAGTACGACAAGGCGAGCCGCCCCGCTGCCGCCGACGTCGATGAAGACGACGGCTGCGACGCCGACGACGCCGTAGCGACTGACGACGCCGAGCCCGCCGCTGCGAAAAAGAAGCAGGTGCCGGCGAAGAAATCATCGGTCTCGGGCATGTTCGCCGCATTCAAAGAGGAATACGACAAAGCCCGCTACGACGAATAGAACGGTGGATGAGATTTCGTGGTGAAAGAATCCGATTCCAAAACGGGCGCGGTGCGCGAGAAGCTCGAAGAGCGCAAGACCGAGCTTGCGCAGCGGCGCGACCGGCTCGAAGAGCGGCTTGAGGCTCCTGTTTCAAAGAAGCCCGCTTTTGCGCGCCTGACCAAGGCCGATCTGTTCAGGCTTGCGGGTTTGGCGGCGTTTTTCGTGCTGATGGCGATAGCGTGCTTCGCCGCCGCGCCCGTGATTTCCGAGCTGACCGAGCCGGGCGGGTTGGAGCGCGTGGTGGAAGACGTGCGCAACGCCGGCCTCGGCGGCGTGTTCATGCTGCTCGGGTTCCAGTTCCTGCAAATCGTGGTGGCATTCATCCCGGGAGAAGTGGTGCAGATCGCTGCGGGCATGATGTACGGGCCGTGGGGCGGCGCGCTGATCGTCATCGTAGGCTGCATCGTGTCGAGCGCATTCATCTTCGCCGTGGTGCACAAGCTCGGCGCGCCGTTCGTGCATGCCATGATTCCTGAAAAATGGATGGGCAAGCTCGAGAAATTCGAGCAGAGCGAGAAGCTCGACGTCATGGTGTTCGTGCTCTTCTTGATTCCGGGCCTTCCCAAAGACACGTTCACCTACCTGGTTCCTTTGACCAATATGCGTATGCGGAATTTCCTGTTCCTTTCGAACATCGGCCGCATCCCGGGCGTCCTCATTTCCACGTTCGGTGCGAACGGCCTGGTCGAGGGCGATTATATGCAGAGTATCATCCTGTTCGCTGTGGCGGCTGCCATCGCCGTGGTCGCTTTGGTGATGCACGAGAAGATCCTGCACGGGCTTTCGGGCATGAAGCGCCGCGCGCAAAAGAGCGCTTCCGAAGAAGGAACCCCTGTGCAATAACGCATGCCGCGTCCGCCGCGTTCAAGGGAATGCAAGGACGCGGCGCACTGTCGAAGAGACCGAAAGGACGAACGGATGCGTCTTGTTTCGTGGAATGTGAACGGCCTGCGCGCCGTGGTGAAGAAGGGCTTCGAGGAATCGATCGCCGCCCTTGACGCCGATATCGTGGCGCTGCAGGAAACCAAGCTGCAGGAGGGTC
>JAUNDR010000001.1:6876-30649 GCA_030525985.1 Slackia sp. | reverse complement strand
TCAGATCGACCTTCGCCTGCCGGGATATTTCCAATTCTGGAGCTATGCCGAGCGCAAAGGCTATTCGGGCACGGCGGTGTTCTGCCGCAAACAGCCCCTGCGCGCCTTGCACGGCCTGGGCGTGCCCGAGCTCGATGACGAGGGCCGCATCGTGGCGCTTGAGTTCGATTCGTTTTGGTTCGTGGACGTATACACTCCGAACGCGCAAAACGAACTCGCCCGCATCGACCATCGCATGGCGTGGGACGATGCGTTCCGCACATTTTGCAAAGGTCTTGAATCGGGCACGATTCCCGCGGGCGTTCCAGTGCAAGACCCCGCCGTCGGCGAGGGCCATGTGACGGTCTGCGACCTTCCGCGAACGACGGGCGAGGAGCCTTGCGCGCCCAAGCCTGTGATCATGTGCGGCGATTTCAACGTGGCGCATCAGGAAATCGACCTGAAAAATCCCAAATCGAATCGCGGCAACGCGGGCTTTTCCGACGAGGAGCGAGGAAAGTTCGACGAGCTGATCGATGCCGGCTTCATCGACACCTTCCGCATGCTCAACCCCGATGTCGAAGGGGCGTATTCGTGGTGGAGCTACCGTTTCAACGCCCGCAAGAACAATGCGGGCTGGCGTATCGACTACTTCTTGGTCAGCGAGGCGCTGCGCGATGCGGTGAGCGGCGCGTCCATCCATGCGGACGTCATGGGCAGCGACCATTGCCCCGTGTCTGTCGAGGTTGGCGTATAATCTGCGGATTAGCTGGAACGCGTCGCTTCGGAAAGGCCCGCTGTGCGGATGAACATCGGCAATAAGGAATGGTGGCAATCGCTGAAAGCGCCGCTGGTCGCGGTGCTTGCCGTCATAGCCGCCGTCTTTTTGTTCATCATCTGGCTCGGCATGGTGGTCATTGCAACGAAAGCCCTGATAGGGTAGCGGCATGTGGCAGAAGTTCTCTCTGTACGACTTCCGCGTCATAGCCCATTACCTCGGCGTTCTGGTGCTGTTTCTGGCGGTGGCGCAATGCATCCCCTTTTCCGTGGCGTGCCTGCTCGGCGAATGGTCGGCGGCGGCGCGTTATCTGCTGGGAGCGGGCATCGCCTTGATAGCGGGGTCGCTTCTGCGCATGTGCCTGGTCAGCCCCGGCAAGCTTTCGCCGAAGCAGGCGTTGGCGGTGACGGGCTTCGCCTGGCTGGTGCTTGCTTTGCTCGGCGCCATCCCCATGGTGCTTTCGGGGCATTTCGGGTCGTATCTCGATGCCGTGTTCGAATGCATGAGCTCGTGGACCACCACGGGCGCATCGCTCGCCCAAGACGTCGACCATATGGCGGTCGCCGACAACATGTGGCGTTTCACCATGCAGTGCATCGGCGGCCAGGGCGTGGTCGTGATCGCGCTTTCGCTGGGCTTGTTCGGGCGCGCGGTGGACTCGTCGCTGTATTCCTCGGAGGGCCGCAGCGAGCACGTGATTCCCAACATCATGCAGACGGCGCGCTTCATCGTGCGCTTCTCGGCCGCGTTCATCGTGATCGGAACGGTCATTCTTGCCGCGTTGTGCCTGTTCATGGGCATGGAGCCGCTGCGGGCGTTCTTCAACGGCCTGTGGCTTTCGGTGGCGTCGTTCAACACGGGCGGCATGACGTCCATGAGCACGGGCATCCTGTATTACCACAGCGGGTTGATCGAACTGGTGGTCATGGTGCTGATCCTGCTCGGTTCCATCAATTTCACCTTGCACAGCGAGGTATGGAAGGGCAGGCTCGACCACTTCTTCAAAGATATCGAGGTCAGAACGCTGGCCATTTGGCTTTCGGTGGTGGTTGCGGCGTTCGTGGCGGCGCTGTGCACGTCGAATCTCTACGACGAGCTTCCCACGCTGCTCCGTCGCGGCGTATTCACGGTGATCTCCGCCTTCTCGTCGACCGGTTTTCAGACCATCAGCGTGAATCAGATGACCACGGTTATCTCGAGCGGCGCGCTGCTGATCATCGTGTTCTGCATGGCGGTGGGCGGCTCGGCCGGTTCCACCACGGGCGGCATCAAGGTGCTTCGCGTGGGTATTTTGGCGAAAGAGCTGGTCGCCTATATCAAAGACCTGCTGGCGCCCGCATCCGCGCGGCAGATGGTGTCCTACTACCATGTGGGTCGCCGCCCGCTGAACACCGATCTGGTGCGTGCGAACCTCGCCGTGTTCATGCTTTACGGCACGATGTTCCTCGTCACCACCATCGTCACGGTGGCGTACGGATACGATGCTGCGCCGTCGCTTTTCGAGTCGGTCTCCATGGTGTCCAACATCGGCATGTCGAGCGGCATCATCCAGCCGGGCATGCCCGATATGCTGAAGCTGCTCTATATCTTCGATATGTGGGCGGGTCGCTTGGAGTTCGTCACGCTGATCGCATTGCTGGTTTCGATCGTCGCATCGTTCAGGCCGAGAAGGAGGGTCCGCCATGGCCGCTGACAAACGCACGGGCATACGGCGCTTTCTGCTCGCGGCGGCATGCCTTCTCGCGCTGTGCGCGGGCGCTGCGGCTTGGGCCGTCGAAGGCGACGGCTCGTCGCGCGAAGGGGCCGTGGTCGAAACCGAGCAGACGGCCTTGGAAGAGGCTCCACCCGCCGAGGATGCGCCGGATGCGTCCTCTTCGGAAGGCGCGCCTGCGCCCCTCGATGCGGCCGGCAACGAAATCGTGGACGGCCAGGTGTCCGATACGTCGTTTCTTTACGATGCCGCCATCGCCGATCTTGCGGGTGCCGATTCGTATTACGACGGCCAGACCGTGCAGGTGCGCGGCGAGGCGGTGGGCGAGGCCATTCGCATGACGGAAGGGCAGGGCGACTGCGTGTGGGTGACGCTGGTCGACCCGGAATCGGGCTCGTCGGTGTCGGTGGTCATGAAGCGCGCCGATGCCGAGAGGATCGACACGTTCGGCGCCTACGGGAAAACGGGGTCGCGTTTGAGCGTGCAGGGCGTGTACAACCTCGCGTGCAGCGAGCACGAGGGCGAAAGCGACATCCACGCCTCCGTGGTGACGGTGGAGGCGAAAGGGTACGAACACCCCGACAGCTTCGATGTGCAGATGTTTTTCCCAGGGCTGGCGGCGGTCATCCTGGGCGCGTTTTTCATGGTGATATTCTGGTACGTGCGAGAAAGGTCTCGTTGATGCAGGGAACCGTAGTGAAGCTCGATCGCGGATATCCGCTGGTAGAGGCGTGCGACGGCGCGCGTTATCGGTGCGAGCATGCAACCGCGCTGGTCAAAGGCGCCGATGTGCGCGCGGCATGCGGCGACCGCGTCGAGATATCCGTTCCGAACGGGCACGACAAGGGCATCATCGAGCAGATTCTCCCTCGTCGCAACGCCTTCGTGCGCAAAGACCCGACCGAGCGCATGGAGCCGCAGGTGCTCGCCGCCAATTTCGACAAGGTGTTCGTGGCAGAGCCCTGCGCGCAGCTCAATGTGCGCCGTCTTGAGCGCGAGCTGGTGCTTGCCTACGAGAGCCGCGCCGAGGTGCTGGTTCTTCTGACCAAGGCCGACCAGGCGGAAAGCGCCGAAGCGCTCGATCGGGTGCGCACTCTGGTGGAGCGCGTCGCCCAGGGAACGCAGGTGCTGGTGGTTTCCTCGGAAGACCCGGAAAGCGTCGAGGCGGTCAGGGCGCACATCGCGCCCGGCGAAATGGCGGTTTTGCTGGGCAAGAGCGGCGTGGGAAAATCGAGCCTGGTCAACTTGCTGGTGGGCGATGAGGTGCAGGCGACGGGCGCCGTGCGCGAGGGCGACGGGAAGGGCCGCCATACCACGGTGTCGCGCGAAATCGTGCGCATTCCGAACGCCGGCTGCGTGATCGACATGCCGGGCGTGCGCGGCCTTGCCCTTTGGGATTCCGACGCCGGCATCGACGCGGCGTTTTCCGATGTGGAAGAGCTTGCCGCGCAATGCCGCTTCGCCGATTGCCGCCATGGCGCCGAGCCCGGATGCGCGGTGCGCGCGGCGGTTGCCGACGGTAGCCTGGCCCAAGAGCGATTCGATAGCTATATCCGCTTGCGCGACGAGGTGAAGACCGCCAAAAAGCGCGTCGAGGAGGCCCGTCGCATCAAATCGCGCACCGGGCACCCGCGTCGTTGGAAGGGCTAGCGCATCCGTGCGCAAGGCGCGAAGTTTCCCTAAGGTAATAATTGTGCGTATACGGCGTTCGCATGCCGGATTGTATGTTAGGGTGCGTGGCGCCCGAAACGCCGCTTTCGAAAAGGGGAGGTTCCCATGGAGATAATCCTGCATGCTTGCGAGCATGCGTTCATCGATACGCTGAAGCTCATCCCGTTTCTCTTCGTGACGTATCTTGCGATGGAGGCGCTCGAACATCACGCCGGCAAGGCGAGCGAGGCCGCGGTGCGCAAGGCGGGCCACGCGGGTCCTGCGATCGGTGCCGTGCTCGGCATCGTGCCGCAGTGCGGATTTTCCGCCGCGGCATCCACGCTGTATGCCGCGCGCGTGATTACGCTGGGAACGCTGTTCGCGGTGTTTCTTTCCACGAGCGACGAGATGCTGCCCATCTTCATCGCGGAGCAGGCGCCGCTCGATCTGATAGTGAAGGTGCTTGCCGTCAAGGCGGCCGTCGGCATGGTGGCGGGCTTCGCGATCGATGCCGTGCTGCGCGCGCTGCGCCGCGACAAGGAACATCTGCGCATTCATGAGCTGTGCGAGCGCGACAACTGCCACTGCAACGGAGAGTGCGCCGCCTGCGAGGAGGATCCCGAGCTCGCCTACGATTACGAACACGACGAGGAACACGAGCACGACCACGCGGGCGTCTCCATCGCGAAAAGCGCCTTGAAGCATACCGTGCAGGTCACGCTGTTCATCTTCCTGATCACGCTTGCGCTCGAGGTGCTGATGGGCGTCGTGGGCGAAGAGACGATCGCCGCATTCATGGCGGGCAATCCGGGTGTGTCGGTGGTGGCGGCATCGCTTGTGGGACTCATCCCCAACTGCGCGGCGTCGGTCGCTATCGCCGAGCTGTATCTGGACGGAACGCTCGGTGCGGGCGCCATGATGGGCGGCTTGCTTGTGGGCGCGGGCGTGGGATTGCTCGTGCTTTTGCGCACGAACCGTCCGATGCGCGATAACTTCGCGATTATCGCAGGCCTTCTTGCGGTGGGAATCGCCGTCGGCGGCGTCATGACCGCGTTCGGCGTAACGCTGTAGGAGCGTCCGCGCGACGCGCCCGCGTTCCGGGCGGCATTCGGCCGCGCGGGTTTGACGCAAGGCGCATGCGCGCGGTACAATCGCGCCTTGTAAAGCCTCCTTCATCACCGGGTGAGGGAAGAAAGGCGTCTGAATTCTGCCGTAGGTACGGCGCTTCTGCTCGGGGCGTCACAAGGCGGGGTTCGGACGCCTTTCGTCGTTTTCGGGGCGTTGTGCGGGCGTCGCTGCATACGGCGCGGCCGACCTGCGGCAAAAGGGGCGTCCGCGTGCGCCGTTCTCGCGTGCCGCCGCGCATCCTTCTTGCGTCGCGCTTGTGCGTGCGGCGTCTCGCTTCGGGAGCGGGCTTATGTCGGATTCGAACGAAAGGACCCACCATGGCGACACTCGATGCAGGCATGACGCGCGAGGCTGCGTTCGCGCTTTTGAACGACCACAACAAAGACCCGTTCCATATCGAACACGGCGAAACCGTCGAGCAGACCATGCGTTATTTCGCGCGCGAGTTCGATCCCGAGAACGAGGAGTTCTGGGGCATCGTCGGCCTTTTGCACGACCTCGATTGGGAAGAGCACGACGACGAGCCCGAAAAGCACACGCTGTTCGCCGCTCCCTTGATCGAAGCCGCCGGCGGTACTCCCGAATTGGTGCGCGCCATCCAGAGCCATACGTCCGATTTCAATCCCGACCTGCCGCGTCCCGAGCTGCAGATGGAAAAGATCCTGTTCGCCACCGAGGAGCTGACGGGGCTTATCGGCGCGGCCGTGGTTATGCGCCCGTCGAAAAGCGTGATGGACTTCGAGGTGAAATCGCTCAAGAAGAAGTTCAAGGACAAGCGCTTCGCCGCAGGAGTGAACCGCGACGTCATCCGCTCCGGCGCCGAAATGCTCGGATGGGAGCTCGACGAGCTGTTCGCCCGCACCATCGAGGCCATGCAGAGCTTCGCTCCCGACCGCGATACGTTCGTCGCGCCTGAGGCGTAAGAAGGCTCGGCCTTCGCGGTCGATGCCGCGCCGCTTCACGTACAAAGCCCGTTGCGTGCAGGATGCGTTGCGCGCAACGGGCTTTTTCATGGTTTAAGACGGGTCTTTCGGGATGGGGCGCACCCTGCTTTCGCTTGCGGGCTCGCGATGGGGCGCGTAGCTGCTCGGCGCGTTCGCGTCGGTTCTTGGACGCGCGGTGCCGCCCGCATTGATGCTTTGCGCCATGCGTGCCTGCGCTTCGGCGCGCAGACGAATGCGATGCGCCGCTTTCTCGTGATGGGGCATCTGGGGCTCGGCGGCGGCAACGATGCGCTTGTCGACGGCGTTGCGCACGACTTTTTTCACCGGTTGCGCGGCGACGTGCGCGACCTTTTTCATGGGCACGATGACTTTGTCGCTGTAATCTTGCGCGGGCTTGGTGCGCCATCCGAAGAATTCGGACGCATAGCGAATGGCCATGACCAAGATCACGCAGGTGATGGCCGCGTAATCTCCCAACACGTCGTTTTGCTTCATGAGCGCGAAGGCGGTCGAGCCGAATAGCGACGCCGTGCCGTAGAGCGTTCCCGCCTGGAATGCCACGGGCCGTTGCGCCATCAGGATATCGCGCACGATGCCGCCGCCCACGGCGGTGATCGTTCCCAAAATGACGGAAGGGATGATGTCGAGCCCGGCGGAAAGGCCCTTTCCGACGGAAACGACCGCCCACAGACCGACCGACAGGTTGTCGAGGAAGTCCATGACCCAGTCGAAGGCGTCGGCGAGTTTGTGGAAATAGAACACGAGTCCGCCGGCGATGGCGCACGAGAGCAATAACACCGGGTGCTGGAAAGCGTAGATGCCGTAGTCCTGCAGGAGAATGTCGCGGGTGATGCCGCCTCCCAGGCCGGTGACGCAGGCAAGCACGGTGGTGCCGAAGATGTCGTATTGCGCGCGCACGCCTGCGATCGCGCCGGCAAGGGCGCCGGTGATCGTGCCGGCGAATTCGATCCAAAACGGTATGGCAAGGACGCTTTCGAGCATGGCTGGCGTTGCTCCGGTTTCTTTTCGGGACGGTCAGGACGAGATGCGGTCGGGGGTTAGTATACGCCCGCCGCGCGCCTGCGCATGAGGGAATCGCCGACACGCGGAAGGTCCTTTTCCATCGCGGTGCCAGGGGCGTCGCCGTCGCCGCTGCGGTTAGCGCAGAAGGGTTTCCGTGGCGCCCGAAATCGCATCGACGACGGGTTTTTCAACAGGCTCTCCGCTGAAGTCGAGCCCGTGCGTGATGCGCTCGGCCGCAGCGAGGTCGAAATCGTTCGCGAAAAACGCTTCCAGGTTCGCGGCGGCCTTCGTTTTCGCCGCGTCGAAGATGTCCCAAAAACCGTCGGTGCGCTGTTCGTGCGTGAAGGGGTTTTCCCATGCTTCATGCATGCGGTTGTCGAAATCGCTGGTTGCGGATGCGTTGTCGCGATGTGCCATGGATTTGTAGAACGAATGGTTGCGGTGCAGCATCCGCGTTTCCACCGTGTTCGCGATCGAATGGATGGCGGTGCTGGGCGAATAGAAGAATTTCTGGGCGGTGCGGAAATTCTTCACGGCGGTGGGGAACATGTCGCACGGCACGAATACGCGCAGTGCTTTCATGCAGAAAAACGCGTACATCTTGCCGATCGCGGTCAGAACCTCGTCGCTCGCCTTGAGTATTTCGCGGAAAGGCTTGTAGGTGGCGATGGTGCATGCGCGCTTGGTGTAGAGCACCATCTCGTCGAATTCGCGTTCGATTTCCGCATGCACCTCGTTGCCGTCGGCGCGGGTCAGGCCTTCGATTCCTGCGTCGCACAGGGAGAATTGCTGCTGGTAGACCAAAGGATGCATGGAGCTGTCGAGCGTATAGTGGCACAAAAATCCCGCCGCATAGGCGCGCCCGATCGTCTGCTCGAAATCCTCGAGCACGTCGAGGCTTTCCTTCAGCGCGCACAGAAGCTTCGACGGATCGGCCTTGTGCATGTCGCTGCCCAGGCCGAAAAACGGCTTCATATGCCTGCTGAGCACCAGGTAGAACAGCGGATCGGGGCCTTGATTGCCCAGCAGGAACGCATCGCGTTCGGCGTCGCTTGCTCCGATGGCCCCGGCGTGCTTTTCGTAGATGTCCTTGCCGAAGAAATCATGGGTCATGATGGCGGGCATAGCTGCCTCCTTCGTATGTTTTCGTCGCCCTTGTTTTGCGTCGATTTGACATACGGCGGCAGCGGGGCGGCTGTTGTCTCGGGGCACATGATATACAATTGCGCCGATGTTTCTTTCGTTCCGGATAAGTCTACGGACATTTTGCACGCCATCGTTTCCGCTGCTCGCCTGCGCGAGGGAGGGCGGCGTGCGCCGCGGAAGGAAGCGAACCGCCTTCTTATCGTGCGCGCCATGCCGCCGCACATGGCAAGAAGGTCGAATTCTGCACGGATAGCCTGCGGCGCCGCCGCATCGCGGCGCATTGCGCGCGGTCGGCGCGCGGCGGGCTGGAAATCGAGAAGAGGTCTTCATGGCGATAGGGAAGCTGACCAAGCAGGAGAAGAGCTGGATCGCATACGATGTGGGCAATTCGGCATTCGTGCTGCTCTCCACCGCGTTGATTCCCGTGTATTTCAGTTCGATCGCCACGGGAAGCGTCGTGGTGGCATGGGGTTATGCCGAAACCATCGCCGCGCTCGTGATCGCATTGACCATGCCCGTCTTGGGAAGCCTGGCCGATCTGCGCCACATGAAGAAGAAATTCCTCGTGGGAACGGTGGGAACGGGCGCGCTCGCTTGTTGCGCGCTGGGATTCGCCACCGACGCCCTGCCGTTTCTGGTCATCTACGTGGTGGCGTCGATCATGCTCAATTCGTCCATGGTGTTCTATGACGCGCTGCTGGTGGACGCCACGACCGATGAGCGTTACGACGAGATTTCCAGCCAGGGCTACGCCTGGGGCTATATCGGCAGCTGCCTGCCGTTCATCGCGTGCCTTGCGGTGGTGCTCGGCGGCGGCGCGGTGGGAATCGACATCGCCCTCGGCATGAAGATCGCCTTCTTCATCACAGCGTTGTGGTGGGTGGCATTCACCGTGCCCGTGTTCAAGAACGTGCATCAGACGCACTTCAAAGAACGCACCGCCCATGTGGTACGCGATGCGTTCAAGGGGCTTCTGAAAACGCTGAAGCGCATTTGGAACACGAAGTCGCTGCGTTATTTCATGCTGGCGTATTTTTTCTATATCGACGGCGTGCATACGATCATCAAGCTCTCCACGAGCTACGGAACCGACCTGGGCATCGATTCTACGCAGCTCGTCTTGGCGTTGCTGGTCACGCAGTTCGTGGCGTTTCCTTCGGCGATCATCTACGGCAGACTCGGCGCGAAGGTGGGAACGAAAAAGATGCTGCTCGTAGGCGTGTTCGCCTATATGTGCATCACGCTGTTCGGCGCCTTCTTCCTGAAAAGCGCGGTGGAGTTCTGGATCCTCGCCGTGATGGTGGGCCTGTTCCAGGGCGGCATCCAGGCGCTTTCGCGTTCGGAGTTCGGCAGGCTCGTTCCCAAAGAGCACGCCAACGAGTACTTCGGATTCTTCGACATTTTCGGGAAGTACGCGGCGGTCATGGGAACGCTGCTGGTCAGCGTGATAACGCAGCTGACGGGCCAGTCGAACTGGGGCGTGTTCTCGTTGATGCTGCTTTTCATCGTCGGCTTCGTCTTGCTGCGCAAGGTGCCCGAAAGGGCATAGCTTGCGGGTTGCGGGCGATTTCTTTCGAAGGGGTGTCTTCGGCCTGACGGGCGTCTGACGCATGTATTACGGAACGGCAGCGAATCGTATGTTCGCTGCCGTTTTCGTTTAGGATGGCAGGCGAGATATGGCAAAGACGGCGTCGAATGAAAAGGAGCGTGCATCATGGCAGATGAAACCACCAAGCCTGCATCGCCCGCCGATGAGATAGCGGAACTGAAAAGCATGATGGAGCGCATGCAGGAGCGCTTGGCGGAGCTGAGCGCGGCCGCCGAGCGCGATCGTGCCGATGCGTCTGCCGAGAAGGGCTCCGATGTTTCTGCGGGCGAGGAGCCTTCCGATTCGGCGTGCGCCGACAAGTCCGAAAGCGCGTTCGAGGACGGCGAAGGCGTTGCCGCGGGCGGCTCTGCCGATGCCGGCGAAACGGCGCGCTCCGCCGCTTCCGATACCGAGGGCGATGGCGGCGTTTCCGCCGCTGCCGTCGGCGTCGAGGCTTCCGCGGCGCCCGCCGCAGAAGCCGACGGCAAAGACGCGGTGCCGTTCGTAAGCGCGCCTGTTGCCGACCCTGCGCTGTCTGCGGTGCCGGTGGAGCCGGTGCCGGCGGCGCCCGACGCCCCTGGTGCATTCGGTGCCGCTCGAACCGCCCCTCAGCAGCCGTTGTTCAACAGCGAGCAGGGTTATGTTTCGTACAATCCTCCCGTCCAGAGCGTGCCGGTCGCCCAGGATGCGCATGCTCCGCGCGTCGGCGCTCCCGTTCCGCCGCCTGCATACGATGCGTCTTCGGCCTATACGGGCGCTGCGCAGTCCGCGCGCGCCGAATACGCCCAGCCTACGGGGCAGCAGGCGTATCAGAACGGCGCCCCGCATGCGACCGCATTCGGCGCATCTGCCCAGATGCCGTACAGCCCGTATGGGCAGAATTTCCGTCCGCAGCCGGTGGTGCGCACGAAAGACCACGTCGCGGCCGCATTGCTGGGCATTTTCCTGGGCGCTTTCGGCATTCACAAGTTCTATCTGGGCTACAACACCGCAGGTTTCATCATGCTGGGCGTATCCATTCTGGGCGGGCTGCTTTCGCTCGGCCTTGCGACCGGCGTGATTTGGCTTATCGGCCTGATCGAGGGCATCATCTACCTCGTGAAAAGCCAGGCCGAGTTCGAGCAGGCGTACGTGTTCGCCAAGCGCGAGTGGTTCTAGGTGTTGCGTGCCAATAGGTTGTTTACGCCGACGATGCGCGACATGGGCGGCAGGCCTCCGCACGCGCTGTGCGGACGCTCCCAATTATAGTGCTCGATGAAGGCCGGGAGGGCGGACGCCCTCCCGGCCTCGCTTTCCCAGGCCCTGGCGTACTGCCACTCCTGCGCGATCGTGCGGTTCATCCGCTCGGCCTTGCCGTTCTGCCACGGGCTGAACGGCCTGGTGTAGATGTGGCGGACGCCCGCGGACTCGAGCAGCGCGTTGAACTCGCCGCTGCGGTAGCCCGGGCCGTTGTCGGTCATCACGCGCTCGACCCGCACGCCCGCGCCCTCGAAGAACCGCAGGCAGCGGCCCATGAAGGCGGCGCAGGTTCCCTTGCGCTCGTCGGGCAGCAGCTCGGCGTAGGCGACCCTGCTGAAGTCGTCGACCGCCACGTGCAGGCAGGCGGAGCCCGCGCCCCGCGCGGACCCGCAGCCGCGCCCCAGCGCCCGGTGCCCGCCCCCGTCCGGTATGCGGGCGACCTTCTTGACGTCCACATGAAGCAGCTCGCCGGGCCTCTCGCGCTCGTAGCGCACGCGGGTGACGGGGCCGCGCCGGCGCGGCTCGCCGGTCACGCGGTCGACGTCGGCGAGCCTCGGCATCCCCCGGCGCGCGACGATCCGGGCGCACGTGCGCGCGGGCACCCCGGTCACGGCCGCCAGCCCGAGCGGCGCGAGCATGAACTCCCGCCTCGCGGCGGCGACGCGCTCCTCGACCTCCGGCGGCGTGAGCCGGGGCAGCCTGCGCGGCCTGCTCGGCCGGTCGGTCATGGGCTCGCCCGACCTGCTCCTGCGCAGCCACTTGCCGGCGGTCTGGCGGCTGACGCCCATCTGGCGGGCGGCCTCGGCCACGCCGAGGCCCGACTCTATGCGCGAGACGAGCGTCTCGCGCCCTTTCGGGGCGGGTTTTGCGTTAGGATGCTGGGACATGGGAGGTCTCCTTTGCCGTAAGCGTAGACAACTCACAGCATGCGGGAGGCCTCCCTATTTGTCATCATCCAGTTGCAAACAACGTCTTGGCATCAAACATCTAGGGCCCTTGTCGCATCCGCCGGCGCAACGGTTTGCATCCAGCGGTCTCGTCAGGCGATTTGCATCCGACGACTCTATCAGGCGGTTTCGAATCCGAAACGGCTCCTTCCCATTGAAAAGGGAGGAGCCGTTTTCGTTTGGCTCTGCGGCAACCCGTAGCCGATTCGCGTTGTCGCGGACAAATCGCATGACCCGCATCGTTTCCAGCGCCTGCATACGTTCCATCCGTACTAAAAAGGCATTTTTGGGCGCGCGATGACAGAAAACTCTTCTTTAGTACGTCTCGCTTTCTGCGGCGCGCTCGGCATGATCGGTCATCATTGCTGCGACCTGGTGTTTTGTTGTGATTGCCTGCGCGATGCTTTCGGACTTGCCTGCCTAGACGTGCTAAAAGGGAGAAATCTGTCAAAGCGGTGCGAAAAACTCCCTTTTAGTACGTTTCGGGAACGGGCCGAGCGTCTTGCGCGCGATCGGCCGCGGTGTGTGGCGTTCGTCGGCGTGGCGGCTCGCCTCCGTGCCTGTGACGTTCCATGCGGACCGGCGCAGCGGCTCGCGCTTGTTCCCGCAATCGGGATGGAGTTCCCGATTGCGGGATGATGCCGGACCGAAACGTGATGCGAGTCTCCAATTGCGCGTGACGCGGGCGGTTTTACGGATGTGAACCCTCCTGGCCGTGCGCAGTGTGGACCCGCCGACTGCGGGATGGCACCGGATTGAAACATGGTGCGGTCTCGCCGATCGCGCGAAGCGTGAAAGAATCCAGGATGCAGGTCCCCAATCGCACGCAGCATGGACGGTTTCGGGGTGAGAGCCCTCCTGAACACGTGCGATGCGGGCGAATGGCTCGCGGGGGTGCTGCCCGCCGCCGGGATGCGAGCCCTCCTGACCGCGTGCGATGCGGGGCGGCCCCCTGGCGCGAACCGCCCCGCAAGTTTACAGCAGGCTCACGTTTTCGCCGTTCATGGCTCGGTTCATCGTGCGGACCGAGCACATGGCGCCGCACATGGTGCAGGTGCTCGGATCGGCGGGCTTGGTGGTTGCCACGTAGGCCTCCGCCTTCTCGCGGTCGATCGCCTCGTCGAACATCGCCGGCCAATCGAGGCGCTGGCGAGCCGCCGCCATGCGGTCGTCCCAATCGCGCGCGC
Organism: Slackia sp.; assembly: GCA_030525985.1. GTDB lineage: Bacteria > Actinomycetota > Coriobacteriia > Coriobacteriales > Eggerthellaceae > Slackia. Next base: position 17,329 of record JAUNDR010000001.1, on the reverse strand, counting down.
CCGGGATGCCCTTGGCGATATCGGCGGCATGGGCCGCAATGCGGCTGGCGATCACGCCTTCTTTCACGTCTTCGACGCTCGGCAGACGCAGATGCTCGGCGGGCGTGACGTAGCACAGGAAGTCGGCTCCGCTTGCTGCGGCGATCGCGCCGCCGATGGCCGAGGTGATGTGGTCGTATCCGGGGGCGATATCGGTCACGAGCGGGCCGAGCACGTAGAACGGCGCGTTGTGGCACAGGCGCTTCTCGATCTGCATATTGGCGGCGATCTCGCTCATGGCCATGTGTCCCGGACCCTCGATCATCACCTGTACGTCGCGCTCCCATGCGCGCGTGGTCAAAAGACCCAGCTCGATAAGCTCGCTTATCTGTCCCGCATCGGTGGCGTCGGCCAAGCATCCCGGACGCAGCGCGTCTCCAAGCGAGATGGTGACGTCATGCTCGCGCAGAATGTCGAGCAGCTCGTCGTAATGCTCGAAAAACGGGTTCTCGTTGCCGGTCATTTCCATCCAGGCGTAGATCAGGCTTCCGCCGCGGCTGACGATGTTCATCTTGCGTCCTCTGCGCTTGAAGCTGTCGATGGCCTTGCGGTTGAGGCCCGCATGGATGGTGACGAAGTCGACGCCCTCTTCGGCATGGGCGCGCACGACTTCCATGAAGTCGTCGGCGGTGATATGCGCGAGGTCTTTTTCCAGGTAGCCCACGGCATCGTACATGGGAACGGTGCCGATCATGGCGGGGGATTTCTCCACGAGCGCCTGGCGGAAGTCGTGCGTCTTTCCGTAATTCGACAGGTCCATGATGGCCTCGGCGCCGAATTTCAGGGCGACGTCGACTTTTTTCATCTCGCAGTCGTAATCGCGCATGTCGCCCGAAATGCCCAGATTGACGTTGATTTTCGTGCGCAGCCCTTCGCCGACGCCGCACGGATGCAGCGATGCGTGGTGGCGGTTGGCGGGGATGGCCACGGTTCCTGCGGCGACACGCTCGCACAGCACCTCGACGTCGATTCCTTCGTCTTCGGCCACCGTGCGCATCTGCGGCGTGATGATTCCCGCTTTCGCGGCCTCCATTTGGGTCGAATAGGCCATGGCTTGCTCCTATCGTGTGAGCGCGACTTCGCCGCGCGTGCGGACAATGCGCCCAGTATAGCCGCGCTTCGGACGATGTCGCACGGCGGGCGTCCTTTCGTCGCGATGCGGCATGCCAGAGGATCGCCGCTAGATGTTGAGTGCCAAGACGTTGTTCACATCGGACGGTGACAAATAGGGAGGCCTCCCGCATGCTGTGAGTTGTCTACGCTTACGGCAAAGGAGACCTCCCATGTCCCAGCATCCTAACGCAAAACCCGCCCCGAAAGGGCGCGAGACGCTCGTCTCGCGCATAGAGTCGGGCCTCGGCGTGGCCGAGGCCGCCCGCCAGATGGGCGTCAGCCGCCAGACCGCCGGCAAGTGGCTGCGCAGGAGCAGGTCGGGCGAGCCCATGACCGACCGGCCGAGCAGGCCGCGCAGGCTGCCCCGGCTCACGCCGCCGGAGGTCGAGGAGCGCGTCGCCGCCGCGAGGCGGGAGTTCATGCTCGCGCCGCTCGGGCTGGCGGCCGTGACCGGGGTGCCCGCGCGCACGTGCGCCCGGATCGTCGCGCGCCGGGGGATGCCGAGGCTCGCCGACGTCGACCGCGTGACCGGCGAGCCGCGCCGGCGCGGCCCCGTCACCCGCGTGCGCTACGAGCGCGAGAGGCCCGGCGAGCTGCTTCATGTGGACGTCAAGAAGGTCGCCCGCATACCGGACGGGGGCGGGCACCGGGCGCTGGGGCGCGGCTGCGGGTCCGCGCGGGGCGCGGGCTCCGCCTGCCTGCACGTGGCGGTCGACGACTTCAGCAGGGTCGCCTACGCCGAGCTGCTGCCCGACGAGCGCAAGGGAACCTGCGCCGCCTTCATGGGCCGCTGCCTGCGGTTCTTCGAGGGCGCGGGCGTGCGGGTCGAGCGCGTGATGACCGACAACGGCCCGGGCTACCGCAGCGGCGAGTTCAACGCGCTGCTCGAGTCCGCGGGCGTCCGCCACATCTACACCAGGCCGTTCAGCCCGTGGCAGAACGGCAAGGCCGAGCGGATGAACCGCACGATCGCGCAGGAGTGGCAGTACGCCAGGGCCTGGGAAAGCGAGGCCGGGAGGGCGAGCGCCCTCCTGGCCTTCATCGAGCACTATAATTGGGAGCGTCCGCACAGCGCGTGCGGGGGCCTGCCGCCCATGTCGCGCATCGTCGGCGTAAACAACCTATCGGCACACAACAGCTAGAAGTCTTCGGGGGCGAAATAGGGAAGGAATCGGGCGGGGCAGCCCGCAGGCGCCTCTTCGTTCATGACGCGGTATGCCTCGAATGCGGAGCTTCCCGCCGATTCGATGCGCACCATGCGGCGGAAGCGGTCGATGACGCGCTCCATGGCTTCGGCGTTCGCGATCGGAGCGGGCCATATATCGAGTTCGTCCTTGAAAAGCCCCTGGATAAGATGCCGCTGCGAAGAAGATGCGCCGCCCGCGCCGAAAAGCCCGTCGTCGAAAACGTGCGATTTCTCCAGCGCGTCGGCGGCCTGCGCGTGCGTGATCGTGGCGATAATGCAGTTGTTCGACCGGATCATCGCGCGTCGGCGTTCGTCGAGCTCGAGTCGCTTCGCTTCCATGGCGGTTTTGCGCGAAGGCGCCTGCGCCGTCGCTTTGCCGTACGCGCGCGCTATGCGTGCGCGCTTTCTATCGATGTCGGGGAAAAGCCAGGCGATGAAATCGTCGTCGAACAGGCTTGTTCCCAGGATATAGAGTCCTGCGCCGCTTGCGGGGTCGAGCTCGATCGGCACGATGCAGTAGCGCCGCGCTCCTCGCGTCGCATTGAGCGCTCGATAGAGCGCGAAAGCGTCGGCGGCATGCGCGTTTTGCGCGGTGCGGCTCTTTGCAAGCGCGCCGGCATTCGTATGCTGCAGGCAGAGTTCAACCAGGTCGACGGGTATGTCTTTGATGCGGGCGACGCCATCGCAACGTCCTTCGCGCAGGCTGCACCCGGCATTGACCAGCCACGCGCGCGCCTCGTCGGCAAGAAGCCTGTTCACCGTCGTGCGATAGGATGCGCCATCGGGGTCCGCCGCGGCATCGCCCGCCTTCTCCCATGCGATCGTCTTCGTTTTCTCTCGTTCGGCGGGACTTCCCAGGGCGTTGTCGCCAAGGCGGGCATCCAGACGGTATTCCATCAGCGCCACGCAGGCGTGACCGCCGGGCGATACGGCGAGCATGGCGTTCATGCAGCATTTCAGGCGTTCGGGCTCCACCATGCCGCGCAGGTCGTCGTCGGACGCTTTCGTTACGGCATCAAGCGCCAGGCGCGCCGCGATTCCCGCGCGCCTGCGCTCGGCCGCATCGCTCGCGCCCATGGGGCAGCCGGCTCCTTTTGCGCCCGCATCGCCGAGAAGCGCCCGCCCCGTCGCGATGACGGGTTCGATGGCGGAATCGACCAGCAGCTTTTGGAAGCGGCCTTCATGCAGGAGGGCGTCGGCGACGAATCGCAGAGTCTCGGCATCGTTTCCCGCCTCCCACAGGGTTCGCGCTTTGATGCGGAATGCCGCGGCGTGCTCGTGGAGAAAGTAGCGGCAGAGCACGGACTCGTGCGCGGCATCGGCGTGGGCACGGAAATCGGCGAGCAGCATTTCAAGGATGTCGATGCGCAGCGTGCTCACGAGTGCGCTCCTTGTACGAGGCGTTGCAGTTTCGCAAGCGCATCCTTCATCGTTTCGAGCGCGGCGTAGTAGGTGGCGTCGTCGCGGTACAGCGATGCGCCGCGTCGCATGCCCGTCATATCGATGCCCGTGCGCGCCAGACCTCCCGCATTCGTCGGAATCGCGGATGCGCGCCAGAGTTCGTGCAAGCGTTCGCACTGCGCGCAAAAGTCGTCCGCATCGGCAAACGACGTCCGCCATGCCGTCAATGCCGCGCGCTCGGTTTCGGCGAATTCGCGTTCCGCCTGTTCGCGCTCGCGTTCGGATGCTTCGTCGGGTACGAAGGGGAAGTCTTCCGCCGCAGGAGATCCTTCCGGCGAGGCGGTTTTTCCAGGCTGCGCTTCCGTCGTTGCGTGCGGCGCGCCATGCTTGTCTTCGTCAGGCGGATTCGCTTGATCGGGGTGTTTCGCCATGTCGGAGCAATCGCGGTATTTCAGCAGGTCGAAGGCGATGGCGAAGCGGTCGAGCGCATCGGTCGGTTCGCTTGCTGCGAAGACGGCCGTCCAGTCGGCATCGTTTCGCCAAGGCGTGAAGGCGATACGCGGGCGATCGTCGTCCCAGGAAATCAGCTTGTCGGTCGGGCGGGGCAGCGCGACGAGGTCGATGAAATCGCGCACGGTGTCTTCGAGCCAGGGGCTGTCGGTGGTAAGGCGGGCTGCGCAGTAGAACAGGCATGTCAGCGTCGCTCGCTCCTGCTCGTCCAGCGTGCTTGGCAGCATCGAAAGATCCACGTCGGCTGTGCCCCAATCGTCGCATTCGAGCCAGTGCCCCTCAGCACGCAGGCGCATATCGCAGCAATCGCAGAGCTCTTCGGCAAAGCGCAGCGCCTGCTCATGAGGAGTTCCCGGAATCGTCTGCACGATGGTGCGCAACGGCAGCGAATCGCCCGAAACGATATCGTCGATGCGTGCCAGGCAGGCAGCAAGGTCGTAAGTGCGCTCTTCGAAGGAGAGCAGCGTGTTTTCGGTGATGGGTATCGGCTCCATGAGGGGAAGCTCCTTTCGCTCGGCTCGTTGCCACGTCGTCCGCTGTCGGGCTTTCCGATGCCGCGACCGGCATTGTCGCATCTCTATCGTATGCGCGCGCAAAACCGTATTCGTAATAATTACGAATATTAAATCTTCTCTCTATAGAATGGGGGTAGAACGCGAAACGCCCGCAGCGGAACAGACTGCGGGTTCGAACGATAGTCGATACGGCCATTTCGGGGCTGCGAACGGCGATAGGAGGACGGCATGCATATGGATTACGGAAAAATCAGGTGGTTCATGAGGAAGGCCTGGGTCCAGCGAACGTATGCCGAAGAGCTCGAGCATTTCCAGTCTCCCAGGCTCAATCCTCAGCTTGATAAAGCGTTGAGCGAGGTCATCGTCGAGCTGGGCCTTGCGGACAAGAAGATGGACGGGGCTTCCGTGCGGGGTATTCCCGTGAAGACCGAAGGCAAGACGTATGTTTCGTTCGCCGCGGCGTTCGATTGCTGCGCGAGAAGCTATCTTTCCCCGGTTTCTTACATCTCGGCGATTCTCGAAGCGTGCCTGTATCAGAAAGTCGATCGCTGTCATTTCGCCGAGCAGGCGGGTCGCGGCCTGAGGGCCTTCCCCTCGTTCATCCGCGAATTCGATCTGCGCCAGGGTCTGATCGAGGAATTCACCCGGCGCGGAATCGCCGTTATCGTCGAAAGCGGCGTGCGTCTCGATATCGAGGAGCACACCGACGTGAAGTTGACGCTTTTCGACGAGGACGGTTGCGAGGGGCGTGCTTATCGCCTGTGGTCGTATCTACCCACGAATCGCGGCACGTACAATCTGCTGCAGAAGCTGCTCGGCCGTCGTGCGGGAGGAGATGTCGCATCCGGCGTCCACGTGCTGTGCCCGTTCCCGTTTTTCGGGAAAAAGGACGTGGTGCAGGGATGGTATCTGCATCCTGAAAGCTATTTCGTCGAGGTGGCGGATGCGATCATGGAATGCGAAGCTTCTGCCGAGCGGGGAAAAGATGCGCTTTCGACGGGTGCGGCCGTGTCTTATGACGATGTGATTTGCGACCCTGAAGCGCATGTGCGACGGGTCTGCGCGTTCGAAAAACAAGCGCCGCGCTCCGAGACCCACGCAGCGTGAGCCTGTCTGCCGCTTTCCGGCGCTGGCGCGAGCCGTTTTCCGCATGAGCCATGGAGCCGCCCGGCGGCGTGGTAAAAGACGCGTATGAACTGGGGCGATGTTGCTCTGCGAGCACGTGTTTCTTTGCGCTACACTGGCAACCGTGACGCATGAGCGTATCAATGCCACGCTAGGGGAAACTCCCAGAAAGGGACGGTGGTTATCATGGCAGCTCCCGAGACTTTGCATGTCCGCAACATCGTGTTGGTCGGACAGGATGGTGCGGGCAAAACGTCGCTGGCTGAGGCAATGCTTTACATTTCCGGCCAAACTCCGCGCATGGGCACCACGCATGACGGAAAATCGTTCATGGACTACGATGCCGAGGAAATCAAGCGCAAGTTCACGATGAGCACCTCGATCGCCCCCATCCCTTACAAGGATTACAAGATCAACCTGCTCGACACGTCGGGTCATCCCGATTTCATCGGCGATACGCTTGCCACCATGCAGGCCGCCGAAATGGCGCTGTTCGTCATCGACGCTGTTGCCGGACCCCAGGTCATGACTGACAAGCTGTGGCGCGAGGCCGAAGGCATGCGCCTGTCGCGCGCCGTGTTCATCAATCATATCGATCGCGAAAACGCCAATTTCGACGTGATCATGGCGTCGCTGCATGCCCGTTTCGGCAGCCGCTTGGGCGCGGTCACCATCCCCATGGGCGTGGATAAAGATTTCAAGGGCGTCATCGACGTGCTGCGCATGAAGGCCCGCTACTTCGAGGGCGATTCCGAGCGTGTCGAAGAGATTCCCGCCGAGTATGCCGCCGCCGCCGAAGCCGCGCGCGAGAAGCTGTGCGACCTGGTGGCCGAGGCCGATGAAGACCTCATGATGAAATACCTCGATGGCGAAGAGCAGCTGACCCAAGAAGAGCTCGAGGGTCTGTTCGACAAGGCCATCGCCCAGGAGCTGTTCATCCCCGTGTTCGTGGGTTCCACCATCATCAAGCAGGGCATCCAGGGCCTGATGGAAGACATCTGCACCTATTTCCCGCATCCCACCGCGCATGGCGCGTTCCGCTTGGCCGACGGCGGCGAGATCCGCGTGACCAAGGGCGACCAGCAGGCCGCGGGCTTCGTGTTCAAGACGCTTTCCGATCCGTATGTGGGCCGCCTGAGCTTCATCAAGGTGTTCTCCGGCACGTTCGCCCCGGGCGTGGAGCTTGTCAACGCGCGCACGCGCAAAAAGGAGCGCCTGGGTCATGTGTGCATCATGAAGGGCAAAGAGACGATCGATGTGAAAAGCGCCATGGCGGGCGACATTGTCGTGGTTCCGAAACTTGCCGACACTCGCGCGGGCGACACGTTCTCCCATACGGGCGACATCGCGATCGATCCGCTGCCGCTGCCTGTGCCGCAATACCCCGTGGCGATCGAGGCGGCCAACAAGAAGGAAGAAGACAAGCTGGGCACCTTCCTTGCGCGCGTGGCCGAAAACGACCCCACGATTCTCATCGAGCGTCGCGAGGAAACGCACCAGACGGTGATTACCGCCATGGGCGAGGCGCAGGTCGAAACCATCCTGCATCGCCTGAAGGACCAGGCGGGCGTCGAGGCGAAGCTTGTTCCCGTGCGCATTCCGTATCGCGAGACCATCCGTGCGACCGCCGAGGCGCAGGGCCGTCATAAGAAGCAGACGGGCGGCGCCGGCCAGTTCGGCGACTGCTGGCTGCGCTTGGAGCCCAATGCGGGCGCCGGCTACGAATTCGTCGATGCCATCAAGGGCGGAGTGATTCCCGGCGGTTTGATTCCTGCGGTCGACAAGGGCGTGCAAGAGGCCATGGCCGAAGGCTTTTTGGCAGGCTATCCCATGGTGGATATCAAGTGCACCGTATTCGACGGTTCGTATCATTCGGTCGACTCGAATGAGATGGCGTTCAAGACCGCTGCGCGCATCGGCTTCCGTGCTGCGTGCGAGCAGGCGAAGCCCGTGCTGCTCGAGCCGATGGCCGATATGAGCATCGCGGTGGGCGAGGAATATGCGGGCGCCGTGATGGGCGACATCTCCACGCGCCGCGGCCGCATCATCGGCACCGATTCCAACGATGCGGGCGAGACGATCATCTTGGTGCGCGTGCCTTACGCCGAGGTTGTTACCTACACGAAGGACCTGCGCTCCATCTCGCGCGGCAGCGGCAGCTACACCATCGAGGTGAACGGCTATGAAGAGGCTCCGCATGACGTGCAGGAGCGTCTGGTGAAGGTTTACCAGGAGAAACGCGCTGCCGGCAACTAATATATAGAGATATAGAGCGACATGCTAAAAAGGATCCTCCGTTTAAGGGGGATCCTTTTTCTTAGAGTTGTTTTGCGCGTCTGATGAACGGGTTTGTCTTGAGGGCGGCCCGCTCTGATGAGGCAATCGTCGGAGTCGCTGGTTTTATTTGAATGCGACTTTTACTGGCTCCGCCACAACACATGGCTGATTTCTCGTGTGGTTTCCCCGCTTTATGAAGGTCTGGACGTCGGAAGGCAATCCGATTTCTGCGCCGATACGAATCAGCTGCAAGTTGTGGCGAGCTTTTTCACTTGCGGTGGTCATTGGTGTAAGGAGTAAACCTGCATCCATTTGGTTACGCTGTGTCGGCCAATTTTCATTTGTTTTCGGCAGCGCGCCAAGATTTAATCGTTGGCAATGAGGAGGTGCCTTGCCGAAGGATTGTCGACCGTTTGAGTGCTAGTTGTTGTGTGCGTTCGTTTGCGAGCTTGGTTTCAGCATAAATCGTGATGCTCCATGATGCGTATCCCGACGATAAAAATTACGAGCGTTATTGTTATGCACGTCAGGAGGCACCAAGGCGTCTGAAACGTCCCTCCCCATGCTATGTTTCTGACGACCATGCCGCAATCGCCAGAAAGGAGCGGTGATGAAGAATAAGCCGATACTGTCTGGTAAAGCATCGTCAGAAGCAGGCCTGTGAATGACCCGCGTATCGAAGCAATGGTGATTTGGACAAGCGAGAGTGCGCATGATGCGCAAGGAGCGATTGCGAGTGCGGCAATCGTTGCTGGGAGATTCGCGTTTTCCATAATGTTCATTCCGAAGAAAGCGCGTGTGCTATCGAACGACCAGAATGAACCATGCGTAGCGAGGCATGCTGCTGCTGCTGCAAATACGCCGATTGCATAGACGAGCATAACGATGCATATCGTCCATATGCACTGGGCTGCCCACCATGATTGACTATTTGCGCTTCGTACGATTACGGGAGCCGACCCTGCGTGCAAATCATCGTTTGCGTGGAATCCGACAAAAAAGGCAATCAAGACTTGCAATGTAATCCATTCGAGCGGAATGGTGAACGTCGTATCGTGTAGGGGGTTAAATGGCTGATTTCCTGCGTAAAAATGAACGAGAGCATCAAGGAATCCGATTTCCGTCGAGAAGAGTTCATTCGTGTCCGAAAAAAAACGAAAAAGCGCGATAGCATAATATGCTACCGATAATGTGATGACGCCAAGCAGCCCTCGGCCATTTTTAGCAAGCTTATATTTTAGAATGCGTGCAATCATGGGCGCTCACCACTGTTGACGCGCATGGTCGCGGTTCCGTTTTCGAAGATGACGCTGGCGTCGATGACGTCGTCGAGTAGGTCGTTGCTGTGATTGGACACAATGACGAGGGCATTTGTCTTTTTGCATTGTTCAATAACGCGTTTCACCATGAAAACGCCCTTTTCGTCGAGTGCGTTTAGCGGCTCGTCGAGGAGGATGATTTCGGGGTCTTCCATAATGGCTGCTGCAATGCCGAGTCTTTGCTTCATGCCGAGGGAGTATTTCCTATAAAGCGTTTTCAGATCGGGATCGAGTCCGACAGTTTCCATAATTGCGCGCAGGCTGTGCTCCGACGCGGTACCGCGTATGGATGCGAGAAGTTCGAGATTTCTCAATCCAGTGCGATCTTCTATGAAAGAAGGAGATTCTATGAGAACGCCAGTGTTGGGAAGAAACTCCACATCCCTTCCCAGCGTCTTGTCGTCGACGGATACGAGTCCTTGTGTGGGTTTGACGAGACCTGCGATTATTTTGATAAGCATTGTTTTTCCGGATCCATTGGCGCCCTTGAGCTCATAGCACCGTCCTGATTCGAATTCAAGATTGACATTTTTCAGAATGGTCTGCTTTTTTATTCGTTTCGACACGTTGTCAACTTTAAGCATATGCATGGGGAAGCTCCTTTCGGATACATTAGGCTTGATGATGTCGCAGATGATGAATGCCAAGAGAATCGCGATGGCTACGGAGGCGAGTCCAGCGGGGAAATCCCCCGTTTCGAGAAAAGAGGTTGTTCCGAGTACGATGAGGGTGCGTGTCCAGACAAGTGTCTCGGCCGATACGATGACTGCAATGGCAAAGGCCGCCATGCGCGACGAGCAAATCGTTCTTGCGATGATGAATAGGAGGAGGACGAAAAATACCTGGCTGTAAGCGTCCAGGGCGCTTGCAGCCAGGAGTACTTCCGTGTTTGCAAAATAGGCGCCTTGTCCGAATATTGCGGTAACGGTTTCGGGCGATGCCGCTCCTATCGGCATCTCGAGAAGCTG
>JAUNDR010000001.1:0-6866 GCA_030525985.1 Slackia sp. | reverse complement strand
GCTTCAATCATGAGGTACAAAAAGGTCGATCCGAATGATAGCAAAGCGATTGTGCAAAACCTTTTTGCGGTAAGCAAAAGCGTTGTGCGGTAACGAATGCGGCATAGAGGTGAATCGTCGGCGGCATCGATGAGTATTGCCAAGATGAGCGTGGCAGGTGCGAAAAGAGTTTGAGGAATGGGCAGAATGCCCATTGGTGCCGCCGTGGCGAAAAAGAAGACTGATTCTTTGGTGGGAATTTGATGAAGAGAACGGATGTAGTCAGCGGCGAGGTCATTGCCAATCGCGCACGAGAGTGCAGCATAAATGGTGAACCCCGCGAAAACGCGGGTATCTATCGACATCATGCTTTGCAAGGCTATGCTAATTGGTCGCGTCATGGCGATGAAGATGGACGAGATAGAGCGCTTCGATGCAGGCGGATACGCTCAGCACGATTGCGATTTGCCAGAATTCATACCCCCATGATGGTTGGTCGGGTCTAAGGAATATCGTGGGGGCAAGATAGGTTGCGTCGCCTGTGCCGAAGAGGTATGCCGCGATTGAACATAGAAAGAATCCCGAACAGGTTACTAATGCCTTGTTGTCGAGGAGGCTCGAAAATGTGAGGGGAATGCATGCGATTATACCTGAGGTAACAAATATAAGTACAAGATACATTGCAACGTAGAGATAGGGCGACGAGAAAAATATTTCACTCCACATGGAGTAAGCGAAGATGGGATACATGCCAGACGATGGGTCGGGTGTTGCTTGGGGCAAGATGAGTGAAGTGAGGTAAAAATCCAACAGGAGAGGCGTGGTTGCAACAATTGCCCCTGAGAGAAATGTCGCAATGTACTTTGCGGCATAGTAATGTCCCGATGATGGCTTGCGCATGAGAACTTGGCTGATATATCCGGTTTTTTTGTCGGAGTAGAGGGTGTTGCCATGGGGAAGGGCCGCCAAAAGCGGAAGAATAAAGAAATAAAGGGCAGGGAAAACCGATCCAGGCCAACCTCCTATCCATCTATTGAAGACGTTGAGGGGATGGCGAACTGCGTCAAGGTACATAGCTTGCTCGGATGATTCGGGGAGCACCGAGCAGAATATGTGGCATACGACTATGGCGGTTCCGACGGCCAGCGCAATAGCGAAAAAAGGGTTGACGAAGGCCCTCTTTGACTCGAATGCAAGGAGCGCTATCATTCGGCGTCACCACCTAAAGGTAAGGGAATAGAATATTTTTCGGGATAATCCAGATATACAAGTTGATAAGGGAGATGACGGACATTTTCCCATTGGCTTTTCGAGAAGGTTGGCTCCCAAAGTTGATAAGAGGCAGTGAATGTTTGCTCTTGCCCGCATTCAACGATGAAATCGCCGCTGTCTCCAATGCCGTTTTCTAGGCAGGTTGTATCTGGGTCTATAATTGTTGACCAAGATTCTGCTTCGAGCGTAAACCATGCAGGCTTGAATCCCTCATTGCTTGTATTCGTTATGGCGATATCGACTTGGATATAAAGCGGATTATCGTATCTGCGCATTGTCGAATCGTAATAAGGAACCCAATTTTCGTGGCGGGACATTATGTCTTCTTCACTTACGATGCGTGGATTGCTGAAGCGGTACTGGACGCCATCAGGTATCGTCGTCTTTTCGGTCCTCAGTCCTGATACGTCAACGGTTTCTCCGAGGTTGAATGTCTTGGTGCTATCCGCCGCGGCTGCGCGCTGCGGTGTGCTGCCGGTTTCGATAAAAGGCTGGTTTACTGCTTTGATTTGCGCAATAGACAAGAAAGTGATAACAAGTGCGAGCAGGCAGACGATCGCTATAGCCCAGGGTTTCGTTTTAGTCATAGAACCTCTTTTGATTTTCGATTAACGCCGACCTGATTGAGCCATGCTCCGATTCTGCGTATGCGAGTGTTCGCGTGCTCTTGTGAAGCAATGTGTCTGCGACGGGGTTTCGAGAAGCCTGGCTTCGATGTTTTCATCGAGCTGTAGTTTGGGAGATGCGTCTTGCTATTGGGATTTAGACGCTATCGGGGCTCCATAGCCCTTCTGTGGTAATGGTTCGCTGGACGTCTTGGTTGGTGAATCGCAGGAAGCAATATGCGGTCACGTCAGTGCGTGGCCGTTCCTCCCAGACGTAGTTATAGATATATTGCGCCCCAATGCCGACGGGATATTTCGGGCCCCATGTGTATACGCTGCCCATTTGACGCCCATTTGACTGGACGATTGCAACGCCGGTGTTGGACGTGCATTTGATGTAGGTGGATGAATCGTCGTATTTCGCCCTATTTTCGGTATCGCCGCATGCTCCGTAGGAGAGCTGGAAACGATACGGGGTATCTGCGTGATTGTTGGCGAAGGCGATAACTGAAGGAACGAGTGATGCGACGAACAAGCAGCCAAGAACGAGTCCAAAGACCTTTTTCAATGTCATTGAAGTATGCATAAAAACTCCTTTCTAAACTACAGCTCGAATAAATATGCATTATATAGAAAATAGCTTCCATGGTGACAACGACGTCGTCAAAGGTTCTCCTTTTCCTTTTAATGGTTAATTATTTAATTTTATTAAAGTGTATACATAAATATTGATATTTTTTCGTAAGTTTGAAATCGATGTATTCTGTGAATATTGATTTCAAACTGGAAGTATTTTTTTGATTTATGCATAAATAAATGACTAAGCTTCCGTGTAAGCGGTTGAAGATGGTCGGAAAGATTCCAATGATATTTTATGAAATGGATCGATTGGAGGTATGGCTCTCGTAATGCATAATCGATATGGATTATGGGGATTTCAAATCCGGGCATTATCGTCGATGCCGTTTCTTATCGGGTGTTTGATGGGAGTCGAACGATCGGTGTAGCGGAATGTAGGATTTCTGATGCGTGAATAAAAGCATGACGTGCAGGAGCGTCTGGTGAAGGTTTACCAGGAGAAACGCGCTGCCGGCAACTAATATATAGAGATATAGAGCGACATGCTAAAAAGGATCCTCCGTTAAGGAGGATCCTTTTTCTTAGAGTTGTTTTGCGCTTCCGATGAACGGGTGCATTAGCGTTTGCCGCCTTTGCCGGCATATCCGCTGCGCCCGCCGCGGCCGGGACGGAATTCGCTCTTACCGCGTCCGCCGCCGTTGCCGCCTTTGCGGCCTTTGTCGAACGAGCCTTTGCCGCCCTTGCCCTTGGAGAACGAACCGTTCTTCGTGCCATAGCCGTTTTTGCCGCTGCGCTGGTAGCCGTCGCGGTCGCTGCGATTCTTGTCGTAGCCGCCCTTGCCGTTGAACTTCTTGCCCGGCTTGCCGCCGCGGCCGTCCGCGTACTGCTTGTCGGCGTACTTCTTTCCGCGTCCGTCGCGATCGAAATCGCGATCGTTGCGGCGTTCGTCGGAGCGATCGTAGCGCTTGCCGTCGCGCTCATACGGACGGCCGTCTTTTTTGCCCTTCTTGCCGCCGCGGAAATCATCGCGGTCGCCCCTCTTGCCGCGCTTGCGGTCGTTGTCGAATCGGCGCTCGCTTTCGCGCTTGGCGAAGCGGTCGCGGTCCTTGTCGCCGTCATGCTTCTTGTGCTTCTTGGGGGCGTCGGGGATATTCGGCATGTCGAACATCGCGTTGAAGGCCTCTTCGGCCGCAGCCTGACGCTCGGCGAGCGTGGGCTTTTTCGGACCCTTCTTATGCTCGCGCTCAGGCGCCACGTATTTCTCGCCGCGGGCTTCGGCTTCCTTCTTGCGTTTATGCTCCTCACGACGCTCGATGTCGCGCTGACGGGGCTTTTTGCCTTTTCCGCCCTTGCCCTTCTTGCCGTCGCGCTCGCGCTCTTTGCGCGCGGCTTTCTCGGCGGCTTCCGCCTCGGCTTTCGCGATCATGCGCGGGTCGGAGTCGGGCAGCGGCTCGAAAGCGTCTTTCGGAATCTTGAACTGCATCACGTCGATATCGGTACCGATGAACTTCTGCACGCTGCGCAGCAGGTTTTTCGTATCGGGCGTCACGAACGACACGGCGAATCCGCCCGCGCCCGCGCGGCCGGTGCGGCCGATGCGGTGCACGTAGTCTTCGGGCATGATGGGCAGGTCGTAGTTCACCACGTAGTCGACCTCGGGCACGTCGATGCCGCGGGCGAGCACGTCGGTGGCCACGATCACGTTCACGCGGCCGTTGCGGAAGGCGTCGAGCGCGCGGCTGCGCTGCGCCTGGCTGCGGTCGGCGTGGATGGCTTCAGCGGGAATGCCGATGCGCTGCAGACGGCGGGTGCAGTTGTCCGCGCATCCTTTGGTTCGGGTGAACACGATGACGCGCGTGCCGCCCTTTTCTTTAATAAGGGCGTTGAGAAGCTCGGGCTTCTGGCGGCGCGTGGTGTTGATGACGTATTGGTCCACCTTGTCGGCGGTTTCGCCACGCTGGGCGATTTCGATGATTTCGGGGTTGTTGAGCACCGAGAACATGGTCTGGTCCTGGCTGCGGTCGATGGTGGCCGAGAAAAGCAGCGTCTGGCGCGTTTCGGGCGTGGCCTTCACCAGCTGCTCGACCTGGGGCCAAAAGCCCATATCGAGCAGGCGGTCGGCCTCGTCGAGAACGAGCACTTCCACTTCGCCCAGGTTCAAGGCGCCGCGCTCCATCAGGTCGATCAGGCGGCCGGGCGTGCCGATGGCCACGTCGAGCCCGCGCTCGAGCTTCTTGATCTGGCGGTCATAGGCCACGCCGCCCAGGAACACGCCCACGAAATGGTGCGTGTGCTTGCCGATGGGCATGCAGGTATCGGCGATCTGGCTCGCCAGCTCGCGCGTGGGGGAGATGACCAGCATGAAAGGTCCGCGCTGGCTGCCCTTGCGGTGGGGCAGCTTGTCCATGCAGGGCAGCGAGAATGCGGCGGTTTTGCCGGTGCCCGTTTTCGCGGCGGCGATGACGTCGCGTCCTTCGAGCGCGAACGGAATGGCGCGCTCCTGAACGGGGGTGGGTTCGGTGTAGCCCAGCGCCTCGACGGCGGCAAGGGCGTCTTCGGAAAGGCCGAGTTCGGCGAACGTAGCGATGACGGTCTCCTTTGATCGTGCTTCGAGCGCAAGCATGGCGGCGCAGCGTATCGAGACGCACGCACGCGCGAACAAGGCCGCATGCGGTGCGGGTGCTTCGGAGATTCTTGAGTTTCGGCAGGTGGGATGCCTGCGCGGCCGTTATGGCGAAACTTGTACCGAGGCGTGTCTCGAACGGAGCCTCGGACGAAATTCGCGCGCGTCGTCGGGACGCGCAAGGGCCGTCAAGGCTCATGGCGCAGCTGAAGGCAATCGAAAAGCTGCGAATAATGACAGATTGACCAGTATGGCGCCCGGCGGCGGATTTTCGGCGGGAAATTTTCCTGCGCGGAAAAGCACACGCTTTGCACACGATTGCGGAGGGATTCGTCGCGCATGCTCGGCATCAAGGCGCCTTGCGCGCAAAAAAACGGGGCTCCCTTGGAGGAAGCCCCGTTCGGCGTTTATGCCTGAAGCGGTTTTAGAAGCGCAGGGACAGGCAGGAGAGGCCGCCGTCGACCTTGCGGTACTCGGAGGTGTCCACCACGAGGGTCTTGTAGCCCAGGTCCTGGACGGCTTTAAGAACGGTGGGATAGCCCTCGGCCACGATCACGGTGCCGTTGACCCAGATGCAGTTCGCGCCGTAGGCCTCGTCCTCGGGAACGACGATCTTGTTGTATTTGGCGAAGTCGGGCTTCTCGATGAATTCGCCGGAAACCAGCATGTTGTTGTCTTCGATGTAGTTCACGCCGGTCTTGAGGTGCAGAACCTCTTCCAGCGGAACCTCGGATCCCTCGAGGCCCCAGCCTTCGAGAATCTCGATGAACTGGCGGATGCCCTCTTCATTGGTACGGGCAGAGCGGCCGACATAGAAGTGGTCGCCGACCATCATGACGTCGCCGCCGTCGAGCGTGCCCGGGGAGACGATGTGCTTCACATGCTCGTCGTCGAAGAAGCGGCGCACGACCGGCTCGATCTCGTTTTTCTCGCCGTTGCGGGAATCGGCGCCCGGGTTGGTGATGATGGCGCCGCAGCGGGTGATGACGGCGGGGTCCTCGACGAAGCAGCTGTCGGGATACTCTTCGAGGGCGGGCAGGACCGTCACGTCGACGCCGCACTGCTCGAGGGCGTGCTCGTAATCGTAATGCTCCTCGATCGCGCGCTCGTAGATGGGCTGGCCGAGCTCGGGAGCGCTCGTGATGCCGTTGCAAAGCGACTTGCCGGGGCGGCGGATGATGACGTGGTTGAATTTGGTCATGATGAGATTCCTCTCTCTTGCTTGAACCCGTAAACGGGATTCCCTCGATGGGCCATTGTAATACGCCGAAAGGGTGAATGGGGCGGCGGACGGCATGGTTTTCCATATGTCGCGAAAGCGTTTTCGTTAAGTAATGCCCCAGGTGTCCAAATTGCATGAAATGGCAAAAAGATGCAAATGTTGAAATAGCGGTTTTCGGCGATGTCCACGCCCGGAGGCGTGGCGTTGACAATGGTCGCTCAAGGCCGGCGTCATTTCCTGGGAATTGTTTAAACGAACGAAAATTTTGATAGCCTGAACAAAAATAAATTTTATCAAAAACCCCAGTTCAAACTGATTGGATTCAATTTATTGAATAAAAATGTGCTTATTAATCTATTACAAGCTATCAATTTTGGTGATAAGATTCGTCTCGTGAACACGGCAGTGGTCGGAGGCGTTGGCGCCGACGATTCC
Organism: Slackia sp.; assembly: GCA_030525985.1. Classification (GTDB taxonomy): domain Bacteria; phylum Actinomycetota; class Coriobacteriia; order Coriobacteriales; family Eggerthellaceae; genus Slackia. Next base: position 151 of record JAUNDR010000001.1, on the reverse strand, counting down.
GACCCGACTGTCGCCACTTTAATCCCCGTTACATATTGGTAAGAATATGCAACGGATAGTGGGAGATGGGGCATCTCCCAGAAAGGATGAAGAGCAATGGCTAAAATCGTTAACTCCTGGAATGACTGGGATCCGCTGAAGCGCGTCATCG
>JAUNDR010000081.1 GCA_030525985.1 Slackia sp. | reverse complement strand
CAGCGCGGCAACGGTTTCGGGTATCAGGTTCGCTCGCTCGACAGCACGTCGGGCGCCATCGTGTGCGGCGGCATGGGGCGCGAGCGCAATCTGATCGCCGACCACCGCGAACACAGCATGGTGCCGACCACCGCCATCAAGGGCAAAATCAACGATGCCGACATTCGCAAGCTCACGCCGCGCGAATGGGCGCGCTTGCAGGGCTTTCCCGATTCGTACAAGCTGCCGCTTTCCGACACGCATCTCTATAAGCAGCTCGGCAACAGCGTCACGGTGCCGGTGATTGCCGCCATCGCCCGAGAAATCCGTGCGGTGCTCGACGCTCAGGGATAGGGAAGGCGGCGTATCGGAATCTCGCCTACGATAGCGGCGGCATTCGGTGCGCGCGATCGCGCTGTCGGTTGACGTGCGCGCGTCGCAGGCTGTTTGTGCGATAGCGCGCCCCTGCGCCTAGCGCGATGTGCGAAACGTCCGAAGGAGGTCGGTATGGCGAAACGCATTCATGACCGCGAATACAACAAGGGCGAATGGGCGGAGCTCTATGTTTTCCTGCATCTCCTCGGTACAGGCGTGCTCTATGCCGCCGATAGCGATTTGGATCGCAAGGCGGATTCGTTTCTCGAGGTGGCGAAGGTTGTTCGTCGCGCACCCGATGGAAAAGGCATGATGGAATACATCGTGCATCCTGGTGCGGAAACGGTCGAGGTTAGACGCGGGGATTCGGCGACGGATGCTGTCGTCGAAGGGATGTCGACGGCCGCGGCCGATGCGTTTTCGGGTTCGACCGACGATGCATTGCGTATGGACTCGCTTTTCTCGAGCGAGACGTCGTTCGTCGACGGGTGCTTCGTTTCCGGACCTGAGGAGCTGGAGGTCGTTCCGTTCGGTATCGCGCATTCCGACGATTCGCGCGGAGACGTCTTTCGTTCCGAGGAGTCGCGCAGCCTTTTCGTTCCTATGGGTGAGTGCTGCCACGCCGCCCATGTGCTTTTCGATTATCTCGTGTCGCATGAAAAAGGCGCGAAAACCATGCATGCGCCTGTCGAGGTGTGCGATTTCGCCGAGAAGATCGGCGTGGAGAATCCGAAGGCGCAAAGCGTGGCGGGTCGTCGTGATGCATTCGGCGGCAAGGCCGATATCGTCATCGAGACGCGCGACGGGCGCAACGGCATGACGAACAGAATGGGCTTTTCGATCAAGTCGCAGTTCGGAAGCGCAGCGACGCTCTTCAATGCCGGCCCCTCCGCCCCGCTTCTCTATTGGGTGGCGCATTGCGACGATGCGCTGATGAGGGAATTCAATGCATTGCGCGATATGCGCGGAAACAGGGGATGGTTCGCGTGTTGCCAGCCGTTTCTCTCTGAGCACGGTTTGCGCGTCAGCTTCGCCCGTGCCCGCAATGCGGGGTCGTTCGAGCGCAATCTGCTGTTCGTGCGCGAAGGCATGCTGGAGATCATTGCCGCCTGCGTGTACGAGCGCTTCATCGGCGGCGCGGCGGCATCCGACGTGGCGGAAATCGTCGACCTGGTTGCCGAACGAAATCCCATGCGTTATCCGCCTGCTATCGCTTCGGCGGTATACGAGAAGGCCATGAAGGATTTCCTGTATGCGGCGTTTTCGGGCATGTCGATGACCAAGCCGTGGAACGGTGTCGAGCAGGTGAACGGCGGCTATATCGTGGTGAAGCCTGATGGCGACGTGTTGTGCTACCACGCGAACGATCGCGAGGAGTTCAGGGAATATCTTTTCCGCGCCACGGCATTCGAATACGTGAGTGCGAAGAAATACGGCTGGAGCATTATCGAGAAATGCGACGGCGAATACTTGTTGCCGGTGAATTTCTCTATCAGATTCAAACGTTAGCGAACGATCAGGCTTTTCGGCACGGCACGGCACAGCACAGCATGGTGTGGCGCAGCGCGGCGGATAGCGGGCGGCTTGTTCTCCGGATGCTCGGATTGGTGGGAAACTGCGTGCAGTTGCGCAGGGAGACCGCCCCATTCCGTCCGATTTCCGCAGACGATTCTTTATATCTATAAGAAAGTCAGTTTATAAAAGTAATTAATAATATTTTACTAATTACTATCTGAGATGGAAAATATCCCTAGTTTCTTAAGGAAACTAGGGATATTAATTAACAATTACAATAATTTGGTTTGTAGGAATAAATTAACCACCAAATATTAATTAGCAATCAGCAGCAAATTAGTAATCAAAAGCGTATGAGCAATCAAGAATGAATTGGTAAGTTAGGATAGTCTAATAAGCAAGTTTCTCAGGAGCCCAATCGGCTAGTACGGGGATCATCGTGCGGGCGATTTCTTTGGCACCTTCCAGATCCTGTTCGCGATAGTTGCCGCATTCGATTTCCGTAGCGCCGGGAATGGCGCCTTCGAAATCGGCGACGAACGCCAGCATGTCATTGACCAGCTTGATGGCGACGGCGGGTTCCATGTCGCGCACGAGGAAGTAGAAGCCCGTGCGGCATCCCATAGGTCCTACGTAGATGACCTGGTCGGAAAGCTCGGTGCTGCGCGCATACGTTGCGAACAGGTGCTCGAACGTGTGAATGGCGGCATAGGGAAGATAGGTGCCGCAGTTCGGCTTCACCATGCGGATGTCGTAGGTGGTGATATCGCCGTCCACGCGCGAGGTGTACATGCCGGGGACGAGCTTGGTGTGGTCTACCTGGAAGCTGGCGATTTGCTTGAGTTCCATGGGTGCTCCTGTCTTTACGGCGCGTCGCAAGGGCGCGCCTTGTCGAAGGTTCGTCGTGGTTTTTCCTTATACGCTGCGCTACGTTACCATAGCCTGATATCGAATATTCGGGCGATATTTCGTTTCAAGAGTCTCTTGCCGAGCATGGGGTCGGCGGGAGTAAGTTAGAGAGGGCGAATGCGATGAGGGAATCCATAGTCATACGCGAAGAGCGCGTCGAAGATCGCCGTGCGGTCGAAGAAGTGATGCGCGAGGCGTTTTGGAATTATTATTCTCCCAAGTGCAGCGAGCACTATCTCGTTCATATCATGCGCGATTGCGCGGCGTTCGTGCCCGAGCTCGCGCTGGTGGCATGCGATGGCGACAACGTCGTGGGCGCGGTCATGTTCTTGAAGGGTTTCATCGAGGGCGACGACGGCGCGCGCCATGAAATCCTCGGCCTCGGCCCTATTGCGGTGCTGCCGGCGTATCAGCGCGAAGGAATCGGCGGAGCTCTGATCGAGCGTGCGGCGGAAAAGGCGCTCGACGAAGGATTTTCCGCCATGATTTTGATGGGCGATCCCGATGTTTATTCCCGGAAGGGATTCGTGGCCGCTCAAAATTTCGGTATCAGGACCGAGGCGGATGCGTATATGCCCGTTCTGCAGGTGCGCGAACTGCGCGAAGGGGCGCTTGACGGTGCGGCGGGCCGTTATATCGAAGACGCGATTTACGCAGTCGACGAAGAGGCCTGCGCCGAGTTCGACAAGCAATTTCCCGAAAAGGAGCCGGTAAGCGGCACCCCGTCCCAAAAGCGGTTCGATTATCTGTGCTCCCTGGTCATCGACCCGAAGAGCGTGGAACAATAATGGCGCGCGACAAGAATGCGCGCGGCGTCGCTTTGGCGCTCATCGGCGGCACGGGCTGGGGTTTTTCGGGCGCATGCTCGCAGTTTCTGTTTGCACGCGGCGTCGACCCGCTGTGGGCGTCGGCGGTCGCTATGATATGCGCGGGCGCCGTATTGGTGGCATATATGCTGGTCACGCGCAATGGAGGCTTGCGGGCGCTGTGGTCGTCGCCGAAATCGGCGGCGCATCTTGCGTTGTTCGCGCTGGCGGGGTTGACGCTGTGCCGCGCCACCTATCTGCTTGCCATCCAATATTCGAATGCGGGCACCGCTACGGTGCTGCAATACGTCGGCCCGGTGCTCATCGTGGTGGCGACGTGCTTTGCGGGCCGTCGTTTTCCGAGCGCTCGCGAGCTCATCGCGGTGGTATGCGTGGTTGCGGGAACGTTTCTGCTCGCTACCCACGGCGATCTTGGCACGATGGCGCTTTCGCCCGAAGGGGTGTTCTGGGGGCTGTCCGCCGCAGCGGCGGTTGCCTTGTATTCGTTGCTGCCCGGGTCGCTCATGAAAAGCTACGGCAGCATTCCCGTGGTGGGAAGCGGTCTTTTGCTGGGCGGCGCCGTGCTGTACGTGGCAACGGGCGCGTGGAACATGACGCCTGAGCTCGATGCGGGCGGCATGCTCGCCATGTACGGCGGCTTGACGGGTATCGGCACGCTGCTCGGATTCGCGGCGTATTTGACGGCTATCAACGATATCGGTGCGGCGAAGGCGAGCCTGCTTGCCAGCGTGGAAACGGTGTCGGCCACGGCATGCGCGGCGCTATGGCTGCATACGCCTTTCGCGCCGATGGATTTCGCGGGCTTCGCCCTCATCATGGCCACGGTGTTTTTGCTGGCGCGTTTCGACAAGAAAGACGTTTCTTCATGACGGAGCTTTTCGCGTCGATGCATTCTCTCGTGAATCCGTAGGTGAAGAAAAGCTTCTGTTTGAAGAGGGACGCGTCGGACCGCGCGTCGCCGTACTCCAGGCTCGCTTTCCACCGATTTCCATGCTCGTCGCCGTAAGCGTCGAGGCGCTGTCGCTGTCGGTGGTAAAATGTGAAGGTTCATTCACTGAAAGGGGCGTTTATGGCTCGACTTTTCGGAACCGATGGCGTGCGCGGCATCGCCAACGTCGATTTGACGTGCGAACTTGCATACC
>JAUNDR010000080.1 GCA_030525985.1 Slackia sp. | reverse complement strand
ATGAAGGCGGCGGGCGCGCCGAAGCTTTCGGTGCGCGGGTTGACGAAATGCTTCGGCGGCACGGAAGTGCTCCATGGGATAACCTTCGATGCGTATGAGGGGGAGTTCCTTTCCATTTTGGGACCGTCGGGCTGCGGCAAGACCACGACGTTGCGCATGCTGATCGGCCTTTTGCCGGTCGATGCCGGCACGGTGCTGCGCGACGGCGAAGATATCACCCATGCGGCGCCCGATGCGCGCGGCATGGGCATCGTGTTCCAAAACTACGCCTTGTTCGAAAACATGACGGTGCTCGGCAATGTGGAATACGCGATGAAATTCAAGCCCGAGCTGCGCGATCGCCGTCGCGAACGCGCTCTTGAAGTGCTCGGTCAGCTCGGCATGGCGGAACACGCGCACAAGCATGTACAAGAGCTTTCGGGTGGCCAGCAGCAGCGCGTGAGCATCGCCCGTACGCTTGCGCTCGATCCCGACATCATTCTTTTCGACGAGCCGATGAGCGCCCTCGACGTGGAAACGCGCCTTTCCCTTCGAAGCGAACTGAAGCGCATACAGGCCGAACGCAATACCACGATGATCTACATCACGCACGATCAGGAAGAAGCGTTCGCCTTGTCCGACCGCATCATGGTGATGGGGGGCGGCAGAATCCATCAGCTCGCCGCGCCCGAAGCCATCATCGCCGATCCCGCCGACGACTACGTTGCCGATTTCGTCGTTTCCAACCTGCGTATCAAGATGGATTCCTTGAAGCGTTTCATGGATCGTTAGGAGCATCGTATGCGACTTCTCGGGAAGATGAATCTCGTGCGCATCGTGTTGGCGCTGTTTTTCCTTTTCGCAGCGGTGCTTCCTCTTGCGAACATGTTCGCGCGCATGGTCGATCCTGCCGTGCGCGAGGTGTTTTCCTCGGAGCAGTTTTTCACCGCATGCATGAATTCGGTTTCGGTTTCGCTGACGGCGACGGCGCTGTCGCTGTCGGCGGCGCTTTTCGTCGCATGGGCGCTTTGCCGTACGAATATCAAAGGAAAAGGCGTCATCGCCGTGGTCATGACCGCTCCGATGCTCATTCCCTCGCTCGCGCACGGCATGAGCCTGGTCTTTCTGTTCGGGTCGAACGGCATGATCACGCGCGCATTCGGGCTGGAAAGCGGCCTGTACGGATTTTGGGGCATCGTTGCGGGGTCGGTTCTCTATTCGTTTCCTTCGGCGTTTCTGTTGCTCTACGATGTGTTGAAATACGAGGACGCGACGCCCTACGAGGCGGCGAGCGTCTTGGGCGTTCCGTCGTTTCGGCAGTTCGTCGGCATCACGCTTCCGTATCTGCGACGTCCCCTTATCGCCGCGGCCTTCGCCACGTTCGCGCTTGTCGTCACCGATTACGGCGTGCCGCTTATGGTGGGCGGCAAATGCGTCACGCTTCCGGTACTGATGTATCAAGAAGTCGTGGGCCTTTTGAACTTCGATACGGGCATCGCCATCGGATTCGTGCTGCTCATTCCCGCGATCGTCGCATTCGTCGCCGATATGCTCAATGCCGAGCGTGGAAGGATCGCGTTCGTTTCGAAGCCGTTTTCCATCAAGCGCAATCGCGTGCGCGACGGCATCGCTTCGCTGTGCATCGCGGGCATGGGGCTTTTCGTCATCATGCCTGTCGCGGCGTTTTCGTTCGTGGCGTTTGTGAAGAAGTATCCCGTCGATCTTTCTTTCACGGTTGCCAATATAGGCCGCGCATTCAATATGAACATGGGGGAGTACTGGGCGAATTCGCTTTTCATCGCATGCGCGGTGGCGTTGATAGGCACGTGCCTGGCATATTGCGCGGGCTATATCACTGCGCGCGCCGGCGGGCGATTCGCCAAAGCGCTGCATCTCGCCTGCATCACCACCTTGGCGGTTCCCGGTATCGTGCTCGGCCTATCCTACATGGTGTTTTTCAAAGGCACGTTCATTTACGGGACGTTCGCCATCCTCATTCTGGCGAATCTCGGGCATTTCTTCGCATCGCCGTATCTGATGGCGTACAACTCGCTCGGAAAAGTGAACGGCAATCTCGAGGCGGTGGGCTCGACGCTCGGCGTTTCGCGCCTGCGCATCGTCAAAGACGTCGTCATTCCTCAAACGAAGGATACCGTTCTCGAGATGTTCGCGTATTTCTTCGTGAACTGCATGGTCACCATTTCCGCGGTCGCGTTTCTTTCGACCACCATGGATATGCCGTTGGCACTGTTGATATCCGACCTCGACGCGCAGCGTCTGACCGAATGCGCCGCGCTCGTGTCGCTCGTCATTTTTGCGAGCAACGTGGCCTTGAAAGCGGCCGTCGCCTGCATCAAGAAGGCATCGTCTGGCCGGCACGCGCGATGACGCGTCGCTTTGCGGCGTTTTCGCGTTTGGGCGCGGGCCGTTTAATCTCGATCGCCCCCGCGCATCGAAGCGAGACGATGCGCGGGGGCTCTTGCATACCGGAGCCGTGCGGTCCAGCGCCTCGTTTCGATATTGTTTTTTCTACAGATGGGTATTATATTCTCATAACGCTTTCTGCATCCGGCGAGGAAATGCAGGGGCATCTTGAAAAAGCAACAGGAAGGCGAAACTTTCCATGCATAACGAACGCACAGTGAAAACGAAGAAAACAGACCGGCGTATCCTGAAGACCCGCAAGGCTCTTTTCGATGCCTTCGACCGGCTTATCCGCGCGAAGGATTACGACAAGATTACGATTTCCGAACTCGCCCGCGAGGCCGATATCGACCGCAAGACGTTCTATCTGCACTATCCGTCGATCGACGCGATGCTCGACGACCGCCTCGATGCGATCGTCGAAGGGATTCTCGATGCGGTGGAAAGCGACATGCATTGCCGCATGGATGCCTCCGACGGCGCCAAGGTCGAATTCGACCTTCATGTCTTTTTCACCGAGGTGAGCAAAGCGGTGCGCGGCTATGTTCCCATGCGCGACCATATCTTCGCCGCGATGCCTGCAGGGGTGCTGGCCGACAAGCTCGCACGGCCGATGGTGCGCGAAATGAGGCGGCGCGGATCGGTGCGCCTCGAAGTGGAAGACGATCTATTCGAAGTATGCGTGTCGTCTCTGATGGGCGCAGTGCTCGGGGCCTATAGCGCGTGGCTCGAAGGCGGCATGGCGATTTCCGACGAACGGGTTTCCAATATCACGAGTCGCATGATAGGGGCCTGCTTGCGCGAATTTTCTGCCGAGCGATGCTAGAACGCCTTAAGGCGAAAAGAAGCGCCTCCGTCGTCGAAAGACGCCGAAAGCGCTCTTCGACGACGTTATCGCTCCAAGAGCTCGAGGAGGTCTTTCTCGCTCAAGGGCGCCTGCGCGTCGTCGCTTGCGCCGATCACTTTGTCGGCAAGCTCCGTTTTCGCCTGTTGCAGCGCGACGATGCGCTCTTCGATGGTGTTTTTGGCGATGATGCGATGAACGCTGACCGGGCGCGTCTGTCCGATGCGGTGCGCGCGGTCGGTTGCTTGATTCTGCGCGGCGGCGTTCCACCACGGATCGGCATGTATCACCACGGATGCCCCCGTCAGGTTCAATCCCGTGCCGCCCGCCTTCAGCGAGACGAGGAAAACCGGGGTGTCGTCGGCGTTGAAGGCGTCGACAAGCTGCATACGCTGTTTTTGCCCGGTCGATCCGGTGATGGTGTAAAAGGCGATGCCGAGCGATGCGAGCTTTTCGGCAATCAGCGAGAGAAAGTCCGTGAACTGCGAGAACACGAGGGTTTTCTGGCAATCGTTGTGCGCCGATGCCACCAGGTCGGCGATCGCCTCCACCTTCGCGCCGCATTCCGCGTAATCGTCGAAGACGAGCCGCGGATCGCAGCACAGCCGCCGCAGGCGCATCAGCTCGGCAAGCACCTCGACATTCGCCCCGCGACGCGCATCGGTGTTTTTGCGGGAGCGTCGTTGTTCGGCGAGCGATTCGCGCAGATGCTGCTCGAAGGCATAGTAGAGTTTTTCTTGCTTGCGTGTCATCGGCACGAGGACGCGCGATTCGAGCTTGTCGGGAAGCTCGCGTAGGACATCCGCCTTCAAGCGTCTGAGCATGAAGGGGCCGATAAGGGATTTCAGCCGCTGCGCCGCTTCTTCGTTTCCTCCGACGATATCGAGTTCGAATCGCTCCTTGAAACGCATATACGACCCGAAAAGCCCCGGCATCAAGAAATCGAAGATGCTCCAGATTTCGCTGAGCCGATTTTCGACGGGCGTTCCGGTGAGGGCGAAGCGATGGCGCGCCTTCACGCGTTTGACCGCGCGTGCCGTCAGCGTGCCGTGGTTTTTGACGTACTGCGCCTCATCGAGCGCGCAGCAGAAGAAGGCGCGCTGCGTGTATTCCTTGATGTCGATGCGCAGCAGGTCATATGACGTGACGAAGACGTCGACATCGGTGCGGCTGCGTGCCCGATTGCGCTCCTGCTTCGTTCCCGCGACGGCGCAGGCCTTCATGTCGGGGGCGAATCGTTCGATTTCGGCCGTCCAGTTGTAGACAAGCGACGCGGGGCACACGATGAGGCTCGGCGCCGTCGCGCGCGATTCCTCCAGCCGCGTTGCGAGAAAGGCGATGAGCTGCACCGATTTGCCCAGGCCCATCTCGTCGGCGAGGATGCCTCCGAGCGACATGTCGGCAAGCGCGTTCATCCATCGAACGCCTTCGCTTTGATAGGGCCGAAGCATCGTTTCGAGGGCGTGAGGCAGCGCGCGCCCCGTCTTTTCTGCGGCATGGAAACGATCGAGATATTCGTCGAAAGAACGGCTGCGCTCGTCGGGGGCGAGGACATCGT
>JAUNDR010000079.1 GCA_030525985.1 Slackia sp. | reverse complement strand
GCGGCGGACTGGCCAGCACGCTGGTCTGGGCGCGGTTGCCTATCGCGCGACGGGCGCCCCTTTTTTCGTTCGACCCTGTCACAACTTGTCGTCGATTCGCGTTATCGCAGGCAATCGAAAACAGCGAAACGGGCCGCCTAAGGAGGAGACGACCCGTTTCGCAAAGGGTATGGCGACCGCCGTTACAAGGCGACGGATGGTTCGGTTATGCGCCTACCATGACCTGGATGACCAGGAGCGAACCGCCGAAGACGAGCAGGAATCCGACCATCGGCAATACGAATTTCAACCAGTGGGTGTACTTCATGTCCAACATAGTCAATGTTGCCATGACCAGACCCGTGGGTGCCAGGTAGAGCATCGCGTACTGACCCCAGTTGTAAGCGGAAACGATGATGGAGCGGTCGATGCCGACGGTATCGGCCAGGGGGGCGAGAATCGGCATTGCGAGCACGGCCAGGCCCGAGGAAGACGGAACGATGAAGCCGAGCAGGAAGAAGATGATCATCATCATGACGATGAACACGGCGCCTTCCATGCCCTGGACCGCGTTGGAGGCCCAGTAGAGCAGGGTGTCGGAAATCAGGCCCTCTTCCATGATCAGGTTGACGCCGCGCGCCAGGCCGATGATCAAGGAGACGCCCACGAGGCTCGAAGCACCGTTGATGAAGGCGTCCACGACGGTCTTCTCGTCAAGGCCGGTGAGGAAGATGCAGATAATCGCGATGAACAGGAAGGATGCGGCCATCTGCGGGAACCACCAGTGCAGGTTCACAACGCCGTAGATCATGATGATGAAGGCTGCCACGAACAGCACCAGGATGAGCTTGCGGCGCCAGTCGAAGGCGGGAATGCTGGTGGAGTTGGCGTCATGCACGCTGAAGAGCTTGGCGAAATGCTCGCGATCTTCGTAGGTGTAGGACGCTTCGGGGTTCTTCTTGATCTTCTTGCAGTACCAGTACAGGTAGCTCACGACCACGATGGCGCCCACGACGCAGCCGATCACGCGCCATTCGATGCCTTCGGTCCAAGCGACGCCGGCGGCATTCGAAGCGATAACGACGGAGAACGGGTTGATCGTGGAGAAGCTGGTGCCCATGGAGCCGGCAAGGAAGATGGCGCCGACGCAGACGATGGAGTCGTATCCAAGGGCGAGGAAGATAGGCACGAGGATCGGATAGAACGCCACGGCCTCCTCTTCAAGACCGCAGGTGGTGCCGCCGAGCACCATGAGGATGCTGACGAGGAATACCAAGAGGAACTCGCGGCCCTTGGTCTTCTTCGTCAAGGCCACCAGGCCTGATTCGAAGGCGCCCGATGCGTTGACGACGCCGATCAAACCGCCCAAGACCAGGATGAATACCATGATGTCGACGCCGTTGATGGTGCCGTTGACCATGGCGGCTGTTACGTCGAACAGACCCTTGGGCTGCTGTTCGAGCTCTTCATAGGTGCCGGGGACGGAGATGGGCTTGGTGATCGATCCGTCGATGAATTTATTGACGTCGACCTTCATGTCCTGCAGCTCGGGGTCGGCGCGGAAGGCCTCTTCGGTTGCAGGTATGGTGCGCACTTCTCCGCTCGGCTCGGTGATCTGGAATTCCGAGGAATCGGGCAGATAGGCCAGTTTGGAATATGCGCCCGCGGGAATGAACCACGTGGCGATGACGGCCAGGATCGTGATGACGAACAGAATCGTGAACGCGGTAGGAACGCTGAATTTCCTCTTCTTTTTCGGCGGTGCGTCCATCGCCTTGACCGACGTGGCGGTCGTCGCATCTGCTGACATGATGCCTCCTTGTGTGTTGCGCTGCGGCGTTTCCGCACCGCAGCTTCTCTCTCCTTCTATCGAAAGGCCGCTCTTCCCATACGGCCTTCAGACAGTCTTGGCGAAACCTTTCCGATAAGTGCGCCGATCGCTCGTGCGACGCTACCGAAAGGGGGAACCGCGCCTTGATTGCGGGGTGTCGGCGCGGTTCGTGGCTGTGCGTGAATCTTTCGTTCGTTTTTTGCGGTGGTTCGTTGCTTTCTCTTGCAATGTATCGTGCCTGCATAGGTCAGACGATATTTAAGCGAGGATGGGGGCGGGTTTAATTTGGGTGTAGAATGGGGTTTATACGCGATTGAGGTGCGGTTTTCGTTGTAGGCGAACAGTGCCGGTCGTTTTGGGGCGAGTTACGGATTCAAGGCCGGTATTCTATGTTGCTATTGTTTTATTACACGCTGCTCATCCTGTTGGTCAGCATCACGGCGGCGGCGTTCTGCCTGTCGGGCTATCTGGTGTCGCATCGTCGCATGCTTGCGTTCGCCTGTTTCGGCTTTCTTTCGTATTTCTTCGATGTTGCTCTCGTGTTCCAGGATGACTTCCTGCTTCGCGGCGCGGTTGTCGCGGACGGGCCCATCGTGCATGGCGCGGGCGGTTCGGTGTATTTCGTCGGGTCGCAATTGCCTTCCGTGATAACGGGGGCGGGCATCCTCATGGCGCTTTGGCTATGCATCTGCGACTTCTTCGAGGTGGGCAACAAGGTGTTCAAAGCCGCTCCGGGAATCGTATTCGTGGCCGGCAGCCTTGCCCTGTATTTCTTCATCGAGAACGATTCTCTCGGATTGTTCTTGTTCTACGGCATGCGTTCGCTCGTCATGATATGGATGCTTCTGTACGTGGCGACACGCTACGTGGGTTCTCCCGATGGCACGGTGCGCGAGCGCTTGTGGCGCTACCGATGGTTCTATGCGGGTACGTGGATCTTCGTCATGGCGGTTATCGCCGAAAACGCGGTGCTGATGTTCATCGTGGATCCCCAGCTTGTTTCGAGCGGCTCGGTTCCGTTTTTCCCCGAGCGCAATTTCGCCGAGAATGCCCTTATGCTGTGGTGCGCGGGATTTATCTGCGCCGGCTGCTGGCGCCTGTTCTCGCTGCACTTCAAAACGCCCCCTGCCGATGACGGGGAAAAGACCACGGCGTTCATCGACAACGGCCTGGCATCGTACAGGGAACGCTATGCTCTTTCCGCCCGCGAGACTGAAGTGCTGAGGGAAGTGCTTCTTGGGAAAGACAACCAAAACATCGCAAGCGATATGAACCTGGCCCTTTCCACGGTGAAGGTGCACGTGCACAACATCTTGCATAAGACGAACCAGGCCAATCGCCAAGATCTCATGCGCGATTTCCGTATGCATTCGTAAATCCTGCGGCCGTAAAAGAAGCCGACTGCCCCATGGGCGCGAGTGATGCGGCCGAGCGCAGGCGCGAAGGATTCACGAATCGCGCGGTATTTACGCCGGCGATTGCGAAGGATTTACGAATCATGCGGCATCCACGCTGGCGGACGCGAAGGACGGCGAATCGCGCAGCATCCACCCCTGCGGGCGCGAATCGCGTGGCACCCGCTCCGGCGCTTTACGGTATCTACGCCGACGTCCTGCGGCACCCATGCCGGCGTCTTGCAGCGCCCGCGCCGACGCCCTGCGGTTGTGATGCCTCATATGAAAGTTTTACGGGTCAGCCATATGTGTCTGCATGGCGAAGGGACGCGACGGGGGCAGAGGTTTCCTTTCGGCGCTTTCGGACGGCAGGCGCGCGATACTTCGTTCTTTGAGGGATTCAAGTGCATAGGAAGCATCGAGAGACTGCCACGTAAGCCTCTGAGGCGTCAGTTGCGCTTGCCGCTGAGCTCTTCGATATCGAGCGCCCAAACGGCGGTTTCGTGCAAATCGGCATCCATGGCGGCTCCGATGTCGCGCTTATGCTCCGGCAGGTATTTCATACAGAGGTCTACGAGCGCCTTGCGTATGGTTACGCTATCGGTGACGCGTCGGATATGCCCGGATGCCATGACCGAAGAGAATCCCGTGGTGAACGACCCGCTTTCGAATCGGGCGGCGACATCCTCCACAACGGTGGCGCATGCGCGTCCGTCGGCGACGAAGGCATCTATTTTGCGGCCGCCTTGGTTCGTGGTGTGGAAATACAGGGTTCCGTTCGCTTCTCCTTCGCCGTGAACGTATGCGTAGGAGAGCGGAACCCCGTAAGGGCGTCCGTTTTCGTCGATGCAGGAAACGGTGCAATACGTTCCGCGTTCGAGAACGTTTTTCGCCTCTTCGAGCTTCATGCGGCGCGTCGCCCGACGCATTTCGTAATCCTTCATGACATCTCCTCCCTTGAAATATTTTCGAACAAGTGTACTATTATTTGAGGAAAGAAGCAAAGTGGAAACAACGGGAATTGTGCCGAAAACTCCATAGTCTGTTCGTGTTCGCGCACCCGGTCGGCTGCTATCATGGTCGGACTGTCCGAGGCTTTCCATCGTCGTTTTCATGACGCTCGCACATACCGCGCAAAGCCGCATTCTGTCAGCATGAGCATCAAGGAGAGAGCACGCTATGGCATTCGTCCACCTGCACAATCACACCGAGTATTCCATGCTCGACGGCGCAACCAGAATCAAAGACATGGTTCGCCGCGCCGCCGATCTGGATATGCCTGCCGTCGCGATCAGCGACCATGGCGTCATGTGCGGCGTGCCCGAACTGTGCGACGCGTGCGATGCGGTTGAAAAAGAAACCGGCAAGCGCGTCAAACCTATTTACGGCTGCGAAATCTATTTCACCGAAGATCCCGAGGTGGGCACGAAGAACAAGTCCCGCTTGTATCACATGCTGCTGCTTGCCAAGAACAATGTGGGCTACCACAACCTGGTCCATCTGGTATCCGAGTCTCACGTGGACAATTTCTACTATAAGCCGCGCACCACGTTCGAAATGCTCCAGCGTTATTCCGAGGGCCTCATCGCATCGTCGGCGTGCATCGCGGGCATTATTCCGCGCTGCATCGACGCGCGCGATTTCGACGGCGCCCGCGCATGGGCGCGCAAATTCGCCGACCTGTTCGCTCCGGGCGATTTCTATATCGAGCTGCAAGACCAGGGCATCACCACGAACGGCGGCATGACGCAGCACGACATGAACGTCGAGCTGACGAAGATCGCCAACGAACTCGGCCTGAA
>JAUNDR010000017.1:18978-34605 GCA_030525985.1 Slackia sp. | reverse complement strand
GAACGCCGTTGTAACCCGTGGCGAGAATTCGACGATCCTTCACGATGATAGCCCCCACCGCGCGACGAAGACAGGTCGAACGCTTCGCGACCTCGAATGCAAGATGGATGAAATACTCGTCCCACGAAGGACGCTCGATATGACGCGTCGACACGATTGCCTCCTTACGGATTGAGCGTGTTGGCATTATAGATGAAGCGCCCCGTAAAAGAAGCGCATCGCCGAAGCGAATTCGGCGATGCGCGAGAATACCGGATTGCATGGGGTGCCCTACCGGAAAACACGTGAGGTGGGCGGGGGCGGGGTCTCATGCTCAGACAGTCCTGGGCTCGCACGAACAGCGCATCAAGCGCTGTTCGGCTCGTGCGGAACTGCGCGCGAGACCCCGCCCCCTTGGCGGTCGAAAAAAGAGATGCGAATCCGCCCCGCCCGTCCGCAGCCGGGCGAGCCCGTTCCGTCGGCCGGCAGGCCGACGGAACTATTTCGTGCCGAAGATGCGGTCGCCCGCATCGCCCAAGCCGGGAACGATGTAGGCCGCCTCGTTGAGGCATTCGTCAACGGCGCAGGTGTAAAGCACCACATCGGGATCGGCGTCGAGCACGGCCTGAACGCCCTCGGGAGCGGCGACCAGCACCATGAGCTTGAGGTTTTTCACGCCCTGCTTGCGCAGATACTCGATCGCCGCGACCGAGCTGCCGCCCGTTGCGAGCATAGGGTCGACCACCAGCACGTCGCGATCGGCGATATCCTCGGGCATCTTGGCGTAATACTCGTGCGGAATATGGGTCTCTTCGTCGCGATACATGCCAAGATGTCCCACACGGGCGGCGGGAATGAGGTCGAGCACGCCTTCGACCATGCCCAACCCGGCGCGCAGGATGGGGACGATGGCCATCTTGCGGCCTTTGATGATGTTGCATTTCGCCTCGGCGACCGGCGTTTCCACGAACACTTCCTCAAGCGGAAGGTCGCGCGTCGCCTCGTATGCCTCGAACATCGCAAGCTCGCGCACCAGCTCGCGGAATTGCTTGGACGACGTGGTTTCATCGCGCAGAATGGCAAGCTTGTGCTGAACCATGGGATGGTCCACCACGATGACGCGATCGTTGTTCTCGAAAGCCACGAAAACCCCTCCTTCGTGCAGGTTTAGAAATCGTATTCGGGATAGAGCGGATGCGCGTCGAGAATGGCACGCACGTCGGCGGCGATCGACGCGAGCTTCTCTTCATCGCCTGCGGCGAACACCGTGGCGGCGATCAACTCGCCCACGCGACGGAAGTCGGCGGCATCCAGGCCGCGAGTGGTGGCGGCGGCCGACCCCACGCGAATGCCGCTAGTCACGAAGGGAGAACGCGGCTCGTTGGGGATGGAATTCTTATTCACCGTGATGCCCACGCTTTCGAGAAGATTCTCGGCATCTTTGCCGGTCACATCGGCAGGCGTCAGGTCGACCAGGCACAGATGGTTGTCGGTGCCGCCCGACACCAGGCGAAGACCGCCCGCGATAAGGCCGTCCGCCATGGCGGCGCAATTGGCGACCACGTTGTCGATATAGCTCTTGAACTCGGGCTGCAGCGCCTCGCCGAACGCCACGGCCTTGCCGGCGATCACGTGCATGAGCGGACCGCCCTGGCTTCCCGGGAACACCGCCTTGTCGATCTTTTTGGCGATGGCCTCGTCGTTGCACAGGATGAGGCCGCCGCGCGGACCGCGCAGGGTCTTATGCGTCGTGGTGGTGGTCACGTCGGCGAAGGGCACGGGGCTCGGATGGGCTCCGGTCGCCACAAGGCCGGCGATATGGGCCATGTCCACCATGAAATACGCGCCATGACGATGCGCGATATCGGCCATGCGCTCGAAATCGATCGTGCGCGGATAGGCGGAGGCGCCGCCGACGATCAGCTTGGGATGCAGCTCTTCGGCCATGCGCTCGATGGCGTCGTAATCGATCGTCTCGTCTTCGGTCAGGCCGTAGCCGTGGAAGTCGTACAAGCGGCCGCTGAAGTTCACGGGCGAACCGTGCGTGAGATGGCCGCCGTTGTCGAGGCTCATACCGAGCACCGTATCGCCCGGCTCGATGAGGGCGAAATAGGCCGCCAGATTGGCGTTCGCGCCGCTATGGGGCTGCACGTTGGCGAATTTCGCGCCGAACAGCTCTTTGGCGCGTTCGCGCGCAAGCTCTTCGACGATGTCGACCTTCTCGCAACCGCCGTAATAGCGCTTGCCCGGATAGCCTTCGGCGTACTTATTGGTGAGAACGCTGCCCATGGCCTCCATGACAGCCGGGCTCGTGAAGTTCTCTGACGCGATCAGCTCGATGGAATCGCGCTGACGGGAAAGTTCGGCAGAGACGGCTGCGGCCACTTGGGGGTCTTGGTCCAGATAGGCAAAAGGCATGGGATGCGTCCTTTCTGTTCGATCGTCCGAGAAAAATCCGCTCGGACACAACGGAATCGCCCCATCCTACCACCGCCGCGCAACGACGCCGGCGAAGAACCGCGGATAGCGGGCGTTTTAACACGCAAGGCGAACGAACGTAAAAAATCGACCGCCCGAAGGCGGCCGAGCGTTCAGGGTATATTAATCGCGGCGCACGTTTCCGTCGGCGCCGATGCTCGCGCCGCCCTCGGCGTCGAGCTTCATGATCTTCGCCACGCGCATGGCATGGCGGCCGCCCTCGAACTTCGTGGTCAAGAAGGCGTCGAGAATCTTCTCGTTCTCCTCGAGTTCGACGAAGCGGCCCGAAAGCGTGACGACGTTGGCATCGTTGTGCTGACGGCACAGCTCGGCGAACTGCACGTTGATCACGTTGGCGGCGCGGATGCCCACCACCTTGTCGGCAGCGAGCGCCATGCCGATGCCGGTGCCGCACACGAGCACGCCGCGATCGGCGGTTCCATCGGACACGTCGTGGGCTACGGCCGCGGCGTAATCGGGGTAATCGACGCGGTCGTCGGTGTCGGGGCCGCGGTCGATGACCTCGTAGCCCTGCCCTTTCAGATAGTCGGCCAGCGCCTGCTTCTGCTCGAAGCCCGCGTGGTCGCTCGCAATGGAGATGATCATGGAGATTCCTTTCATAAGATGCATCGGGCGCGCCCGTGCGCAACGGCCCGTAGAGCGCGCGAAAACCGATGCGGCATTCTCGATGCGGCCATCATAACAAGGAAGCGCCGCGGCGGGCGGGCGTGCCGAAAGCGCACACGAAATCGCCGCCTGAGCGCTATCGCGACGAAAGCGTTCTGCCTACGGCATCGTGCCAGCCCGCCATGCGCTCGGCACGTTCGGCCTCGTCCATGGCGGGAAGGAAGCGCCGCCCGCCCGAACGCAGCGCGGCGACCTCCTCGAGCCCGCTCCAAAAGCCCGTGCTCAATCCGGCGAGAAACGCGGCGCCGAGCGCCGTGCTTTCCGTGATGGCGGGCCGGTCGATCGCGGCGCCGAGAATATCGGCCTGGAATTGCATCAGCAGATCGTTCGCCGATGCGCCGCCGTCCACATCGAGGCGGTCGATTTCCATGCGGGCATCGCGTTCCATCGTGCGGGCCACATCGGCCACCTGGAATGCGAGCGATTCGATGGCGGCGCGGGCGATATGCGCGCGCCCGGTCCCGCGCGTCAGCCCGAACAAGGCGCCGCGCGCCTGGGCGTCCCAATACGGCGCGCCCAATCCGGTGAACGCGGGCACCACGTAGACGCCCGCCGAATCGGCCACCGTCCGCGCAAGCGCCTCGCTTTCCTCGGCGCTCTCGATGATGCCCAGCTCGTCGCGCAACCATTGGATAAGCGCGCCCGCGACGAATACGCTGCCCTCGAGCGCGTATTCGAACCCCCGCGTGCCGGGAGCGCTCGCCGCGATGGTGGTGACCAGGCCATGCGATGAATCGACGGCGCGCTCCCCCGTGTGCATAAGCAGAAAGCAGCCCGTTCCGTAGGTGTTTTTCGCCCTGCCGGCGGAAAAGCAGCACTGTCCGAACAGCGCCGCCTGCTGGTCGCCCGCCACGCCACGGATGGGGATGCCCGCCGGCAAGCCGGGATACGCCGTCACGCCGAAATTGGCCGACGACGGGCGCACCTCGGGAAGCACCGATGCAGGGATGTCGAACAGCTCAAGCAATTCATCATCCCAGCGTCCTTCGTGGATATCGAACAGCATGGTTCTGCTGGCGTTGGTCACGTCGGTCGCGTGCACCGTCCCGTTCGTCAAACACCAGATGAGCCACGAATCGACCGTACCGAATGCGAGACGGCCTTCCTCCGCCGCCGCGCGGGCGCCCTCCACGTTGTCGAGCATCCATTTTATTTTGCTCGCCGAAAAATACGCATCGGGCACCAGGCCTGTCTTCGCGCGCACGAGGGCCGCCGTGTCAGGGTCGCCGCACAGCCGCTCCACCATGCCGGCCGTGCGGCGGCATTGCCATACGATGGCGTTGCAGATCGGCTCGCCGGTGCGCCGATCCCACATGATCGTGGTTTCACGCTGGTTGGTGATGCCGATCGAATCTATCTCATCGGGAGAGACCCTTCCCGAAACCATGGCTTCGATCATAACGCCGAACTGGGACGATGCGATTTCGCGCGGATCGTGTTCCACCCAGCCGGGCTGCGGGTAGATTTGATGCAGGTCGTGCTGTGCCGATCCGCGCATGCGCCCGCGCCTGTCGAACAGAATCGCACGGGACGACGTGGTGCCCTGGTCGAGCGCCATGACGTAGCGTTCGGTCACGCGTCTCACCCCTATTCGATGCCGTAGATGTCGAACATGCCGATCGTGGTTTTCAGCGCGACCTTCTGCGCGAGAAGCTGGTTGCCCGCGGCGCCTTTCAACGTTCCGTCGGCTTTGCGCTGCTCGAGCTTTTCCGTCAGATCGGCAAGGCGGGCTTCGAGATCGTCATGCATGTCCTCGTAAGCGGCCAGGCGACGGATCGCCTCGTCGTACAGGGCGGGATCGATGGATGCCGAGCCGTCCTCGGCACGAGAGGTCAAACGTTTCATGCGTGCGCTCCTTTCGAACGGATTCGATGCGATTGCAACCGTTCATTGTAGCGGCGCGCTCGATGGATGCCGGTTTCGCAAGAACAAGCATACCGTTTGCCCGGAAACCGACCTTTGCGACGAACAGGACGAGCCGAGACCCCGCTGCCGCGCGGCGGAAATCTCAGCGTTCGAGCGCTTCGTGCTCGAACAGGTCGATCAAGTCCTCTTTGCCCGAAACCTTGGTTTTCGCGTAGACGTTTTTGGTGTGCGTCCACACGGTGTTCTCCGAAATGAACAGCTCTTCGGCGATGCGCTTCGCCGAACGCCCGCGCACCAGATACGAGCAGATCTCCGTTTCGCGCTTGGTAAGACGGTAATGTTCGGCGAACGTGCGCAACGCAGCCTCCCAATCGGGCTCGCCGGAAGATGCGTCGGCGGGCGGCTCGGAAGATGCGCCCTTCGCACCGGACGAATCGACGGCGCAATCAGGTTCGTCCGGGATACGGGCGGATCCATGCGCGCTCGGATCTTCCTCGAAGGCAAGCGCGGCGGATGCGGAATCCGATGACGGAACAGCCCGCAAGGCGGCCCCCTTCGACTGCTCGGGCGCCTCTTCGCCTGCGGCCGCCTCACGCCAGGGGCCCCGCATGCCGCGCCGCATCACCATGACGAACGCGATGCACAGCGGATAAAGCGCCACGAAGGCGAACAGGGTCATAAGCGATATTCCGTAATCGCCGCTTACATAATTAAGCAGCAGCCCTATCCCCAAGCCGAGCGCCAGAAATCCGTTCGATCCGCCCATGTACACGCTGGAAAGCAGGTAGCTCTGCTGCCTGTGATGATACGCGGCATCCACGATGAAGAATAGGAACAGCATGCCGCATACGTCGTAGCAGGCGATCATCACGCCGCCCGCAAGCGAACCCAGGAAATCGCCGATGAACGGGAGCAAAGACAGCAGCACGAGCATCACAGGAAGCACCGCTTTGTACACCGAGGTCGGGTCGGGACTGCGCAGCGCCGCCATGGCGACCGCCGCAGTCACCGCCGTGGCCACGGCAAGAGGCACCCACATGGAAACGCCGCCGACGATATGCTCGAACGACGACCCGAGAACCGACGTGTGCAGAATGCCCACGACGCCCACCAGCACGAACAGGCAGGCGAATGCCGTGCCGAAGCGGGCCACGAACGCGCGCGCGGTCACCGGCTCGAACGCCTCGATCGCAGCGGCGCGGCCCTCCTCGCCCGCACAGCGGCATACCCTGTCATGGCACAGCGTGGCGACGATGCAAAGCAGGGCGACCACGACGGGCAAAGCGGCGGCGGGAAGCAAGGAGGCGCTTGCCACGAACACCATCTGGATCGCGAGGCCCGCCACCATGCCCACATGGGAACGGCGCGGATCTTGGTAGGCGAATTCTTCGAGCCACACAAGGCAGAAAAGAAACGACGAGACTCCGTAAAGAGCGCCGAGAATGCCCGCCGAAAGAGGAGCGGGCAAACCGTTCAAAACCCCGGTGCCGCTCAACGAAAATCCCGCTATCAAAGCAAGGGGCGCGGGCCATTCGGGGAGGGCGCGCATCGGAATACGGCCGCGCGCGGCGAGCATGCCCACCGCCAAGGCGAGCACGAACGAAACGACCTCGCTTGCCAGCATGAACCACAGTTCGGTGACGAACCCGATATTGCGCGTGACCGACCCCATCGCCGAAAGATACCCGATCGACACGGCCGCCTTCGACAGCCCGAAGCCCCACGCGGAAATCACTCCGACACCCGAAGCGAACGCGCGCATATATACATCCTCCCCCTGAGCCATATCGATTCATTGTATCGCCAAAGCAAGCGGCGCGGCTCTTTTACCCGCAAGAAGCACCCTGAAAGCACCGCGCGGCACGTTTACACACGCGGTAGACGAGACATGGAGCGTATCGCCGCAGCAGAAGGTCGGCGCCCGGCAACAGACCGGAAATGCACGCGAACGCATTTCGGCGCTCTTCGCCGCAAACGGGGCGTTTTTATACTCGGTGAGGCAGCGAACAGGCATTTTCCCAATTTCACCGATACTCGGTGAGGACATTGGAGGCCCGTGCGCGTAAGGTCGGCTTGTCTTCGGTGCACGCGGAAACGCGCATTCGTCCGTCTTTACGACCCCCTCCTGAGACGGAACGCGCCAAACGGGGCCTCTTGCACAGACCGGGCCGTCCGCGCGCCGCGATGTCGGAATTTCCCGTGCGCCGATACGGGAGGAACAAGGAGGAACATCATGACCATGGATCTGAACCGTCGCGACTTTCTGAAAGGCGCGGGCGTCGTCGGCGCTCTGGGCGCCGTCGCAACGATGGGCGTCGGCTGCGCTCCTGCGGCGCCGGCCGAGGGCGACAAGGCGACGGGCGAGGCCGCTGCTGCCGCTAAGACCCCCAACGAAACCGTTTACAAGAAGATGGACGAGGCCACCGACGGCAAATACGTCGCCAAGGCCATGGGCCACGAGAACTACGTGTTCGTCGAGACCGTCGTCAAAGACGGCGCCATCGCGAGCCTGCAGGTTCTCAACCATGACGAGACCCCGGGCATCGGCAGCCTGGCCGCCACCATGTGGCCCGCGAAAGTGCTCGAGACCCAGAACCTCGACGTGGACGCCATCTCCGGCGCCACCACCACCTGCAACGCCATCAAGAACGCCGCGCTCGAATGCCTCGGCAATGCGGGCATCGACGCCAGCGAGTTCCAGAAGGGCCCCGAAGAGCTGACCGGCGGCACCGAGCAGACGATCGACACCGACGTCATCATCATGGGCGCCGGCACCGCAGGCCTCGTCGCAGCTGCACGCCTGCTGGAGAAGGGCGTGAAGGTCACGCTGTTCGAGAAGCAGGACATCCCCGGCGGCTCCATGTCGATGACCTATTCCGGCGTGGCAAGCGCGGGCAGCAAGCTGCAGGCGAACTACTCCCAGGGCCGTTTCGACGACAACCCGAACTACAACAAAGACGCCATGATGGGCATTCTGTCCAAGTACGTGAACCCCGAGTTCGACCGCTTCAACGGCGCGATGCCCTACGACCATGCGATGTACGACACCTCGGGCGCGCTGGTCGACTGGATGCACGAAATCGGCGTGGGCTTCTACAGCATGGGCGTGAACAAGGCCTACGGCATCACCCCGTATCTGGCTCCCGGCTGCTATGAGGGCGGCTGCGGCCAGGCCATGCAGTATCTCGCCGACCGCATCGGCGCTTTGGGCGGAACCATCATCTACGGCGCCAAGGTCGTCGACATCACCATGGACGGCGACCGCGCGACCGGTCTTATCGCCGAGGGCAAGGACGGTTCGGTCTACACCGCCACCGCCAAGGCCGTGCTGCTGGCATCCGGCGGCTTCGGCGCCAACCAGGAAATGGTCGACGAGTACTATCCGCAGTACGCAGGCCGCTCCTTCAACTGCTGCCCCGCTTCCACGGGCGACGGCATCGTGCTCGGCCAGAAGGCGGGCGCGGGCATCGAGTGCATGGGCCGCGAGCTGGGCGCCTTCATGTCCACCACCTCCCAGGCAGGCTCGAACATGGAGATCGCCTTCATGTATCAGACCACCCCGGGCATCATGGTGAACGCCCACGGCGACCAGTTCGGCAACGTCATGAAGGCGAACCACTTCGTCATCGGCGCGGCGCTGTGCGACGAAGAGACCAACGGCGGCAAGTTCTACTGGATCACCGACGAATCGGGCGCGGTCACCACGATGAACAACCTCACGTGGGGCTTCGACACCTACAAGGCCGTTTTCGAGCGCGGCGACATGGTGCACTACAACACCGTAGAAGAAGCCGCGGAGGCCACGGGCTGCACCAACCTGGCCGCCACCCTCGAAAAGCACAACCAGCATGCGCTGGCGGGCGAAGAGGACGAGTGGAAGCGCTCCAAGCTTCCCTACCTGGACACCCATGACGGCATCTGGGTTTGCGGCGTCGAGCCGACCTTCTACCTGACCACGGGCGGCCTCATGATCGACACCTCCTGCCATGTGACCAAGGAAGACGGCACCGTGATCCCCGGCCTTTACGCCGCAGGCGACGTGTGCGGTTCGATCGAGGAGAAAGACGGCAAGCAGTACGGCATGGGCTTCGATGCGGCCATGAACTACGGCTACATCATGGCGGAAACCGTCGCGACCGAAATCGCGTAAACTTTCCCCGATAACAGGGCGGAATCGAAAGGCTTCGAAACCGCCGCTCTTTCAAAAGCCGCCGTCCGGTTATCCGGGCGGCGGCTTTTCTTTCTAGATTCCTTTGCTCTTCAGCCACGATTCCACATCGGCATACACGCGCTCTTTGCCGGGCTCGTTCAGAATCTCGTGACGCATGCCTTCGTAGAGCTTCACGTCGACCGATTCGATGCCCGCATCGCGATATTCGGACGCCGCGCGTTGCACGCCGCATCCGCAATCGCCCACCGGGTCTTTATCGCCCGCGACGAAAAGCAGCGGCACGTCGTGCGGAATCAGGGCGGCACGCGATGCATCGGTGGCCTCGAGCGTCAAAGAGGTCAGCGACGCATACCCTCCTACGGAAAACATCTGGCCGCAAGCGGGGTCGGCGATGTATTCGTCGACAACCGCGGGATCGGTGGAGATCCAATCGACATCGGTGCGCGCGCCTTCGATCGCCTTCGAAAACGCGCCTGCACCGAGAGAGTCGACGAAGGAACTGCGATAGCGTTCCCCCTTGCCCGCCGCGATCAATTTGGAAGCCATCCGACCCAGATGCAGCAACGACCGGGACTGCTGTCCCGTTCCGCACAGAACGGCCGCTGCGATGCCTTCGCCATGGCGCGTCAGATAAGAGCGCGTCACGAAGCTTCCCATGGAATGGCCGAACAGCACGTAAGGAACCGTGCTGGAGTAGCGCGATGCCGCCAGACGGCGCAGGTCATGAACGTCTTCGATCAAGACGTCGGCGCCGCCCTCAAGCGGGATATGCCCCAGGTCTTCTTCGCTTTTCGCGCTTTTCCCATGTCCCACGTGATCGTTCGCGCACACCACGAACCCGCACGATGCGAGATAGCGGGCGAACGGCTCGTAGCGCTCGATATGCTCCGCCATTCCATGGACGATCTGCACGATACCGCGCGGAACCGCCGTTTGCTTGCCGGGCTGCCAAAGAAGAGCATGAATGCGCGAAGCCCCGTCGTGGCTCGCATAACCCAAACGCTGTGTTTTCATCGATATTCCCTCCCCGAGAAATGAATCTCCAGAATACCCCGGTTCGCGCGATAACGGCGCATGGTTGGCGCATATGTGCATAAAGAAGCGTCGAATGCCGACTTTTCCGCATGATGAAACGCTTCGATGCGTAGAAATGGCAAAGATGCGGAATGCAGGCGAATGCATCGCGCCCTGCGGAGCCGTGTGAAAAAACCTCTTGACTTGAACCGCACTCGAAGCGTTAGGGTTGTTCGCGAGGCGAAACGAAAGGACATCATGAACGAAACGCTGTTGGATACATTCAAGCTGGGGTTCGGCTGCATGCGCTTGCCGCTGCTCGACGAGAACGACCCCGCAAGTATCGATATAGAGCATCTCAAACGCATGGTCGATGCGTTCATCGAAGGCGGCGGAACCTATTTCGACACCGCCTTCGTCTACCACGACGGCGCCTCGGAGACGGCGCTCGGCGAAGCGCTCGTGAAGCGCTACCCCCGCGAGGCATACACCATCGCCACGAAGTGTCTGGCCTGGGCCGCACCCGATGCGCAGACCGCGCAATCGAACCTGCAGACCTCCCTCGACCGTTTGGGCGTCGATTACGTCGACTTCTACCTGCTGCACAACGTGGGCGGAGCGCGCACCGCGAAATTCGACGAATACGGCATGTGGGATTTCGCGCGCGAAATGAAGGCCCGGGGCAAAATCCGCAACGTCGGCTCCTCCATCCATGACGGGGCCGATGCGCTCGACGAACTGCTCACGAAGCATCCCGATATGGATTTCGTGCAGCTGCAGGTCAACTATCTCGACTGGAACGACCCCATCGTGCAATCGCGCCGCTGCATGGAGGTGGCGCAGAAGCACGGCGTTCCCGTGGTGATCATGGAGCCCGCCCGCGGAGGGCGTCTCATCGACCTGCCCGCGCGCGCCGCGGACGTTTTCAAGCAGGCCGCGCCCGATGCAAGCATCGCCTCGTGGGCATATCGGTTCTGCTACGGCATGCCGAACACGATCGCCGTGCTCTCCGGCATGTCGTCCATCGACCAGATGGCAGAAAACCTCGCCGATTACAAGAAATACGGAACGGCGCCGTTTTCTGCGACAGAGCGGCGGACGCTCGACACCGCCGTCGAAGCGCTGCATGCCGTCGATGCCGTTTCGTGCACCAACTGCAAATACTGTGTGAAAGACTGCCCGCAGGGCGTGGCCATCCCGAACATATTGGCGCTTTTGAACCTCGAGGCCTACACCGAAAACCGCGCCTTCGTGAAAGGGCAATACGCCTGGCAAGCGAAAGCGCCCGCAAGCGCATGCATCGGATGCGGCCTGTGCGAGGCCATGTGCCCGCAGAAAATCGACATCGTCGATCATCTCGCCGAAGCGGCGCGGCGCTACGAATAGCGAAGCGGACAGCATCCCGCACCCCCTTCCCCTTCGTTTCGCGACTCTCCTTGCCGCAAGTCGATTCCCGCATCATCCCGCAAACGGCATAAGAAGAACGTATGCCGCCGCAAGGAACGGCACGAAAGGGAAGGTTCCGTCGAAAGGCCGAAGCTCGGACACCGGGCGTCGGCCTTTCGCACGCAGGAAGCGCATGAGCGCATCGAAGGCGAAACGAGCGCAGGAATAAAGCGCCGCGAGCGCGCACGCGATGAAAAGACAGGCGATCGCGCCCCAGAAACCGACATACAAGCCTAAGACGAACAGCAGTTCCACATCGCCCATGCCAATCGCCGAACGGCCCGTTATATGAGAAAGCACGGCGTCGACCGACAGCACGAGCACCGTCGCAAACAAGGCGCCTCCGATGCCCGCGACAAATCCCCGCTCCCACACATAAGAAGCCGTCAGGGCGCCCTCCCATCCGGCGGCGTCCGCCGCCATGGCGGAAACGAACGCCGCACACCACAAGAAAATACCTGCGGCGATCGCGGCGCCGGGCACGATGCGACGCTTGATATCGACGGCGCTCGCCCACGCAAGGATGCAGAACAGAAAGACGAGGGCCGCAATCACGCACGATTGCGGCAATGCGGAAAGGGGTATGTCGATCGATGCATTCATAGCCCGAGATTACCCGATGAATCCGGCCTCTCTTCGGCGCATCCCTTGCGCGATTCCGGGAAAAACCACGCCCGACCGTATGCGCGATCAGACGCGTTTCCGGCTACGACGAACGGTTCGCGCAACCCATGCCCTGCCGGGGCGTAATGGCGAAAATACGGCGGCAACTGCGCCCTCGCGCAAAACGCAACCGGAAAATGGTGGTCGCAACCGCATGAAATGGGGAAACTGAGCTCAAACGACCGGAGCGTCGGACGCGCCGATCCATCGTTCGATCGGCATATCGGCTTGCCGCCCGTTCGATCGACGCAAACCGCCCGATGCCGAGCGATGCGGCTCGACCGTACACGCCGCCGAACCCGATCCGGTCGTGAGACAATGCAAGCATCGTTCGTCGCGCATCGACCCTTCGCGGAATCGTGCGACCGAGCAAAGGAGGACGCCATGAGCTTCAGCGCCAATCTGCAGCACCTTCGTGCAACGCGATCCATGACGCAAGAGCAGCTTGCCATGCTGCTCGGCGTGAGCAGGCAGGCGGTATCGAAATGGGAGTCGGATGCGGCCTACCCCGAAATGGACAAGCTCTTGCGCCTGTGCGACATTTTCGAATGCTCGCTCGACGACCTCGCGCGGGGCGACTTGACAAGCCGCCCCGCAGAGCCCGCCCTTGGCGGGATTCTGCGGTTCGGGCGGCATCGCATTCTACGGCGTCGAGGCGCAATACGCCCTGTGGCCCCCTCTCCTGCTGCTTGCCGGCATGCTGCCCGCCTGCGCGCTTCTGTTTTTCGCCCGCAACGCGCATCGCTCGTTCACCCGCTGCCACCCCTTCGTCGAAGACTTCTATCGCAACGACGACAAAATCCGCGCGCGAAAGCGCAAGCATGCGGCATGGGCGGCCGCGATGGCCATCGTATGCGTCGGCCTTGCGTTCTTCTGCTTTCAGACGGGGCCGCTTCAGCATCTCTACGGCGGGCTCGCCTCGCTCAATATCGCATGCGCCTGCGCAGGATGGCTTGTCGTCCACGCCACGATGAACGCATCGCGCACCGACGTGGCCGCCTACAACCGCCGCCACGAGGAAAGAACCGCCTGGGAAGATTCCGAAGCGCGCCGCCTTTCCCTGATCGCAGGCCGCAGCGACGACGGCGCGGGCGACGTGCGCCCCGTCGACACGGACATGTTCTGCCGTCGCGTTCAAGAGCAGCGCAAAGCCGCGGCGGGCATCATCATGGCGCTTTCGGGAATCGTCGCGCTCGTCATGCTCTTCGCCCTGCACGATCCGAACTGGATGCTCGCACCGGCCATCGGCGCACTCGCATGCATCATCGCCTGGATAGCCCTGCCCTTCATCGCCAGGCCGCAACGCTAGAGAAACGAAGCGCAGGCCGCCGGACGTCAAGCCGCACCGCCGAAGGTCAGAGCCGCTTCGCACGTGAATCCACATCCGCCTCTCAATCGAACGAAAAAATCCCCGGTCGGACACGAGCCCGACCGGGGATTCACCTTCCACCGTCTTCGGATGCCTTGCGGCTTTCGATTCATGCTTCGGACGATGCCCTGCGCGATAGCGCCAGCCCCGATTCCGAAAGACCCTTCGGCGCTACATCAGTTCGAGCAGCTGTTTTTCAGTCACCGAACCGCGGCGCAACACGATGGGGCGCGCGCCCGTGCAGTCGACCACGGTCGAGGAGATGCCGCTGCGCTCTCCCCCGTCGCCTAAAGCGGCCGCCACCAAGCCGAGCAGCTCGCGATCGACCTCGTCGAACGTATGAGCCGGCGGCTCGCCCTGGAAATTGGCGCTCGACGTAGCGAGCGGAAACCCGACGCGGTCGATGAGCGCAAGCGCCACCGGGTCGTTCGGCATGCGCAGCGCGATGGTGCCGTTTTCCGCACGAAACGCCTCGGGCACGTTTCCGCCCGCCTTCACGATAAGCGTCAAAGGACCGGGCCAGAATTTATCGGCGGCGGCAGACGCGTAGGCGGGAACGTCGCATCCGTAAAACGACAGCGCGCTTTTCTGCCCCACCAGCCATGGAATGGCCTTTTCGGCATCGCGGCGCTTGATATCGAAAAGGACCTGCGGCGTTTTCGCCAAGCCCACCGCCACGCCGATGCCGTACACGGTATCGGTCGGAAACACCACGGGCTTGCCGGCAGCCAAAGCCGCCGCGGTTTTTTCAATGGTGTCGGTCTGCTTCATGGCAACCTCGCTTTCACAGCCGCCGTCGGTCGTATCGTCGGCTTCGCATCATACCCCGCATGAATCGCCGAATGAGCCGCGGCTCTTTTTCGTTACAGCTTCAACAAAAGACGCCAAGCGAATCAGCCGCGCGAGCAAAGCGATCGGGGTCGCAAGCGTCAGTGCGCCAAATCGCCCGCGGCCTTCACCTTCACGCGATTGGTGTGGCCGGGATAATACTGCAGCGGCACGTCTTCGGAATCGATGATTTCCACCGTCTCGCGAATGGCGCCCGCCGCAACCGCCTGCTCGATCGCAGCTTCGCGGGCCGCCGCCAGCGCCTGTTCGCGCGGCGTGACGTCGTAGTCGACAAGTGCCTCGTAGGTGCCGCTCACCTTCGAGATGGCCGAGCCGATCGCGTTCGCGCAGCCGGAATGCTCGGGCTTGACGCACACCGCCGTACCCGCCAGATCGGTCGGAAGGATGATGCATCCGCCGCCCACCAGGATGGCATCGATGTCGTCGTTGGACACCTTCATCATGTCGATGCCCTCCTCTACCATGGCGCGCATGGCGGCAAGCGCCTTGTTCGCGAACGCTTCGTCGATGTGCGCCACCTTGGAGGCATCGCCTACCTCCGCCATGCCCAGACGCACGGCGATGTCGGTTGCGGTCATCACATCGCCGCCGAACACAAGCGCATGCTTGGTGATTTCGTAACCCACCGAATCGGGACCGACCGTCACCGTGCCGTCCTCGCGCTCGCGCACGATCGAGCCGCCGCCCAAACCGATCGAAACGACATCGGGCATGCGGAAATTGGTGCGCACTCCGCCGATCGTCACCGCCACGCCGCTCTCGCGCGGGAATCCGCTCTGCAAAACGCCCAAGTCGGTGGTGGTTCCGCCCACGTCGATCACGATGGCGTCGTCCATCTTGGACAGATAGCTCGCGCCGCGGATCGAATTGGTGGGACCGCAGGCGATGGTGAGGATCGGGTACCGGCGCGCGTTCTCGATCGTCATGAGCGTGCCGTCGTTTTGCGACAGGTACACATCCGCGTGCTCGATGCCGCGCTCCGCGAGGCTTTTCGCGAAACCTTCGGTGAAGCGCTTGGCCACCTCGTGCAACGCCGCATTGAGAATGGTGGCATTCTCACGCTCGACCAGGCCCATCGATCCGATTTCGGACGAGATGGACACAT
>JAUNDR010000017.1:0-18968 GCA_030525985.1 Slackia sp. | reverse complement strand
CTCGCGGGCGATCTGCGCCGCCGCCAGTTCGTCGTCGTTGCGCACGCCCGAAAACACGCAGCTGATCGCCACGGCTCCCACTTTGCCCTTCACGCCCTCGAAAAACGCGCGGCATGCGGCCTCGTCGAATTCCGCCAGACGCTTGCCGTCGTATTCGAAACCGCCGCCGATGATGGCGGAATCGACCGCCACGGCCGCGATGTCGTCGGACCAGTCCACCATAGGCGGAATGCCCACCGATGCCGGCGCGCCGATGCGCAGAATGGCGATGGGCGCCAGGCCTTTGCGCTCGACGATGGCATTCGTGCACTGCGTGGTGCCGAGCATCGCCTGCCCGATTTCCGCAGGATTCACCCCGCTTGCATCCAAAACGGCGTCGACCGCGCCCATGATGCCTTCGTAGATGTCGCCCGACGTGGGGTTCTTGATGGCCGCCGCCACGTTCAGGTTCTCGTCGATCAAAACCGCGTCGGTATTCGTGCCGCCGACGTCGATGCCGAGCTTATACATTGTTCCTCCTCTTTCAAGCGCCCCGAAAGACGCATCATCTACCGAAGCGCAGTCGGAATGTCCCATGCTCATACAGTCCTGAGGTCGCACGAAAGCCACATCGAGTGGCTTTCGGCTCCTACGGAACTGCACGTGGGACACTCCGACCGCATCGCGCGTATCCCCGCGGCCCTTGGTCGAGAATCCCTTGGGAACATCGCCTTTTCAGCCGCCGCAACCAGGATACGAACTCGAGCCGAAGAGGCGTTCTGCGCGCAGTCCCGCACGAGCGAGACAGCACTCGATGTGCTGTCTCTGCGAGCTCAGGACTGTCTGAGCACAGAATGCCTCTTCCGGCTCACGCAAACATTACCCCTTGCACCGCTCTTCGACAGGAATGTAGTCCGTGTCAAGGCCGAAGTAGCGCGGACCGGCCAGGTCGAGCCCCTCTTCCGTACGCCATAGATGGAAGCACGGAAGGCCCACGGCCAGTACGCGCTTGCCGTATTTGAGCGCGTCGGTGGGAACGGGCGTGAACGTTTCCGTATCCACCAGGCAGATCAAATCGGGCGTGGTCGCCAGGATTTCGCCGTCCACCACGCAGGCCAGGTTCTCGTTCTGGAATTCCACGAAGGCGTTTCGACCCTTGTCCTCGCCGATGCCGTCGAGCACCACGCGACCGAAGTTGAATCCGCCGCGCGTTTCGCGCACCAAGTCGGAGATTTTTCCTTTGAACAGGCGATATCCGCCCGTATATTCAAGGAAATACTGCTCGGGCGTCATGCCTTCGGGGCAATTCTTGATCGCGCGGATGGTGCGGCCGAGTTCCTGCGAGCGCGTCACGATGCCGCGCACGCCGAACTCTTTGACGACGCGCGCCTCCATCACGTACTCCACGCTCAACACCGACCCGCCGCATGCCGTGGTGCCGGCGCGGCAGATGTTTTCCACCCACTTGTTGGTGACCGTCTCCATCAGGCCGAGATTGCCCTTTTCGTCGATGAAGATCATCGGGCTCGCACTCTGCCCGCCGATGGTGAACGTGACCATCTGGATTTCGGGGAAAGCGCGTCCCATGCCGTCGGCGTCCACCATGGGAAGCCCCAGGCGCGCCGCCGCGGCGATCGGCAACATGGAATTCACGCCGCCCGCCTCGATCGGCATGACTGCCGTGGCCTTCTTGCCGTAGTAGGTCTCGATCATGTCGAGCAGCTTGGCGAACTCGTTGTTGCCCGTCGCCTTTTCGGCAAGAATGGTGGGCGCGCCCACCGATGCGACGGGCACGACCACGTCGTCGTCATCGAGCTCGTCGATATCGATCAGCGCGACCTCGCCGCATTCTTTCACCGCGCCGATGGCCGTCAGCTTTCCGATATAGGGGTCGCCGCCTCCGCCTGCGCCGAGCAGCGCCGCGCCGAGCGCGATTTCCTCGATGTCTTGCACACCCAGCTTACGCATCGTTCCTCCTTGCACGCTCTTCCACCGGCACGTATTCGACGTCAAGGCCGAACCAGCGCGGACCCGCCAATTCCAAGCCGCCGGCGCTGCGCCATGCCTTATCGCACGCAAGGCCCACCACCAACACGCGCTTGCCGTATTTCAGATTCTCGGTGGTCACGGGAACGAACGTCTCCGAATCGACCAGGCAGATCAAATCGGGCACCGTGGCCACGATTTCGCCGTTCACCTCCGCGTAGATGTTCTCGTTTTGGAACTCGACCACGGCGGTGCCGCCCTTGTCTTCGCCGATGCCCTCGAGCTCCACCTTGCCGAAGTTGAAGCCGTCGCGCGTTTCGCGCAGCACGTCGCAAATCTTGCCCTTGAAAAAGCGCAGCGCGCCGCTTTCGCGCAGGAAATACGCTTCGGGGCTTTCGCCCTGCGCATCGGCCGCCGTGCGGATGACGCGTCCGAGCTTTTGGGCGTAATCGACCGTGCCCACCACGACGCTCGTCTTCATCTTCGCGCCCGACATGGGCGAGGCGAGCGTGGTGACCTGCCCGCCCGATGCGGTGGTTATCTCGCGGCCGATCGCCTCGGTCCAATCGTTGTCGATCGTATACAAAACGGTGCAGTTGCCCTTTTCGTCGGCGATGACGAACGGATTGGTGGACACCCCGTTGAGCGTGAAGGTGTCTTGCTGGATACCGGGAAACGCGCGGCCCATGCCGTCGGCGTTGACGAGCGGCAGTCCCGCGCGCGCGGCGGCGCTGATCGGGATCATGGAATTCATGCCGCCCGCCTCCGAGAGCAAGAACGCGTCGAGCTTTTTGCCCAGCATGCGCTCCATCATGGCGCGCACCTTCGGATACTCCACGCCGTTGGTGCCTTTCTCGAGCGAAACGCTCGGCGCCCCCACGCCGCAGATAGGCGCTACGGTCCAATCGTCGGGCACCTCGTCCACGTCGAGCAGGGTCACGGGGCCGTGCTCTTTCACCGCGGCGATGGCCTCCAGGCGCCCCATGTACGGATCGCCTCCTCCGCCCGAGCCCAAAAGCGACGAACCGAGGGCGATATCGTCGATATCCTCCAAACCTATCGTACGCACGCGACATCCTTTCTTTCATCGGTCCGCCGAAACGCAGGACCTGCTCATATCCATAGGGCGAAAGCCGGGCGATATGCAGCACCCGGCTTCCTCCCGCGATAAACCGCGCAATCGGGCGAAACCGTCTAACGACGAGGCGTTTTCACCTGGATGGAACCCGCGAAGGTGGGAAGCCCCATCGCCTTGTACAAAGCCACATAGAGCACCATGGAAACCACGATGCCGTTGACCGGCCCCAGCAAGAACGGCACGTTCAAGAAATCGAGCATCGTTCCCGCGAAGGTGCCGCCCGTGACCATGGCCACGATGGCGCCCGCGGCGAAGCTCACGATGCCCGGCACCGACACGCCGTCGAGCGGCTTGAAATTCTCGGGGCGCGCCTTGCGGATGAGCCAGTAGTCGGCGATCATGGAGCCTGCCAAGGCGGGGATCATCGCCGAGAGCAACGTGAGGAAAAACGTGAAGTAATCCAGAATGCCGAACGCGGCAAGCGCGATGCCGATGCAGCCGGCGACGGCGGTGCATGCCTTGTAACCGCGCTCGCCCTTGCCCAGCATGACCGCGAACGCAAGGCCCGCCGAATACGCGTTGCTCACGTTCACCGACCAGGTCGACATGATCAGCGCCACCAGGCCGACCAGCGCAAACCCCAATCCGGCCATGATAAGCGTGATATCGCCCTCGGAGCCGGGAACCGCCACCGCCAGCACCGCGCCCATCATCATGACCGCGACCATGGGAATCCACAGGCCGACGATGCTTGAGAGCACCGCCCCTTTACGGTCTTTGGCATACCGCGTGAAATCGCCCACGGTAGCCCCGCCGAGGGCGAACAGGCCGACCGACACGTTGATGCCCGCCACCAGGCCGATTCCTTCGGCGGGAACGTAGTTGAAAACGCTATCGACGCCGGCGTCGGAAACGGAAACGACCAGACCGTACACGCAGATAAGGAACAGCAAGGGAGCGGCGATGTAGTTGACCCATTTCACGCCGTCAAATCCGTAGACCGCCGAAACCAACATAAGCGCGCCCCAGAACACCGACGACACCCAGACGGGAACCTCGAATCCCGTCATCTCGGCGAGGGCGATGGAAAACGACGATCCGCAGACCGCCGCCTGCACGCCGAACCAGCCGATGAGCGCCACACCCACCACGAAGCTGATGATCCACCTGCCGCCCGTCTTGCCGAGTGCGGCGGTCGACATGGCGGATGTGGGAAGGCCCACATCGACCGACTCCATGGCAACGAAGCACATGTAGGCGACGATGATGCCCATGCCGAAAAACGCCGCGAGAAAACTGTCGAACAGCGTCAGGCCGATGCCCAGGATGGCGCCCGTCATAAGCGTCGACACATTGAACGAGCTTCCGATCCAGATGCATGCGATGGACCACCATCCGCGTCGCTGCGACTCGTCCACATGCAAGCCTTCGGCCTCGAAGCTCATGACCTCCTCTTCAGATGACATATACGCCCCTTTCGTGCAAATGAAACCGCGGCGCCGAAGGCAATCGGCGCGATTGCGCCGCCGATACGACGGCATGAAAAAATCGCCCGGAGGCGATTCGGGGAAACGCGCTTTTCATCACATGCCCTGACACCGTGGCGTAGTTTAGCACACTAAAGCACTGTATTGCTCGGAAAAGTCGTTCGTATATGCAGAAAACGAGAGATTTATTCATTATAAAGCATCAATCATGCATGGAATGCCCTTTTATCAGCCATTCCATGCACGGCAATGCAGAAGCGGCGCTACTTCCCCGCTTTCTTCTTGGCCTTGGTCCCTTTTTTGACCGGCGCTGCGCGTTTGCAGTGATTTTCGATGCGCGCCACGCTCCATATGAGCGACGCGACGATGGCGGCGATCATCGCCGCCGTGTAGACGGACAGCACCGCTCCAGGAAGCCCCACGGTCAAAGCGGCGTATTTCAACGCGACGAATACGAGCACCGCAACGCCTGCGAACAGGGCGAACACGCCCGTCGCCTTGCATGCCCGCGGCACGTCGTATTGCGCGTCGCGCTCGGCGGGATCCATGCGGTTGAGCGTTGCCACCATGAACACGCCATGACCCGAAAAAAGAACGACCGCGGAAATCAAGCATGCCGCCGCGACGAATCCCCCGATAACGATTTCGGTCATTGCCGAACCTCCTTGGTATCGCATGAAAGAACGCCTCGCCCGCACGACGGCGACAAGGCGGGAACCAAACCGTATTTTCGCGCAATGCGCGCCAATTTGCGACGCCACGGCGCATAAAGCGCGAGCAGGAACGCCACCGTGGCAACCGCATGCGTCGCGTCGAACGGAAGCGCCGCCGCATACACCGCCAGCACTTGGGCGAAATCCGTCGGATGGAAGAATCCGACGATGCTCCACAGATTGAGGACCAATCCGTATGCGAAGCCCGACGCGAAGCCGTACGCGCACATCGCAGGCAGGCTTTTCGCCACGCCCGCCTGGGCCAGCAGGCCCGCCCCATAGCCGATCATGCCCCAGGCATACATCTGCCAGGGCGTCCACGGACCCTGCCCGAAAAAGAAATTCGACGCGAGCGCCGCAAGCGCGCCCGTCATGAATCCGGCACGACGCCCGAACACCGCCCCCGCGATGATGGCGATGGCCGATACCGGCTTGAAGCTGGGAAACGGCGCGAACAGGATGCGGCCCGCCGCCGCGAGCGCGGCGAGCACCGCGACGGGCATGATCTCGCGCAGGCGCGGACGGCGCGCTTCATACCCGGCGAAAAACAGCAACAGCGCGCTTGCCACCACGATCATGCTGACAAGTGCCGTCTGCTCGATGCCGAACCAAGCGCACGCGACGAGCGCCGCGGGCACCGCGGCTATGGCGACGACCTCGGCCGCGAAAGAGAAAACACGATGGAAAGCCGCCATTTACACCTCCCCGAACAGGCGCGATGCGGCATTGGGCACATACACCAGATTGTTCTCGAAAAAATCGGAGACGAATTCGGTGCAGGCCGGCTCGCCGTCGAAAAGCATGGACACCTCGTCCGCCGCGACGAGCGCGAAATCAAGATCGTGTGTCACGAGCACGACCGTATGCCCCGCTTCGGCGAGCGCTCTTACGATTCGAACCGTTTCGGCGCACGAGGCGGGGTCGAGTCCTTTGGTAGGCTCGTCCAAAAACAACAGCCGTGCGCCCGTCAGCAGCAATTTCGCCAAAGCGAGCTTTTGCTGCTGACCGCCTGAAAGGTCGTACGGATGCCTCTCGGCGCAATCCGCCAGGCCGAACCGCGCAAGCGTCGCGGCTTCCTCGGCGACGCCGTAACCGCACCGAGCGCTCCATTCGTGCAGCTCTTCGGCAACCGTGTCGCACACGAAAAGCGTTTTGGGATCCTGCGGAAGAAGGGCCTGCGAATGCGCCGAGGCGTTGTCCAGGCGGCCTCGCTGCAGGCGGACGACACCCGCCATCGCTTTGAGCAGCGTCGATTTCCCGCAGCCGTTTCCTCCCACGAGCGCATGCACGCTGCCTTCGCGCACCGCCATATCCACGCCGCGCAACACCCAGGGGCTTTGCCGGTCGTAGCGCACATACGCATCGCGCAACGCGACGAGAACAGGCGCCGACGAAAGCGCGGCGCGGCGGTCGTCCCAACGCTCGGTAAGACGCTCGATCGCCCGCTCGCGCGAGACGGATTCTCCCAGAGGTTCGAGCTCGACGAGGCACGTGGCATAGCCCGCCGCCTCTTCGGGGGCATGCGTTGCCATGACCACCGTGATGCCCAGCTCTTTGTTCACGCGCGAAAGCATGAATAAAAACTGCTTGCGCGCATGGGGGTCGAGCTGCGCGGTGGGTTCGTCGAGCAGCAGAAGACGCGGGCGAAGCGCCAGCACCGCTGCAAGATTGACCAGCTGTTGCTGACCGCCCGAAAGCGATTCGGTATCGCGGCGCACCCACGGCTCGATGCCGAAGAAATGCGCCACTTCCGCCACGCGGCGGCGCATGACGTCCTGCGGCATGCCGAGATTCTCCAGCCCGAACGCAAGCTCGTGCCACACCGTATCGCACACGATCTGCGCGGCGGGATCCTGCATCACGTACCCTATTTCCGAAGCGCTCTCCTCGGGCGAAAACGCCTGCATGCGCACGCCCGCGCGCACCATGTCGCGGCCCATGATGCGAAGGGCGCCCTCGCACGTTCCGACGGGAGCGAGCTCGGGCTTCAAACTGCGCAAAAGCGTGGTTTTGCCGCAGCCCGTCCCTCCGACCAGGATACAGAAATCGCCTTCTTCCACATGAAAGCGCACATCGCGCAGCACCTGCGTCGGTTCGGCGGAGGCGGTGCGGCCCTCGTCCGCCGGATAGGCGAAGGAATAGTCTTCTACCTCGATAAACGCCACTGCCACCACTCCTTCGCCTTCAGTATGGGGGGGATCGCCAGATACGCGGCATACGCCGCATACCCCCACTGGAAATGCAGCGGGGTCATGGTCGGATAGAACGCATGATGCGCACATGCGATCGCAATCAGGACCGCGTTCGCCGCAGCCCCGATCAGGATGCATGCCATAAGCATCCGGTCCTCGCCGCCGAAACGGCAGCGCTTGTACGTCGTGCGCCGAACGCCGCAATCGTATCCGCGGGCGCGCATGGCGTCGGTGCGCACGATGCCGTCTTCCATCCCCCACTCCATCAATGTCGAAACCACGCGAAAGCGTCCGCGCGCCTCGTCTTTACGCCCCGCAGGCGCGGCCGCGCTCGCCGCATCCTGCACTGCGGAAATCTCGCGCCCGCGCGAAACGAATTGGGGAACGAGTCTGAGCACCTGCGATGCCATCAAAGAAACCGTCGGCGCCGCGTTGCCGAGCAGCGCAAGCGAGTTCTCGCTGTTCATGCAGCGCGCATACGAGGAAAACCAGAGAAACACCGATGCGAACATGCCGCCCGAGCACAAGCCGTACACCAGCGATTCGGCATAGACGGCCCGTCCTGCGACGCGAAACAGCTCGGTCGACCCCGACGCCGAAAACAGCGGATTCGCACATGCCATGATCGCGCACATCGGAAGCACCCACGCAAGCGAGCGCACCGTCTGCCGCATGCCGCGCACCGCGGCCGACGTCGCAAGCGCGCCCGCAAGCGAAAACGCGACATACACGGGATGCATGGCGGCCATGGAAAGCGCGGCGGCGCTCACGATGAAGGCGAATGCGACCGCAGGATGATATGAGGAAAACGCATGATTCATGCCGATGAGGACCCATTCCTTCCGCACGGACCGCCGAAGCTGCGCGCTGCGCTGCCGCATGCGCGAAGGACGCCGATGCATGATGCCGGATGGCGCCGAAGCCGCGCCGTGCGAGAAAACAACGGAGGACGCCGTCAAGCGCCCTCGCGAAACCGTCAGCCGTTCAGCGAAGTCACATAGCGCCACACCACGACATCGCCGTCGGAGAGCACATACGACCCGCATGACTTTGCGGGATCGACCCCGTTGACCGAGTACTTCCATCCGCTTTGGCTGCCATGGTCGAATTCGGCAAGGCCGCCGATGGCCCTTACGTAAGAAGGACCGCCGTTCGGCGTGGTCAAACGACATAAAGCATCGTAGACCGTCGAGCCCTGCGGCAAAGAGAACGAGCCCGACCCCGACACGGGGTTGCCCACGACCGACGAGTCAATCGACACCGTCACGTTCACCATGCGCGCCGCAGATTGCTCCTGCGAATCCGCCTGCGCCTGCGGCGCCGAAGCGGCGGGAGGAGCATCCGTCGCCGTTTGGGCGGTCGCTCCCTCATCGGACTGCGATGCCGCCTGCGCGGCGGACGGCGCATCCGTGCGTGCAGGCGCCTCGGCCTCATCCGCAGCATCCGATGCACCTTCCTGCGCAGGTTCGTCCTGACCGTCGGCCGCATCCTCGTTCGCCGAAGCGTCGTCGGCGGAAACGACGGCGTCCGCAGGGGCGGGAGGCTCGTGGGAAGAGCCCCCTTCGTTTACAAGCGCGAACGCGGAAACGCCGATCAGCAGGACGGACAGAAGAGCCACGATGCCGATGCCGAAGCGTCGGGCGCGGGCATTGCGCGGCGCCCGATTCGAAGCGGCGGACGGCATTGCGGCGCTTTCGCCCGAAGCCGGCTCCACATGCAACGCGGCGGCCGCAGCGGAATCGCGCTCGACGCGAGCATCCTGGGCGAAGCGCCGATCGGTCTTATCGTCTTGCATTGGCCTACCTCTCATTTTCTTTTCTTGCCTTCGCGGCCCAGGCGAACGCGACCACCAAGCCGCACACGCCCGCCGCCAGGCCGACGAACGGCCAGACCGGCTTCGGTTCGTCCTGCACCGGCACAGCGCCGTCCGAATCATCGGCGGAAATCGCCTTCGCGTCGGCCGCATACGGCTGCGCGGCAGACGCGGCGGGCTCGGCGGATGCGGGCACGGCATCGCCTTGGCCCGAAGCCCCCGATGCCGAAAGCACGGTCTTGCCCGAAAGCACCGTCTTCGCGACGGGCGCATTCGGCACAGACTGAACCTGCGAGCCCACCGACGCGCCGGCGTTGCCCGCAATACCATCGCCTGCTTCGTCTTGCATCCATTTGGCGAACAACGTCATGTCGCCCGATGGAATCGAAGCGAAATCCCATGCCTGCGTACATGCCTCATCGACATACCAGCCCACGAACGAGAATCCCTCGCGCGTCGGGTCGTCGGGACGCACGAGCGCCTGGCCTTTCGCCACATACACCGCACTCACCGCGCTGCCGCCGCAGGAATCGAACGACACCTTCCACGATTCGGCGCCGGCAAGCGAGAACAGCATGCCCGAATCGTTGGCGTAATACAGATTGCCCTGGGCGTCGGCCACCACCGTAGAGGTGGAGTACTGCTGGAAGGCCTCTTCAGGCACGTAAATCTGCGTTACCGCATCGTCTTCCAGGCAGTAGGCATACACGCCGCCCGGGCGTCCATTGCACGTGAAATACGCATACGTCTTGCCGCCCGTCACCGACACGAGCGGGGCCGCCTGGGCCTTGCCGTAGCCGCCGCGGGCGGATGAAACCACCGTCATGCTTGCCAGGTCGATCGTCGAAATGGTGCCGTAGCCCTGTTCGTCGACGCCGCAAACGAACGCCTTGCCGCCCGCCACCGCAGGAGTGGAAGTGGACTCGGCCGCGAACGCCACCGAAGCTTCCAGGGACAAAACGTCTCCCACACGCGCGATCTTGTGCAGCGTGCCGTTATCGCGCGACACGGCCAGCAGCGTATTCGGATCGCCCGGCACCGAAACCACGCCGGCACGCACCGCGCCGCCAAGACCCGAAACGCTCGAGAGCACATCGCCCGTAGCGCCGTCGATGAGCGAAACCGTGCCCGACTCGTTGCCGATTACGATATCGTCGCCCGAAGCGGCGGCGCCCGCCCAGTAATAGCCTTCCGCCTGCCCCGTCTGGGCCGAGTCAGAAATCTTCGTCCATACCACGCGGCCGTCGTTCACATCGACGCACACGAGCGCGCCCGCCACGGAAAGATCGAACGACTCTCCCATGCTGCCCGCCATGGTGAAGCCGGCATAGGCGTAATCCCCGTTCACCGTAAGCGTCGAAAGCGCCTGATATTGATTGCCCGCATGCGATTCCAGCGCGCCCAAGGCGTCGCTGACCCACACGCACGTCAGCGTATCGGCCGTGAACGCCGCCAGGCTGCCGTCTTCGCGCGGAACGATCACAAGGCCGTCGGCATAGGCGGGACGGCAGAAGTAGCCCGTCTGCGAACCGATCGACGCGCGGGCCTTCTCCTGCCCCGTCTTCGCATCGAGCATGCGCAGCGTAGAACCCGCCACCACGTACAGATCGCCGTTGACGATCAGGGGATCAAGACCGCCTTTCATGCCTTCGCCGAAATCGTACGACCAGTTCAGCTGCGTGCCCGTCGTAGGAGTGGGCGCCTGCGTGACGTTGCCGCCCTGCGTGGAGCCGCCGAACATGGGATGCTCGGCCTCGTAATCGGGACGCGGCGCGTTCGGATCGACCACCACGTCGTCGGCATCGGGCAGCTCGGCGCCATACGTGGTGTAGCACCAGCTCACCTCATCGCCTTCTTGAAGCACGACGCCGCTTGCGCCGAGCTCGGACTGCACGCCGTTCACATAGAGGCACCAGTATTTGCCCGTGGCGGCATCCCAGCCCAGCACGCGCCCGTCGAAAGGCGACGCGATCGTATTGAGATACCAGCCGTACTCGCCCATGCCGTAGTCGGCCTTAAGACCTGCCGATTCGAACACGGCCTCGGACAGCTCGGCCGCCGTGGCGCCTTCGTCGAGTTCGAATCTCGTCGGAGCGGCCCAGCGCTGCAGCACGCCGTTGGCGTCTTCGCCCACGACGCCGATCGTCGCGGACACCTTGCCCTCGGGCGTCGGCGATTCGTCGGAACCGTAGACCCACGTGACCGTGTCACCCGGCTGCAAGACGGCGCTTGCGGCACCCACCTGGGAATACTTCCCGTTGATGAAGAGCTGCCAGTAATCGCCCGTGGCCTCGTTCCAGCCCAGCACGCGCCCGTCGAAGGGCGACGCGATCGTGTTGAGATACCAGCCGTAATCGCCATTCGTGTCCACGTCGGCCTTCAGACCCGATTTCGCGAAAAGCGCGTCAGAGGCATCGGCCGCCGTGGCGCCGCGCTTCATCGTGAAGCTCGTTTGGGAAGCCCACGTCTCGCGCTCGCCTGCGGCGTTTTCGCCATAGACCGCCGCGCTGACGGAAACCTCTTCGGCAGGCGGCACCTCGCCCGAGGCGGAATACGACCAGACCACCGAATCGCCCTGCTGCAGCACGACGCCGCTTGCGCCCACGTCGGAGGCCTTGCCGTTGACGAACAGCTGCCAGAACTTGCCCGTCGCCTGATCGTATCCGAGCACGCGGCCGTCGAAGGGCGAAGTTATCGTGTTGAGGAACCAGCCGTACTGACCGATGCCGTAATCGGCCTGAAGACCTGCCGCCTTAAACGCCGCCTCGGACAGGTCGGCCGCCGTAGCACCGTTATCGAGCGTATACATATCGGAGGCAGCCCATGTTTGCGTATTGCCCTGCGCATCCATGCCGATAACGGAAAGCGTTGCCGAAACCTTCGGGTTCTCGACGCCCGAGGTGCCGAGCACCGTGACATCCGCCGACACATCGCGGCCCGCCAACTGCGCGAACTTCGCACCCCACGTGGCATCGGAGGCATAACGCTCGGCGTAGCGGGCGAATTCCTCGCTCGCAAGGCGCGCGCTTACCGTGACCTTCGTGTTGTATTCGGGCTGCTTGACGACCAGGTTCTCGTGCTGGACGACGGATGGTGCGCTCGATTTGAACAGACGATAGCCCATCTCCGATGCACCCGGGAGTTCGACGGGCACGATGCCGTTACCAGCCTTGTCGGCAACATCTTTGCCATATGCCCACGCAATCGATCCGTCCGCCGCACGATACGCCTTCTGGAAGGCGTGCATATTGGCCGTCACCGCGTCGGGCGTCTGTCCCTTCAGAATGGCCGCCGCATATCCGGCGACCGCTTCATCCATCAGGGCGATTTCGGCATCGATCGCATCGGCGTCGAGCGCAGCGACAGCCATCTCGATCGTCTTTTCCGCAGCGATGGCGGGATTCGCCTTATCGGCGATGCGCGCCGTCAGCTTCACCGTAACGGGCGCGCTGCCGGGCAGACCGCGATACACGTTGGCGCGATACCCGTTTACCGAGATGGCGTCGGAATCGGCCGTATACGAAATCTCATAGTATTTGCCGTCCACACCGATGACGCTCGCCGCGGGCAGCTTGACATCGCCCGTCAGAGCCGACGAATCGATGGCGGAACCGTCTTCGATATACGTCAGCTTATCGGCGGAAAATGCCGCATCGATCTTGCCCTCGAGCTCTTTTTTCGCCTCTTCGACCTTGGCGGGATCGCCCTTGACCGTAATCGGGAACGCACGTTCGGCGAAAATGCCCTCGGGACCGTTCGACACCAGCGACACACGCGCCGTCAGATTCACGGAGACATCGGCCGCCGCACGCGTCACGCTGCCCCGATAATCATCCCAGCCCGAACCGCTTACCTTCACGCAATCGGAGTCGGACGTCCACTGGACTTCGTATTTCGATTTCACGCCCGCACGATACGGCAACGTCACATCGCCCGTCACTGCATCGGCCGTATCGCCCGACGAGAATCCGATTTCGACATGCTCCGCCACATTTTCAAGCAGGGCGGAGAGCTTGGCTTCATCCCACGGAACGCTCACGCGCTTGCGCGGGGAATACGCCAGCGTCTCCCCGTTGCGGGAAAGCTCGAAAGTCACCTTCGCCTGGTAAAGGCCCGGCATATTGAATCCGGCATACGCTTCGGGATCGATAAAGAAATACGTCACATCGCCGTTGGTGTCATCGGCGGCGGAGGAAATGCCCACCGTGGCCGCGGCATCGCTCGCCATGAACTCCGCCAAAACCACGCGAACGCCCACGCCTTCGAAGCCGAGTTCGGCAATCTTGGCGGAAAGCACGTCGTTGACGTTGACGCCTGCATCGCCATAGGAAAGCTGCGGCACGTAAGAGGCATCTTCGAGCTTTTTCGCCAACGCGGCAAGCGAATCGCCGTCGATCACGGGATTCTCGAAAACCGTCTCGACCGAAGAGGCGCCGCTTGTCGCAACGGCTTTCAGATATTTGCCGGAAGCGGCGGCGGGAACGACGATTTCGGCGCCCGAAACGTCCGATAATTCGGTATAGTTTCCATC
This sequence comes from Slackia sp., assembly GCA_030525985.1. Taxonomy (GTDB): domain Bacteria; phylum Actinomycetota; class Coriobacteriia; order Coriobacteriales; family Eggerthellaceae; genus Slackia. The sequence continues at coordinate 5,189 of JAUNDR010000017.1, read as the reverse complement.
TTTGGTATCCGATATATACCAACTAACCGAAACATTGCCGGTAACGTTGTCGCCCGTGCTGACGCTCGTCAGATTGCGCGCTTGCACCATCGCCTTCACGGCATCGCCCGTGGAAAGCTGCGTGCTCGCGCTGTTCGACTGAGGCGTGGTGGTCACGCGCAGCAGCTCGTATTCGTCGGCGCCCACCACAAGATAGGCGGGAATGCGAGCGCCGTAATCGCCCTCGGTACTCGAAACGGTGTTATCGCCCGACGTGACCTCGACATGGAGATACTTCCCCTTGAGAGCGTCGGTCAGCATCAAGCGTCCGTCGGCGGCATCGTAGCCTTCGATGAGCACGCCTGCGGCATCGGCGGAATCGGCCGCATACCACGAGTAGGTCAGCTTCGCATCGGCAGGCGCGGGCTTTTCAGAATAAGAACCGTTGGCGACCATGGCCTGCGGAACGATGGTATTGCCCACCTGGAACCCCTGGCCGTCGCCCGAATCGGGGGCCATGGCAGACAGGGCGACCGACGAAAGCGTATATACGCCCGCCTGCATGACCGGGCCTACGGGGTCGACCGGCTGCGTGCTTCCGTAATACGGCTTTTTCGTACTTACGACGTTATTGGTGCTCGTCGCTTTGACGCGCAGATAGGTGCCCGACGAAGAGACGCCGTCGGGATATGTTTCGGGAATCTCGAAAGTCTTATCCGTCGCGCCCGCAATGTCGACGAAGGCGGCATCGGAAGTGGTGTTGCGCTCAGCGTACTGCCACTGGTAACTCACGGTATCGGAAGCATCCACCGGCTTGACGGTCGTCGACGTGCCCCCCTGCACCGCAACGGTCTTTTTCGCCGTCGCGCTCAGCGCAGAGCCGACCTTGGCGCTTCCCGATGCTTCCACGCTGTATAACTCGACCGCACTGGGAACGGACACGACGTTCGATGCGGAGGAATAGGTGAGCCCCATGCCCCCGTCGACCGCCGCGAAGATATATTTGCCTCCATAGGATGCGTCATCGGCAGGAACTGTGAACGTATTGCCGTTCGCGCCGTCGATCTTGGTTTTCTTGGAAGAAGCGTACGACGATTCCGCCGTATACCACGACCAGGTAAGCTTGTCGCTTTCGGTGACGTCGTTGCCGGATTCATCGACGGCTTTCGCCGTGACGGTCGTTCCCGCAGCAAGCGTGGATCCGTCCTTGCCGTCGTAAGACAGCTCGACCGTTTCCACCGTTATGGCATCGGCCGCCGCGACGGGCTTGGTCATCGCGCGCGATTTCGAGCTTTCGCCGCACGTCACGATGCATTGCAGGTATTTGCCCGCATACGCTTCGGGAATGGCGAAGCTTGCCTTATGAAGGTTCTCGTCGGCCAGGTCGGCATACGGGCCGCCCTTCGCATCGGCAATCTGCCAGGTATAAGTCAGAGCCGATGCGGGAATTTCCGTATATGCTCCCGTCGAATCCTTCTCCTTGGCAATGACGCCGATCGTCTCGCCCGTCTTGAACTGACCACCCCAAGTCGATCCGTCGCGCGCGAACGTAACGCTATCGACCGCGTACGTGCCCGCTTTCTTGAAGGGGCCGACGGCGGAATAATTCAAGGCAGAACCAGAGGGAACCTCGTTCATGCCGGCAGTGGCGGTGGCAGCGATCCAACGGCCCGCGAAATCATCAGGCACCGTGAACGTATTGCCCGAAACGCTTTCGATATCGTGCCATTCAGGCGTAGCGCCGTATTTCGTGGGATCGGAATCGGTCCACTTCCACGTGAACGTGACGCCGTCGACGGCTTCTTCGCCCTTGCCCCAGCCGCTTGCGCTTTCCTTGTAGGCATGAGCGGTCAGCACAGCGCCCGTTTCAAGCTTCGCCGGCTTATCGATTTCCAGAGAGTACAGCTCGAACGCACCGGCAGCCGCAAGCGGCGCGGGCGCGGATTCTTCGACGGGCAGCGAGGCTGCGGGAGCGGACGCGTTCTCGGAAGCGCTGTTGGCAGGCGAAGTCGATGCCTCCTCCGCAACGGCCGCCTGCTCCGGATTATTCGACGATGCCGCATCCGAACCCGATTCCTCTTCGGATGCATCCGGCTCAGGCACAATGGGAGCCGATGAGCCGGCTTCGGATTGCACAGAGCCGGACGCCTCCGCGTCGAGCCAGGCAGACGATGCGTCGACGCCGGCGAGCGCGGCAGCAGAAGCGCCGGCGCTCGCAGACGACGGCGCATCGGCCGCAAGGGCATATGTCGGGGTCAGGGATGCTGCCAAAACGAACGAGAGCACGATGGCCATCGCCTTCTGCAGCAGATGCGCGCGCTTTCTTTCGGGCGCACGAACAGCGGTTCCGCGCATACGGACACCTTTCTTTTCCAGGGCTTTGCAGGACGGCAGGTGTTCCGACTTATCGGAGCCGATGCATCCGAATCACGGTTACTGGCATAGCCGGGGATTCCCACCCCGATTTCCCTGGCGAAACGAGACGTTTTGCCTGCGCGAAACGCGCATCCATCGCAGCCATTGACAGTTCCCGCCATTGTATCATCATGGCTTCTCCATTCGGAAAAACAGAGCGGCCGCCCGTCAAGAGCACACATGCCGCCCGGCACGTCCGATGCCTCCGATGCGACGCTGCGCAAAACAATGCGCCGAACAGCCGAGGCGCGCTGCGCTTGCAGACACGGAAACGACCTGCGCCCGCGCTCGGAGGACGAGACACCTCGACGGACTGCGGCCGCACATCGACCGCGAAAAAGAAAGGAATCCCATGTACAACGCGAAGCAAGTCATCGTAGTCAGGCGCGATTTGAAAATGCGCAAAGGAAAAATCGCCGCGCAATCGGGCCACGCCTGTGTAGAGGCGGTGCTCATGGCGCTTGCCAAGGAAAATCGCCTAGGCGACGTGCGCGTCGAAAACGATTGGGTCGAACTCGACGAGAACGGACGCGACGCCACCCCGCTTTCCGAGTGGTTCGCACGGGGCGTGGCGAAAATCTGCGTCTATGTCGATTCCGAAGAAGCGCTGCTCGAACTTGCGCAGCGCGGCAGGGACGCGGGCTTCGTCGTAGCGCTTATCCAGGATGCGGGACACACCGAGTTCCACGGCGAGCCCACCTATACCTGCCTCGCGTTCGAACCGCTCTACCCCGAACAGATCGACCCGATCACGGGCGGCCTGCCGCTGTACTGACGCCGATACACCCCGCCGCGCGTAGGCGAATCGCAATACGAAAACGCCTCATTCCGCTATTCGCTTGAAGGCCCCTTTGCATGTTGCTTGCTTTTTGTCTTTTTTGTTCCGATAGATAGAACGGATATAGCAGAAAGGGGAGCACGCGAGTGCCGGATTCGAGCAGCTCCATGACTTTCATGTCGGTGCGTTTGACCAGGCGGATGCGCTCGGAGTAGGCGGCGGGAAGAAGCGACCTCGATTCCATGCCTATCGACGATGATGCGCACTGGAAACTCGGTATTTTCTATTTCAACCCCGACGATCCGAGCATCTGGCTGCCCGAACGATTCGGCATCGGTTGGACCGTCAATTTCGCCCGCCCCGCCGCATGGGCGTGCATTCTGGGATTTTCCGCGCTCAGCACAGTCTTGGTCGTCGTCTGCACGGCATTGACCGGATAATCCGCCCCGTTGCCGCCATGCGCATAAGCGACAGATCGCGCCGGGACATTCGCAGCAGTGTTCAGCGCGACGGCGGCGCCTCGGCACGCGATTCCGAGGCGCCGCTCGCAGCGTCGATGCCGTGTGGCGGCAACGGTGCCCGAACTGTGCCATCGCCTGCATCTCGAAAACCGTACGTCAGCTGGATACGGTTTGAAGAATCGAGCGATTTTTACGATTCCGCCGAATCCCAAACACGACGCAGGCCATCGCCGCCGTCGGACGAAACGATCTCGATTACATCCTTGAAGACGACCGTCTGGCGTTCGTCGATAGCACGGTCTTCGTGGTAATGGCCGAAAAACCAATGCCGATACTCGAGCCTCTTTTCGATATCGAAAAGAAAACGTGTGAGGTCGTCGTTTTCGTACGTGGGATTCAACCGATACTGCACGTTGCTCGCCGCGCAGTGCGTAAGCACGTAATCGACCTTCCATCCCCTCGCCTCAAGCGCCTCCCATGCGGCGGCGCGTTCTTCGACCGACGGCATTTCCTGCGGCCACCAGCTTTTGCCAGGCGTTCGCCATATCCTATCGACCGAACGCGCGCCTCCCATGCAGAAAAACGAACGACCTGCGATATCGAACACATGGCCGCGCATGAGATGAAGCACCGAATCATTCACCCGGTGAACCATGCCGCCATGCCACGGCTGCACATCCATGCTATCGAGCATATCGAAATTCTCATGATTCCCATCGACGAACAACGTGGTGAACGGCTTTTTCTCAAGCCAGCGCAACCAATAATTGCATTCCGAGCGATCCGCCCACACCAAGCCGAAATCGCCGAGCACGATCAGATAGTCGTCTTTGTCGAGCGTTCGACCGACCGCAAACGTCTTGTTGAGCCTGCCGATTTCAAGCGGCCCGTGCGTATCGCCCGTGATAAAAACGCGATGAGCCAAAATACCCTCCTCACAATGACGCCTCGAAAAACGCGACGATGCACGCTCGCCCAAGAAGCGCCGTTCATCGCCACATGAACGATTTTCGCCCACTCGGACCCCGAAAGCACGACGGCTCCGGTCGAACACGCGCTTCAACCGTATGCATCGCGCACGTCCGAGCTTCGCTCATGTTCGCTTTCGGGCGTCCTTACCGCACGTTGCCGCGAAAAGCCCTTCTTGGACTCCGGCCTCCGTCCAAGAGATCGCCCGGTGGCCGCTTAGTGCTCCTCCGACCTGCGCCGACGTTAGAAAAACATCGATTTCAGGCCGATAAGCACCAGCACCACGCCGCCGATAATCTGCGCGCGATCGCCCAATACATGGCCGAAGCGCTTCCCCAGCGCCAGCGCGACAACGCAGCATGCCGCCGTGGTCAAAGCGATAACGACTCCCGACAGGGCGATATCCACGTTCACGGCGCGCAGGCCCACACCGACGGCGAAGGCGTCGATGCTCGTAGCGACCGACTGCATCAGGACAACCGATGCCGTCAAAGCGGGAGGATTCGTCGCGCACACGTCTTGCTCCGGATGGCGCAACGCCGTGATGCCCTCTTTTATCATGTTGCCGCCGATGAACCCGAGAATGA
>JAUNDR010000078.1 GCA_030525985.1 Slackia sp. | reverse complement strand
TTTTTCTGATGAGGCCCGACGCATAAAATGGCGTCATAGTGGTCGAGCGATTCGCGCGACGCCACCAAATGCGCCGAAGTCATATGGTGGAACATATACACGTATTCGATATCTTTGCGCACATACGAACGCTTGATATAGAAGTTCTCGAGGTCATCGAGCGTCGCCACCGCCACATCGCAATCGAGCTTCATCATGAGCGTGATCAGGCGGCGCTCGCCGATGTAGTACGGCATGATGCGCGGCTCGTCCGCGGCCAGATCGAAAATCTTATCGTCGGGATCGCTCGTGATGTAGTGGATCGCCATATCCGAATGGGCAAGCAGCCATTCGATGGCGCCCTGGAAGTACTTGTAAAAACCGCTGCGCTCGGAATAGAACACGATATGCTTGTCGACCACATTCATGAAGCGCTTGTAATCGCGCTTTTCGCGCTTGGCAAGCGGATCGCGCTTGTACCATGGCGTCTTGCGGGCGGCGAAGGCATTGAGGGCATCAAGTTCCACACGGCTTTGCGCGAGGTCGTCGTAATCGATGTATTTCGCCGGGCGGATGCACAGATTGCAAAGCGCTTGCACGACGATCGCCATCAGATTCGAGCAGATCCAGTAAAACGCCATGCCCGCCGCGACATAGATGCCCAGCACGAACGAAAGCGCGATGGAAAGCCCGTTCGTCATATTCTTCTCCATCGCGGACTGCTCGCGCTGCAGAGGGTTGATGCGATTTTGCGCGAATCCCATCGCCACGGCCGACAGTCCCGCCAAAACAGGCATGACCCACGACAATCCTCCGTCTTCGGCGGGAACCATGCCGAGGAACTCCGTGCCGGGAGCACCGTTGTCGGTAATGCCGTGAATGACCTCGACCAGGCCGAACAGGATGAGGATCTGGACCGCCAACGGCACGAGCGAAAGCAAGGGGTGATAGTGGTGCTTCTTGTTGAGCTCGGTCTGCTTCTCGCCGATCGTTTCCGCATCGCCGAAATACTTCGTTTTGATGCGATTGAGATCGGGCATGATCTTCACCATGACGATGCTGTTCCACTGGCACCAAAGCGCCAAAGGCATGAGCACGATTTTGATGATGACGGTGAACAGCAGAATGGCCATCCACCAGTTTCCCGTCAAATCGTAGCAAGGCTGCACGATATACGAGAACAGATGCGCGAGCGCTTCCAACATAGACTGCATTCCTTCTTCAGATTCGCATCGGTACGTGACTCTGACATGACGAAAGCAGGCCGCAATGCGACCTGCTTCAATGTATCGTTTGCTATTTTACCCGAATTTCGCAAATGCGGCATACAGGACAAGCGCTCCGGATGGCAACCGGGCGAAAGCGCCGTTGCACGGCAATCCGCAATCGATCGGCGCCGGCAAGCACCTTGTGAAACGAAGAAGGCCGCGCGCGAAAACCCGTATGCAGGCGCCGTCACATCGTCAGCCTCCGATACGCGCTGCCTTGCGTTTGTCGAAGATGCCGAAAATCGCATCGAAGAGCCATTTCGCACCCTTGACGACGGTGGAATCGATAAGCCACGCCAGCGGAACCGAGACGGCGAAAACGACGAGTGCGAACAGGATGTGCACGCCGATGGTGGAAAGCCCCTGGTCGAACAAGAAAAACCGCTGCAACGAATACAGCACCATCATGTGGCACAGATACACGCCGAACGAATGCTTGGCGATAAACGAGACAAGGCGGAAATGCGGCACCTTCTCGCCCCAATCAAGCAAGGCGAGATACAGCCCCACCGCCATAATCGTGTACAGCGGCGACGTCTCGCACGCATACATCGAATAACCTGCATGCTGCACTGCCGTGTTGAGCACGAAACAAGCGAGCGCCGCCCACTTCAAGGCCCTGCGCACATGCGGCGAGCCGGCGAATCGGTCGATCAGCACGCCCAAACAAAAAGTGAATGCGAAGCCGCTGAACAGATACGACCAGGAAAAACCGATACCCGCATTGTCGAGCACGGTCAAAACGGCATTGAATCCGATGCCGATGCCGACGAATACCTTTACCTCGAAATCAGACATCCTGGCGAACATGCGGGCTAAGAAAGGAGAAACGAGCAGAAAGCCGCAGAGCGTGAAAACGAACCAGTATTCCGTTCCCGCAAAGCCGGAAAGCGTCCCCTGAACGTAATACGAAGCGACCTGTCCGACCTCTTGCAAACTGCCGCGCATATCGTACACGCTTCGGATAAGGAAATAGACCAGGATAGGCACGATGATATTGCGCGCCTTGCTCCGGTAGAACTTCTTCAGGGCGGCATCGTCTGCGCGTTCGCGTAAATTGAACTTGCCCGACATCATGAAAAACAGCGCATTGCCCGTCAAAAACAACGTGCCACACGCGAGAAACCACAGCCAACCCGCCGTGGTGCCCGTATCGACGACCACACGGCAATGCACGGCGACCACGAAAAATATGGCGATCGCCCTTACCAGGTCGTATCCGAAAATGCGCGCTTGCGCCATGACATCTTCCCTTCATCATCGTATGCGCGAAAAGGCGCGAAGGCGTACGGAGCCGAAAACGGCGCCGTAGCGCCGCTCTATCGCCCCGATCGCGCCGCGCAGAGGCGAACCGAGCTGGAAACGCCTTAACCCGCCGTCGCCGAAGACGGCGCCTCGCACGCATCGTCGAGCGCGTCGAGCAAGAGCTTCTCAAGCGAATCGGACAGGCGTTTGTCGCAACGGGCCCGCTCCTTCTCCCCTTCGAGCCAGCCTTCGACCGTCTTGCGCGACGGGCCGATACGGCGGCGAAGAGCGTCTTTCGCCTTGTTGACGGGACGAAGGACCAGGCTTTTCACATACGCCTTCTTCCCCATGCGGCATGCCACGTAACGCCACACATCGAGACGCGCGAGCTCGTCGGCAGAACCGTCCATGATGCGGCGATATACACGCGCCACCGCTTCGGGAAGCCCGTCGGCGATGCCGTCATAGCGCGAGAATCCACGCTCGTAAAGATCTTTGAGGCGCGCGAGGACGCGTTTCCTATCCTCCGGCGCGAGCGCCTGGATATCGAGGAAGAGGAAGTCGAGCGACCAGTCGACCAGCCGCGCAGGACCCAGGTCGATCAAGGCGCGCTTCTCCCATGCCGAGAAGATCGCCTCGACGATATCGAGATGCTTGTCCATACGGCCGGCAAGATCATCGAACAAGACGCGCATCGCCGATCCTTCGCGCACCACGCGATAGTCGTAAAGCTTGTCGGAAATCAAGACCGTTTTCTTCGACAGCGGATAGATTTCGAAATGGAACGCCTGGTCTTCGCCGAGCGGCAAGGTTTCGTTATACGAAATGCCGTGCTGCTCGAGAAACGCGCGCGTCGTCGCCGTGCGCCATGCGAAGGGACGGGATTTCTCCTCAAGCAGCAGCTTCCAATCGAATCCGTCGTAGACGACATCGCGCGGGCTGAGGCAATCGACGAGCCACGGATAGCCGTCGCACCAAGGAACGCAATGCGCGCCGAACGTCACCACATCGGCGTCGTTTTCCTCGAACGCGCGCACCAAACGCTCGCACGCCTGGGGCTGCAAGGCATCGTCGGCATCGACGCACAGAATATAATCGCCCGTCGCAGCGCGGATTCCCGCATTTTTCGCCGACGATACGCCGCCGTTTTCTTTGGATACGACGCGGATGCGCGGATCGAGCGCCGCATGCATCCAGGCGATGTGCGCGGAACGATCGGTCGACCCATCGTCGACGCAGATGATTTCCAAATCGGCATACGTCTGTGCACGCACCGAATCGAGGCAATACGACAGGTATTTTTCGACGTTATAGACGGGAATGACAACAGAGAACTTCGCCATGGCGCCCCTCCCTATCGGGATTTCGTCTTGCGCGCAAGGCCTTTGACCAGCAGCGAGATGCCGCCCTCCTGCACATAGCAGCGAGCCTTCGAAATCGCGCCTTTGGCATTGCTCGATGCGCGACCCGCCTTGAACAGCTCGGGCGATTCGCAGATGACCAGGAAATCCTCCTTCTTCCACGGCTCGAACACTTCGAAATCGACATGGCCGGCCTCAAGATCCGCCTTGAACTCCTCATGCATACGCTGAAGGAACTCGTCGTCGAGGGGGCTTGCCAGGCGCTCGTAATTCCACAGGTAGTTATCGAGCTTGACCTTTTCTTTCACGCCGCGCAAAACCTGTTTTTCGGGATGCTCATCGAGAAAGCGGTCCATTTCGGCATGCTCGTCGCAGATGCAATAGACTTTCGAAGGGGAATTCACCGACGAGGACTCGTTGTCTTGACGGTAATGCAGCACGGCATCGCGCACGAACGCAACGCGCTCGGCACTCGCCCATACCTTGAAGTTGAATGCGGAGTCCTGAAACGATGCGCCGGGCGTTTCGAGGAAGCGGATGCCATGCTCCTCGAGGAAGTCGCGACGGTACAGCGCCGACCAGATGGAAGGCTTCGCATAGAAGATGCCGGGTTCTTCGGTCGGGTTCACCGGACGGTCGGCCATATCCTCGTCGACGATTTCGAACAGTTCGTTTTTCTCTTCGGGAACCGACCAATACAGCCAGAAGTTCGCCTTGACCACCTGAGCGTCGTGCTTCTCGGCCGCGGCGACCAGCACTTCGAGGGCATCTTCCTCGAAGAAATCGTCCGACTCGAGAATGCCGATATAGCGGCCCTGCGCTGCGGCAAGCCCCTTGTTCATGGAAGCGCCGTAGCCGGAATTCGCCTTGTCAATCATGCGCACGCGTTCGTCTCGCTGCATATACTCGCGAATGATGTCGGGCGACGAGTCGGTCGACCCGTCGTTGATGCAGATGATCTCGATATCGCGCAGCGTCTGGCTGCATGCCGAATCAAGACATTCGCGCAAGTAGCGTTCGACGTTATAGATAGGAACCAGCAAAGAGACCAATGGCCGGGACATACAACATCCTCTCGATGAATCTCGCAGTGAACGGATACAGGGTAGCACGCACGCCGCGCGTATTACGCGACGATGCGATACAGGCGCATATCGCCCTCGCTCAAGACGACCTCGAAGCCGGGC
>JAUNDR010000016.1:24955-36409 GCA_030525985.1 Slackia sp. | reverse complement strand
CCCAGGAAGAACAGGCCGTCGACGCCGGCGTCGATCATGCGATTGATCGAGCGCTCGAGAGCCTCGAGGTCGAGCGTGCGCTGCTCGGTCAGCGGGATGACCACCGGAGGAATAACGCCGTGGAATTGGATGTCAGACATGAGTGATTACCTCTACTCTTCGGTTTATACAAACACTGAAACTATATGGTGCGCCTTCCGCTGCGTCAAGAATGCCGAAAAAGCCCCATATAAAATGCCCGTGGAAAGAACGTTGCGCACCCCGAAACGCCAAGGTCGTCATATGGCGCCGCACGAAGCGCGCCGCCGGCAGGCGGAGGCGGGCAGCCCGCGCAGCCATCGATGGGGCTGCTACCGCTTCCCCTGCCTTTCGCGCACGGACGCCCGCAAAGCATCCGCCGCCCGAAAGCAAAAGAGGAGCCCGAGCGATGCCGGACTCCTCTTTCGAGAGAACATGCCTTGACGGCTATTTGCCCAAATCAGGATGGAGCAGCGAAGGCGCCGCGCCCAAAAGCAGACGCGTGTAGTCGTCCTTGGGGTTCTCGAACACCTCGGACGCCTTGCCCTGCTCGACCGCCTGACCGCCGTTCATGACGATGATGCGGTCGGAAATGTAGCGCACGGTCTGGATGTCATGGCTGATGAAGACCATGGACAGTCCGAGTTCTTTTTTCAGGTCGGACAGCAGATTCAGAATCTGCGCGCGAACCGAAACGTCGAGCGCGCTCGTAGGCTCGTCGGCGATGATCGCGTCGGGCTTCAACGAAAGCGCACGCGCGATGGCGACACGCTGACGCTGGCCGCCGGAGAGCTGTCCGGGAAGCGCGGCGAGAACCGAGTTCGGAAGGCCGACCATCTCAATCAGTTCCTTCACGCGAGCCTCGCGCTCTTCCTTCGTGCCCACCTTGTGCACGTTCATCGGGTCCATGAGCTGGTCATGAACCGACATGCGGGCGTTCAAAGCCGTGGCAGGGTCCTGGAATACCACCGAAATCACGCGACCGATGGTCTTGCGCTGGTCGGCGGTGCGTTTCGTGACATCGATGCCCTTGAAGAACACGCGACCCGACGTGGGCGCCTGCAGGCCGCACATGACGTTGGCGGTCGTGGATTTGCCGCATCCGGATTCGCCCACGATGCCGATCGTTTCACCCGGCATGAGTTTCAGCGTCAAGCCGTTGACGGCATGCACCTTGTTGGGATGGAACAAAGAGCCGGTGCGCGTCTTGAACACGACATGGATATCGTCCAGGAAAATGATGGGAGTCTGCTCGTCTGCCTGGACCGCAGCAGTGCTTTTGGTTTCGGTCATTACTGCACACCTCCATACGGCTCGAGGCCGATACGCTTCATTTCCTCATCAGGCAGTTCCGCATACCAATGGTTCGAATCGCCGTCCTGCTTGAGAATGGGACGCACGTCCGAAACCGCATCGGGGTGGCTCGAACGCGGCGTGAAGCGATCGCCCTTGGGGAAGTCCGCCGGACTGGGAACGGAGCCGGGAACCTGATGCAGGCGGCCGGAGCCCGCCTCGATGGACAGCACCGAGCCCAGCAGGCCGCGCGTGTACTCGTGAATCGGGTTGGTGAGGATGTCGCGCACCGAACCCTGCTCGACGATCTGGCCCGCGTACATGACCGTGATCGAATTCGCCACCTCGGCGACAAGCGCCAGGTCGTGGCTCACGAACACCATCGCGAAGCCGAGTTCTTTCTGCAGCCTGTTCAACAGGTCGACGACCTGCTTCTGCACCGTCACGTCGAGAGCGGTGGTGGGCTCGTCGGCGATGATGACCTTCGGGTCGCGCGTGAGCGCCATGGCGATCAACACACGCTGGCGCTGGCCGCCGGAAAGCTCATGCGGATAAGAATCCAGCGTGCGCTTCGGATCGAGGCCTACGAGCTCGAGCAGCTCCTCGGCCGTACGGGTGCCGCCGCGCTTGGTGAGCTGCTTCATCTGAGAACGGATGAGCATGGACGGATTCAGGGAGGAAAGCGCGTCCTGGTAGATCATCGCGATCTCGCGACCGCGCAAGGTGTTCATTTCCTTCTGGGACATCTCGAGGAGATTCTTGCCCTTGTAGAGCACCTCGCCCGAAATTTCCGCCTTGGGGTCGATCAGACCCATGATGGTCAGCGACGTGATCGACTTGCCGCAGCCGGACTCGCCCACCAGGCCCATGGTCTGGTGCGGACGAACCTTGAAACTCACGTTGTCGACGACGTTGACATCGCCGTGGCGCGGGAATTTGATGCAGAGGTTCTTGACTTCGAGAATCGGATCGTCGCCGGTATGGGATTCGGCGCGATCGGTGCGCTTGCTCTCGATTTCCTTCAGCGCCGCCAGACGCTGCTTGAGCGACTCCGCCTGGGCCTCGTAGGCCAGAACAGGGTTGGCGACGAGGCGGTCGGCCTCGCGATCGCTATTGAGGTTGGAATCGCTCGCCTTGATGGCGGCCTTCGGAGCCGCGGCCATGGCGTCGGTCATGCCCTCGGAAAGAATGTTCAGGCACAAAACCGTGATCATGATGGCAAGACCCGGGAACAGCGCCTGCCACCAGCGGCCGGACAGAACGCCGCCGCGCGCGTCGGCGAGGATGTTGCCCCACGTCGGCGTGGGCTCGGGGATGCCGGCGCTGATGAAGGCCAGCGAGGCCTCGAAGACGATGGCGTCTGCGACGAGCACGATGGTGAACACCATGACGGGTGCGAGGCAGTTGCGCACGACGTGCTTCATCAGAATCCACGGAGCACGGGCGCCCGACACCACGACGGCGCGCACGTAGTCCTGGTTGTATTCGCTCACGATGTTCGCACGGACGATGCGCGCGATCTGAGGAATGTAGAGGAAGCCGATGGCGAAGATCAACGACGGCACATTGGTGCCGAACACCACGACGAAGGTTGCGGCGAGCGCGATGCCCGGGAAAGACATGACCACGTCGAGAACGCGCATGATGACTTCGGAGATCCATTTGCGCGTGACCGCGGCGAGCGCGCCGACGATCGAACCGCACACAAGCGCGAAAGCTGTAGCTCCCAAGCCGATGACGAGCGAATAGCGAGCGCCGTACATCATGCGGGAAAGCACGTCGCGGCCCTTGTCGTCGGTGCCGAAAAGGAATTCGGCATCGGGAGCCTGGCGCGCCGTGAAGATTTCGAGCGGATCGTGCGGAGCGATGAAATTCGCAAGCGCGGCGATCAGCACGACGAGCGTGAGAACGACAAGCGAGATACGGGCGCCGATGCTCATGGCCTTCCAGCGGCGGAAGCGCACTTTGCCCGCATTGGATTCAAGATTCTCGGTAAGGTTTTTCCTAAGCTGAACCATGCGTTACACCGTCCTGATTCGGGGATCGATCAGGATATAAAGCATATCCACGATGATATTGATGATGATGAACGTGAAGGCCACGCACAAAACCACGCCCTGAACGAGCATGGTGTAATTGGACTGGATGCCCGAAATGATGGCCATGCCCATGCCGGGGAGATTAAAGATGACCTCGATGACCACCGCGCCGCCGATGAGGTAGCCGATGCGCAGACCCAGCACGGTGACCGGGGTGATCAGCGCGTTGCGCAGCACGTTGCGCGCGACGACGATGCCCTTGGGGATGCCGGCGCCCAAAGCGGTGCGGACGTAGTCTTTGTCAAGCTCTTCGACCATGGAGGTACGGATAACGCGCGTAAGCTGGCCGATCACGGGAACGGCGAGCGCGAAGGCGGGCATCGCCATACGCGCCGCCCACCCGCTCGGGTCGGATGCGAACGACGGCAAGGGGCCGGATGCGGGCAGCAGATGCAGCATCGAGGAGAACAACAGAATCAAAAGGACCGCCAGCCAGAACGACGGGGTGGCGATAAACGCGATGGAAATCACGCGGATGAGCTGGTCGGGCCAGCGATCGCGATACAAAGCGGAAATCACGCCCAGGATGACCGCGAACACCACCGCGATGATCAGGCCCATGAATGTAAGCTGCAGCGTGACGGGCAGCGCCTCGGCGATACGATCGGCAACCGAAGCGCTGTTCGCGCCGTAGGTTCCCAGATCGCCCTGGACGAGGCCCACCATGAAGTTGCCGTACTGCACGAGCACCGGATCGTTGAGACCGTGCTCTTCGCGGTATTCCTGGACTTGGGCCTCGGAAGCGTTCTCACCCAGGACCGAGTATGCCTGGTCGATAGGAGAAAGCGCCATGAGGAAGAATACGAGGATGGTAACGCCGATGATCATGATAGGAAGCGCTATAAGACGCCGTCCGATCAGACGCAGCAAATTGCTCACCTCGACCCCCTTTCGTTCAACGGACATGCCAAGGTCGGATAGGTCTGCGAGCCCAAGACGCAGACCTATCCGCCCTTGAAAATACATAACTGTCTTATTCTATACGAATTAACGCAAAGTTCAAAAAAACGTTGAAAAGTGCGGAAAACCATGCAGGGGAAAGCGGCGTGCGGATAATGCCGCCCTCCTCCGCGCTATCCGCACGCCGCCGTCTCGACTGCAAAGCGAAGTCGAGACGGATGCGGCTATTTCGACTCTTTCGGCCCTTTTTCGCATACGAGCGACCATGCGTTGCCCGTCGCACGGGCGAAAGCGCAGCCGATGCATTCGCCGCATGCGCAAAAATCATCCGCGCGCATATCGCAGGCGCCGAAAACGTCCTGCAACGACAACCCGGCCTCTTGCGCATCCACGACAATACCCTGCTCCCCCATCGATTCGAGCATCAAGGCCGCAAGCTGCCGCATACCGAGCGCAGTGGGATGAGTTCCGTCGATCGCATCGTATTCGCGCCCCGCCGCCGCCAGGTCGACCACCTTGCAGCCATAGCCGACGGCCGCATCGCGAATCGCCTGGTCGTAAGAGGCAACGTCGATACCGCGCAAACGCCTGATGAACGTAGGAGCATCCGCACCTGTCAAGCGACCGGGACACAGCGTGGAACACCACACCTGGGCATCCGGATATGCGGCGCGAACGCGGGAAAGCATCGAGTCGTATGCGCGGGCGAACGATTCCGCAGCATCAAGAGGCGCTGCGCCCGCCACGCGCTCTTCGCATGCAGGCGCAGCGGCGGGCGTGGCACGTGCGCGCGCCGCCGCCTGATTCGCCGCGCCTCCCCATCCGTAATCATTGATGCCGATGAATACGATGACGATATCGGGCATCAAGCCGTTGCGCGAAAGCGCTTCGATGCGCTCGGCGCTCGAGGCGGCAGGAAAGCCTGCGCCCTCCACCATACTCCCCGAAAACGATCCGTTCGCAAGCAGTTCGCCGTCCAGGGCATCGATGACAAGCTGCCACCAGGTGTCTTTTCGATTAACGACGCCCGTCGTCAGGCATCGTTCGCCTTCGTAGAACACATCGAAGCCTTCGGGGTTGCATCCTTCGAACGTCGATATGGAGTCTCCCAAAATAGAAACCAACGGACGGCGCTTCGATTCCGCCATGCCTTCCTCCTTATTTTCGATTCTCCCAATTCATCCATCATATGTTTCAGTATCCGCATTGCTGCAGCGGAAAAAGCATTTGCGCGACAGGATCCGCCGCTGACCCGAAAAGCGCATATCGAACGGACGGCGGGAAAGCCTGCCGCACGGAATACGAGCCGAATCCGCAGCAACGCGCAGCCTGCCGCGCCGCATGAAAGCCCGCATCGGCGGCAACGGCCGCATTTCCCGCCTGACGCGAAAAGACCCACCCCGAAGGGTGGGTCTTTCAACAAACCCGATAATCTCAGGAAAAAGCTTAAGCCTTGGCGCTGGCGCCGAGGAAGACCAGGCCGGTCGTGGCGATCGGCTTGAAGCCCTCGATCTGGGCGGCCTGGTAGCCAGTGGCCACCTGGCGATGGAACAGCGGGTACAGCGGAACCTGCTCGGCCAGGATGTCGAAGCACTGGTTCCACAGCTGCTGCTGCTCGTCGCCGGAAGCCTCGCGCGCCTCCTGCATAAGCTCCTGCAGCTGGGTCCACTCTTCGGAACCCTTCCAGCAAGAACGACCCTGCGTCCAGATGTTGTCAGCGTACCACCAGCTCATGAGCAGGTCGGGGTCGTTGCCGAAGCAGGTCGGGTCGCCCGGGGTCAGCATGACGTCGTAAGCGAGCGTGGAGCCGTCTTCGGGAGCGGCGAACTCGGACCAGTTGATCTTCTGCTCGGCGTTGGTCATCTTGATGCCGACGGCCTCGAGGTCGTTCTGGATCTGAGCGGCAAGGCCCTTGACCCAGTTGTTGTTGGTGACCATGGTGAATTCGAGGTTCTCGACGCCGGCCTCGGCGAGCAGGCTCTTGGCCTTCTCGGGATCGTAGGTGTAAACCGTAGAGGCCTTGTGGAAGTTCTCGTGGGTCTTCGGCAGGAAGCCCTCGACCAGATCGGCATGGCCCGCCATCTGGTTGCTGATGAGCTTCTCGGTGTCGATGGCGTAGAAGAACGCCTGGCGCACCTTGGGGTTGTCGAAGGGAGCCTTCTTGGTGTTGAACATCAAGAAGGGCTGGTTGAAGCCGGGGACATACTCGACCGTGGCGCCCGCTGCGGAAAGCTGCTCGGCGTTGGCGTCGGGCACGTTCTCCATGACCTGCACGGAAGCCTCCTGCAAAGCCGTGGTGCGCGCGGTGTCGTCAAGCAGGATGTTCCAGCTCATGGTGTCGGCGGTCGCCTTCATGGAGCCGTTGTAATTCTCGTTGGGGGCGAACTCGATCGTGCCGCCGTCGTCGCCGTTGATGGCGACGTACTTCCAGGGGCCGGAACCGATCGGCATGGTCTTGAGCTCGTCCTCGGTTGCGGCGGCCGGGAAGATTTTGACGACGCTCAGGCGACCCTTGAGCAGGCTCTCGAAGGGATACTTCAGGGTGAAGGTCACCGTGGCGTCATCCTTGGCGGCGACGGTGTCGATGAACTCGAGGAAGGCGCCGTAGGTGGCGTCGGCCATGTTCTTCTCGAAAGCGTTGACCACGTCGGCGGAGGTGACGTCGGTTCCGTCGGAGAACTTCGCACCCTCACGCAGGGTGACCTCGTACTCGACGTCGGAAACCTTCACCGGCTCGTCGGCGGCAAGCGCGTTGTAGGTCTTGTAGGTGTGCAGGTCGAGGTCGTAAAGGCCCTCGAAAACATGCCAGGTGGCAGCAAGCATCAAAGCGGAGCTGTTGCCGATGGGGTTGCAGTTCGTGCTGGTGTAGGCGCATGCACCCGTCAAAGCACCGCCCTCGACGGCAGCGCCCTCGCCGCCCTCGGTGGTCGAAGCGGACTCTCCGCCGCCGCAACCATACAGACCCAAACCGACCGTAGCAGCGGCAACGGCGCTGCCCGCAACGAAGGTGCGGCGGTCAAGAGCGATCTTCTTTTCCATTGTCCTCCCTTTCGACAATATTCATCTCAGATCGAAACGACGATGTTTCGTCTTCAATATGCTACAGACGGGGATTCTACCGAAAAGACCCGCGGCTGCAGCACGCATGCCGGCCATTCGCGACGAACGGCATGTATGCCAGCCAAAAGGCATCGACGGCACATTTGCTAATAGTATCGTGAAACGCCGTTTTGTTGCATCTGAGTTAACTATTTGCGAAACATGCGGTTGTTTTTACGGCAAGCGGCTTATCGCTGCCGGCAGACGGCACGAAAAAAAGCCCCCGACGAATCGGGGGCTTTCGCATATATCGAACAGGCGTTACGGCTTAGCCGAACAGCTCGATGGTCTGGCCTTCGGCCAGGGTGACCATGGCCTTTTTCCAGGTGCGGGTATAACCCTGCTGGTAGCGGACGCGCTTGGGCTTCGGCTTGACGTTCATGGTGTTCACGCGAACAACCTTCACGTCGAAGATAGCCTCGATAGCCTGGCGAATCTCGACCTTGTTGGCGTCCTTGGCCACCTCGAAGGTGTAGGTGTTCTTGGACATCATGTCATAGCTGTGCTCGGTGATAACCGGGCGAATGATAACCTCGCGGGGATCCTTCATTATGCGAGCACCTCCTCAAGGCGTTCCAGAGCGGCGGCGGTCAGAACCAGAACCTTGTTGTCCACGAGCTCCATGGTGTTGGCAGCGGAAACAGGGATGATGTTGACGCGCTCGATGTTGCGGAAAGACAGGTAGGTGTTGACGTCGTCGTCAGCCACCACGATGGTGGTGCGGCGGTCGCAACCCAGAGCCTTCAGCGCAGCGGCGGCTTCCTTGGTGGAGGGCTTCTCGAAGTTGAAGCCGTCGACCACGATCAGCTGCTCGTCGGCAAGCTTGGCGGACAGAGCGGAACGCATGGCGAGCTTGACTTCCTTGCGGTTGACGCGGAACTCGTAGCTGCGGGGATGCGGACCGAAGACGGTGCCGCCGCCTGCCCATTGGGGAGCACGGATCGTACCCTGACGAGCACGGCCGGTGCCCTTCTGGCGCCACGGCTTCTTGCCGCCGCCGCGAACCTCGCCGCGGGTCTTGGTGTCATGGGTGCCCTGACGCATGGCGGCGCGATAGGCACGGACAACCGTGTGCATCACATGCACGTTCGGCTCGATGCCGAACACAGCGGCGTTCAAGTCGGCCTCTTTGACCTTCTTGCCGCTGGCATCTTTGATTTCAATCTTTGCCATTATGGTGATCTCCTATTACAAGTAAGGTCTTAAGCCATGCGAACGCGGACGATGCCGTTCTTGCCGCCCGGCACGGAGCCCTTGACAAGAATCAGGTTCTGCTCGGCGTCGATGCGGACGACCTCGAGATTCTTGACGGTCACGGTATCGCAGCCCATGTGACCCGGAAGACGGACGCCCTTGAAGACGCGAGAGGGCGTCGCGCACTGGCCGATGGAGCCGGGAGCGCGATGGAAGTGCGCACCGTGGCCGCCCGGGCCGCCGCCGAAGCCGTGGCGCTTGATAACGCCCTGGAAGCCCTTACCCTTGGAGGTACCGGTGACGTCAACCTTCTTGACCTCGGCGAAAGCCTCGACGGTCTGCAGGTCGCCGACCTTGTACTCGCCCGCGTTCTCGACGCGGACCTCGCGCAGGTAGCGCGTCGGCTCGGTGCCCTGCTTGGCGAAATGGCCGGCCATGGGCTTATTGATCTTGTACTCGCCGCTCTTGTACTGCTTCACAGCGCCGAAGCCGAGCTGGACGGCCTCGTAGCCGTCGGTAGCGACGGTCTTGACCTGGCAGACCTTGTTCGGCTCTGCAACGATGACGGTAACGGGGACCACGCGGTCGTTCTCGTCGAACAACTGGGTCATGCCGATTTTCTTGCCGTAAATAGCGTTAATCATGCCACACACTCCTTACAGCTTGATCTCGATGTCGACACCGGCAGGAAGGTCGAGACGCATGAGCGAGTCAACCGTATTCGGAGTCGGCTCCAGGATGTCGATCAGGCGCTTGTGCGTACGCATCTCGAACTGCTCACGGGAATCCTTGTTCACGTGGGGTCCGCGCACGACGCAGTACAGGTTGCGCTCGGTGGGCAGGGGGATAGGTCCGGAAACCTTGGCACCGGTCTTCTGGGCGGTGTCGACGATGAGCTTGGTGGACTGGTCCACGATCTCATGGTCGTAGCCCTTCAGGCGGATGCGAATCTTCTGATTAGCCACTTTCATTTCCTCCATGAATTAAAGCCGAGGCTTAGGCGTTGCCGCCGGCCTTGCTGATGATCTCCTCTTGAACACCCTTGGGCACAGGCTCGTAGGAGTCGAACTGCATGGTGTAGGTCGCACGACCCTGCGTACCGCTGCGAAGGTCGGTCGCATAGCCGAACATGTTGCCCAGAGGAACCTTCGCGCTGATGGAGACAGCGTTGCCACGCTGCTCCTGGCCCTGGATCAGGCCGCGGCGGGACGGGATGTCGCCCATGACGAAGCCGACATACTCCTCGGGGGTCTCGACCTCGACGGCCATGACAGGCTCGAGGATGACCGGGTTGGACTTCTTCAAGGCGTCCTTGATAGCCATGGAACCGGCAACCTTGAACGCAGCCTCGGAGGAGTCGACGTCGTGGTACGAACCGTCGATCAGCTCGACGCGGACGTCCTCGACGGGGTAGCCCGCCAGAACACCGTGCGCGAGAGCATCCTGGATGCCCTTGTCGATCGAGGGGATGTACTCCTTGGGGATGACGCCGCCCACGATCTTGTTCTCGAACTCGTAGCCCTTGCCGGCCTCCTGCGGGTACATGTTGATGACCGCATGACCGTACTGGCCGCGACCGCCGGACTGACGGACGAACTTGCCCTCGGCGTTCATGACTTCCTTGCCAGGACGCTCACGATAGGCAACCTGCGGCTTGCCGACGTTCGCCTCGACCTTGAACTCGCGGAGCAGACGGTCGACGATGATCTCGAGGTGCAGCTCGCCCATGCCGGCGATGATGGTCTGGCCGGTCTCGTGATTGGTGGACACGCGGAACGTCGGGTCCTCCTCGGCGAGCTTCTGCAGGGCCAGGCCCATCTTGTCCTGCTCGGCCTTGGTCTTCGGCTCGACAGCGATGTCGATAACCGGGTCGGCGAACTCCATGGACTCGAGGATGATCGGCGCGTTCTCGTCGCACAGCGTGTCGCCCGTGGAGGTGTCCTTCAGGCCGACGACGGCAACGATATCGCCCGCGGAGCAGGAATCGATGTCGACGCGCTGGTTGGAATGCATCTGCAGCAAGCGGCCGATGCGCTCTTTCTTATCCTTGCACGCGTTGCTCACGTAGGAGCCGGACTCCAGGGTGCCGGAGTAAACGCGCAGGTAGGTGAGCTTGCCGACGAACGGGTCGGTCATGATCTTGAAGGCGAGAGAGGCGAACGGAGCCTTGGGATCGCTCGGACGTTCCTCCTCTTCCTCGGTGCGGGGATTGATGCCCTTGATGGCGGCGACGTCGGTCGGAGCCGGCATGTAGTCGACAACCGCGTCGAGAAGCTCCTGAACGCCCTTGTTCTTGTAGGAAGAACCCACGAAAACAGGGTGGATGCGGCAGGCGATGGTGCCCTTGCGCAGAGCGGCCTTCAGCTCTTCGACGGTGACTTCCTCGTCCATGAGGACCTTCTCCATGAGCTCGTCGTCGCAGTCGGCGGCGGCGTCGAGAAGCTCCTGGTGACGCAGAGCGGCCTCTTCGGCGAACTCGGCGGGAATCTCGGGGAGCTGCTCGGGATAGGTCATGCCCTTGTCATCGGGCTTGAAGTCCCAGGCGGTCATGTCGACCAGGTCGATGAGGCCCCAGAAGTTGTCCTCTGCGCCCATCGGCATCTGAGCGGCGATCGCGGGGGCGCCCAGGCGCTCCTTCATGGTGTCGATAGCATGGAAGAAGTCGGCACCGACGCGGTCGTACTTGTTGATGTAGGCGATACGGGGAACGCCGTAGCGGCTGGCCTGGCGCCAAACCGTCTCGGACTGAGGCTGAACGCCGGCGACGGCGTCGAAAACGGCCACAGCGCCGTCGAGAACACGCAGGGAGCGCTCGACCTCGGCGGTGAAGTCCACGTGGCCCGGGGTGTCG
>JAUNDR010000016.1:0-24945 GCA_030525985.1 Slackia sp. | reverse complement strand
CTCGACCTCCGCCGCCACCACGTGCTTCTGGAAGCGGTACTCCTGACCGTCCTTCTTCCAGAAGCACGTGGTGGCGGCGGAGGTGATGGTCACGCCGCGCTCCTGCTCCTGAACCATCCAGTCCATGGTAGCGGCGCCTTCGTGAACCTCGCCGATCTTGTGGGTTTTACCCGTGTAGTAGAGGATACGCTCGGTCGTCGTGGTCTTGCCCGCATCGATGTGGGCCATGATGCCGATGTTACGCGTATTCTGCAGAGCGTTGGGTTTAGCCATGATAGTAAGTCCCTTCCCTACCAGCGGTAGTGCGAGAACGCACGGTTGGACTCGGCCATCTTGTAGAGGTCCTCACGCTTCTTGACCGAAGAACCGGTGTTCTCGGCGGCATCCATGATTTCGGCGGCAAGACGCTGAGCCATGGTGTGCTCTTTGCGCTTGCGGGAGAAGTCCACGATCCAACGGATGGCGAGCGTGGTGGCGCGACGGGGGTTGACTTCCATCGGGACCTGATAAGTAGCGCCGCCGACACGCTTCGGCTTGACCTCGAGCGTGGGGCGAACGTTGTCCATGGCCTTCTTGAAGACGGACAGGGGATCCTGCTCGGTCTTGGCTGCGACGATGTCGAATGCGCCATAGACGATGCCCTCGGCGATGGACTTCTTGCCATCGAGGAGGACCTTGTTGATCAGCTGCGTGACCAAACGGTTGTTGTACACGGCGTCCGGCTGAACTTCACGACGGACTGCTGCTGCACGACGCGGCATAGAAATGCTCCTTCATGTTCTGTGCGCGCTTCGGGGCCTTCGGCCCATTAGGCCGCTTCTTTTCCTTGCGGCCCGCGCGACTTAATCCTACTTATTTGGGGCGCTTGGCGCCGTAACGGCTACGAGCCTGCATGCGGTTGTTGACTGCAGCGCAGTCGAGAGCCGCACGGATGATCTTGTAGCGAACACCGGGGAGGTCCTTAACACGACCGCCGCGGATGAGCACCATGGAGTGCTCCTGGAGGTTGTGGCCGATGCCCGGGATGTACGCGGTGACTTCCATGCCGTTCACGAGACGGACACGAGCGACCTTACGCAGTGCGGAGTTCGGCTTTTTCGGGGTGGTGGTGTACACGCGGGTGCACACGCCACGCTTCTGGGGGTTGCCCTTGAGCGCCGGGGTCTTCTTCTTGTCGACCGACTTGGCGCGGCCCTTGCGGACCAGCTGGTTGATAGTAGGCAAAGTAGTTCTCCTCTTCTTTCGCCTATTTCCTACAGGCAGATCGGCCGCTCGGCAGGCCCGTTGCTCAACCCTGGGGCATATCGGACGGCTTCTCCTTGTTTTCAGCCACGCAGCATACGCACATGAAAACAAGCGTCTTTGCAGACGCAAGGTGGAACTTTAACATCCGCAGCACAACGTGTCAAACGCCACGCGCCCGGGCGTATCTCTTATTTCCATATCGCATTTCAGCAGATGAACTGGTGTTTTTTCAGATGAGCTTTCCCTTTTGGGCCGTAACTTTCTGAAAAAACTTGAAAAGATCTTCCGCTTATGGATGCCGAGGTGAACCGGCCTGCGCTTTCGTTCGAAAACCATGCGACCGCCGCAAAGCACCCCCATCCGAAACGAAGAAAGGCCGCCTTAATCGGCGACCTTTCGACGATGTGCACGCAATCGGCTCCGCGCGCTACTTCTCTACCAGAACCGGACAGGAGGCATTGCGCAAGACCGCATAGCTCACCGAACCGAGCATGCCCGCTACGGCATTGAGGCCGCGGCATCCCATGACGATTAAATCGACTTCGTTGCGCTGCGCGTAATCGAGGATGGCCTTGCTCGGCTTGCCCTGGCCTACCGCCACCTTAAACGCATCGTCGGAGGCGAGAATGTCCTCTCCGACGAAATCTTTCAGATCGTCGACAAGCAGGCCGCGCTCGTAATCGACGTATTCTTTCTGCATGGCGGCAAGCTCGTCGGGCGGGATGCGCATGACTCCCGACATATTCTCGGCGGCAAGGAACTGCGCCGATTCGAATTCGGGAACGGGAGATGCGAAGAACACGGTAACGCACGAATCGCTGCGATTGGCGGCGATTTCAAGCGCCGTGGCAAGTGCGTGTTTGGCGGATTCGGACCGGTCGTAAGGAACGAGGATGTTCGCGTACTTCATGACGACTCCTTTCAAGCCTGCCTTCGCATCTCCATTCTAGCACCGGCTCCCTCGTCTGTCCCGATGCCCGATGGCGGACGCGCCGCTAAATGCCGTCGGCGAGTTTATAGCCCACGCGCCAGACCGTAAGCAGATACTTCGGCTTCGAGGGGTCTTCCTCTATCTTTTCGCGTATCTTCCTGACAAGAACCGTGATCGTATTCGGATCGGCAGACGAGTCGTCCTCCCATAATTCGGACAGGATCCTGTCGCGCGTGAACACCGCGCCGGGCTCGCTCGCCAAAAGCGCGAGCACCTCGAATTCGCGCGACGAGCATGCGACGGGACGGCCCTTGAGGCGCACTTCGTACTTCCCGAAAAAGATCTCCAGATCGCCGATCCGATAGACCGTCGCCTTTTTCGGCACGCGGCCGCGTGCGTCGGCGGCGCGGCGGCGAAGATGCGCGTCGATGCGCAAAAGCAGCTCTTCGGGCTGGAACGGCTTTACCAGATAGTCGTCGGCGCCCGCCTTGAAGCCGACGCTTTTATCGACGATATCCCCTTTCGCAGACAAGAACATGATCGGAACGAGGCGTCCCTCCCCGCGAATCGTCCGGCAGATATCGAATCCGTTGATGTCGGGCAGCATGACGTCGAGCACGAGGAAATCGGGGCGCTCCTGCCGCAGCATATCGAGTCCCTCATAGCCGCCCGATGCGCAGCAGAAATCATAACCCGCACGCGCAACGACCTGGCCGATAAGCATCTGCATGCTTTCGTCGTCATCGATCAGCATGACCTTCGCCATGGCCTCTCCCCTTCTTATCGTCTTTCTCATGCTCGTGCCATGCCTGATCGACCGGCAGAAACACCGTGAACAAAGAGCCTTTCCCGGGCGAGCTGGCAAGCTCGACGCGCCCGCCGAGCATGGCAGACAGGTCCTTGACAAGGGAAAGCCCCAGCCCGCTTCCGCCGTATCGCCTGACCGTGGACATGTTCTCCTGCGTGAAGCGCTCGAAAATCAACCGATGCTTATCCTCGGGGATGCCGATGCCCGTATCGCGCACGGCGATCGCGATCTCCTCGCCGCCTTCGCACAACAATGCCGTCACATCGACCGACCCGCCCTCGTCGGTGAACTTGACCGCGTTGCTCGCGAGGTTGGACACGATGCGACGCACTTTCTCCCAATCGCTCATCACAAGCGGGACCCCCGCCGCAATGCATGTGGAGAAGCGCACCCCTTTTCGCGCCGCGACGGCCGAAGTGGCCGATTCGACCTGCCCGAACACGTCGGCGATATCGACCAATTCGAGATTCAGACGCTCGGAGCCCGCTTGGATGCGCGCCGTTTCGAGAACATTATCGACCATCTCGAGCAGGATGCGGCCGTTTTTCCGCACCTCTTCGAGCTGGCTGCGCGCCACATCGTCGTCCTTGCCGATGCTTTCCTCCATCAGCTCGGCGAACACGAGCACCGAGGTCAAGGGAGTACGCAGCTCATGGCTTACAATCGCCAGGAAATCGGATTTGTATTTGTTCTCGTTTTTCAGCCGCTCGTTGACGCGCTCGACGTGCGCGCGCTGGGCCTCGAGCTCCTCGTTGGCGCGGCGCAGCTGCTCCGTGCGCTCTTCGACTTGAAGTTCCAAATCGGCATACAGGATTTCGAGACGCTCGGACATCTCGTTGAACCGGGCGAACAGCTCGGTCGTCTCGGAGGTGGCATAGGCGCCGTTCGCATCGAAAAACGAAACGCGGTGCGCACCGGTTTCCCCGACGCGCGTCAAGCCCGAAGAAAGCGCCGCGATGGGACGCGCGATCAGGCGGTCGAGCGCGACGTATATGCCGATGCACATGCATGCTACGATGACCAGGAAAAACAATACGTTGGAACGGACCGCCGACCACATATTGCTGTCATAGAGCGCCGTAGGAATGGTCACGCTCGTGGCGCCTGCGAGGTCTCCCAGCTCCCAGCCTTCTTTCGGATACCCCGTGATATCCATTTCGCCCACAGGGCCGCCGTGGCATTCCATGCACTGCTCGGTGACCTTCATGGCGCTCACGTAGCGAAAGACTCTCTCGTCTCCTCGCATGGAGAACTCGTAATACTCGCTTGCCCCGGGGTCGGCCGAAAACATCTCGAGCGCGGCGGTTTCGACGGCGTCGGGAGCATTGGCGATATTGCGCGGGTCGATTTTGGTGAATCGCATGCTGTATTCGGAATCGCGCGAGAACAGCGACGCCACCGATTTGCCCACGATGGCGCAATGAAGGCCCTTGTACTCGTATAATCCGTCGCTCGTGTAGTCGATACGGTCCTGGTTCAGGGATATGAAATCCCATACGGCATTCATCTCGTCCACGAGGACGCGTGAAGTCTCGACCAGCTCGGCCTTGGTCGCCTCACGCTGCGTGGCATAGGTCCAAACGCCGAATGCGCACAGCAAAAACAGCGACGATGCCAGCAGCAAGCCGATGATCTTCGTCTTCAGCCCCACATCCGAGCCGAGCGAGCGGCCCCATCCACGCATCAAGCTCCCCTTCCGAATCGCCTAGATCTCCTCGGCGCACCATGCATCGAGCATGGCGGCCACCCGAACGATCGAATCGTCGATTATACGCGCCGCATCGCGATAGAACGCGGTGCGTGCGACGCGCGCCATCTGCTCGAGGTATATGGAAGAAAACGACAGCACGTGCTCGTGCATGAAGGCGCGGGCGAATTCGAGGTTTTCGTGCATCTGTCCGTCGCTTTCCGAAGCGCGGCGGAAAAGCTCCGCGAGAAACGCGAGCTCGATGCCGAGATGATCGTCGGGCTGCGACGTTTCTTCGGCAAGCTTCAAACCGAAGCGTTCGTATGCATGGCGAACGTCGAGCGTCGTCGGCCCGAACATGGTGGCATCGTCGGTGCGATACACCGATTCGAAGGGAGACGCCTTGCTTACCGAAACCATATAGAACAAAAAAGCGTAATCTTGGCGCAAATCGTGATAGAACGCCTCGAACGATGCGTCGTCGGACAACGCATCGCGCAGCACGTCGGCCATGCGCACAGCGGCGCCGTCGGCAAGCTCGCAAAACGGAGGCTCGCGCAGCAGGTCGTTCGCCTCGGCGAGGGCGAGCAGCCTATCGTGGCCGGGACCCTCGTAGAGCAGCGAGGATCCGAAAGAGCACATGGTCTGGCAGGCCATGAGGGTTTCCAGAGAGGGCTTGGTCATGCCGGATTATCCCTTCTTTCTAGCAAGAACGCGCCTTGCGGCGCGAATCGTCATACTGAAAATGGGGAGACGCGCCAAGCGCGTCTCCCCACAGGAGGGGTATATGAGAAGAATTACTGCTCGTGGCCCACTTCGAGGGGGTTCTTGAGAACGCCGCCCTTTTCCGCATCGCGGTGGGGATTGAACACGACGTTGGGCACGGTGGTGTCGCCCAGCTCGCCGAGCGCGCACACCTCGCCGTATTCGGCGCGCAGCTCGTCGATGTCGCCGAACTTGATGGCGCGCACGGGGCAGGCCTTGGCGCAGGCGGGATCGGGCTGGCCGTCTTCGGAGCGGTCGGTGCACATGACGCATTTATGCGCGAAGCCGTCGGACATCTGGGTGGGGTGTCCGTAAGGGCACGCCTTCTCGCAGCTCATGCAGCCGGTGCACAACTCGTAGTCGACCTTGACGATTCCGGTCTCCTCATCCTTGGACAGCGCGCCGGTAGGACACGACGCCATGCAGGCGGGTTTTTCGCACTGCCCGCACGTCATGGAAACGTAGTAGCCGAACGCGGTCTGGGTGAAAGCGCCGGATTCATCGGCGGCCCACTCGCCGCCGCCGAATTCGTACACCTTGCGGAACTTCTGGGGAACCTCAAGGTCGTTGCGGTCGAAGCACGAGGTCATGCAAGCCTTGCAGCCTGTGCAGATATCGGTATTGACGAAAAAGCCGTATTTAGTCATCGCTTAAGCCTCCCTTACGCTTTCTCGATCTTGCACAGGTTGGAATGAACGCCGTTGCCCTTGGAGATGGCCGTCGGACGCTGCGAGGTCAGAACCGAGATGCAACCGCCGCGGTCGAGCACATCGGGATCGCCGAGCTTGTCGGCCTCGCGGGTTTCGGGATCGTACCAGGCACCCTGCGGAATCGACACGACGCCCGGCATGATGCGGTCGGTCACCTTGGCGGAAATCTGCGTGCGGCCGCGCTTGGTGCTCACGATGACCTGGTCGTCGTTTTCGATGCCGAGCTCGGCGGCGTCTTTCGTGTTGATCCAGCACTGCTGCGGAGCGACGGACTTCATCCAATCGACGTTGCCGTAAGACGAATGGGTGCGCGTCTTGGTGTGGTGGCCGATGAGCTGGAAGGGATAATCCTTCTTCGTCTCAACATCGCCGAAGCCCTCGAAGCTTTCGTACCACACGGGGCACGGCGTGATCTGGTCGAGGCCGTCTTCGGGAATATAGCCCGCAGCCGTGAGGTCCCACTGCTTGGAAATGTTGTACACCTGTTTGGAGAACACCTCGTATTTGCCGGAAGGCGTGGCGATCTCGGAGGTGTCGGCAACCGAAGGCTCATGGCCGTCGGTCTGCTTGAACAGGCCGCCCTCTTTGAACTCCTCGAAGGTGTCAGGCAGCGCGTCGCCTTTCTCCTTGCCCTTCTCGTAGCACCACTTCACCCAATCTTCCTGGGTCTTTCCTTCGGTGAACTCGTCTTTGACGCCGAGCTGCTCGGAAAGCAGGGTGCAGATCTCGTACACCGGCTTCGCCTCGAACATCGGATCGATCGCCGGGGTTTCGCACATGACGAATCCGGTCCAGGCGCTGCCGCCCTTGGTGACGTCGATCTCCTCGAAGCTCGTGGTGCCGGGCAGAATGTAGTCGGAGACCATCGCGGTGGGCGTCATGTAGACGTCGCAGGTGACGATGCAGCGCAGGCCCGAATCCTTCTCGTCGGGAAGATTGTAGATGCGCAGGCAGTCGTTGATGTCGGCATGCTGGCCCATCATGACGTTGCTCGCGTAATTCCAGATGAACTTGATCGGCGCCTTCAGGCTGATTTCGCCCGGCTCGGCGGCATGCACGGTATTGCCCTCTTCGTCGACGCGACGCAGGCCCCAGGTGGTATCGGTCATGGACTTGTAATCCTCGATGGCGCGGAACCACTCGAAGAAGGAAATGACCGGCTCGACGGTGTTTTTGTCAGGGAACGCGGGGATGGAGGAAGGCGTCTTGTAGGACACGCCGCCCGTAGCCTCGCGGGCGCCGGTGCCGCCGCCGGAAATGCCGGCATTGCCCGTGATGGCCGCGATCAGACCGATGGCGCGCGCGGAGTTGCCGCCATTGGAGTGACGCTGCGGACCCCAGCCCTGGATGGCCGCAGTCGGACCGTTGACGAAGACGTCGGCGAGCATGCGGATATTGTCGGCAGGAATGCCCGTGATGGACGCCGCCCATTCGGGGGTCTTCTCGCCCGAGCCCTCATAAGCGCCCGTGCCCTTGAGGTACGCCTCGTAGGACATGTCGCCCTCGACCGTCAGCGTGCCGCTGGGATCGACGCCCATGAACATGGAGGCGTCGGTCGGCTCGGCGGCCTTGACGTCCTCGGCGAACGAGTCGGAGAAAAAGCCCACGAACTTCTCGCGAATCATGGCCTCGTCGAGCTTGCCGTTGGTATACAGGTAATGGATCATGCCGGCCACAAGCGCCGCATCGGTGCCGGGACGGATGGGGATCCAGGTGGTCGCCACGCCGATAGCCGTGTCGGACAGATGCGGGTCGACGACGATGATATTGGCCTCGGGGTTCTGCTCGCGCACCTTGGAGATGAGATACATCATGGCAGAGCCGGACATGCGCGTGTTGGCGGGATTGTTGCCGAACAGCACGATGTTCTTGGAATTGACCAGGTCGGTGACCTCGTTATTGGAATAGGAATCGCCGTTGAACAGCGACAGCTCGCGGTCGATCTGACCGGTGGAATAGTCGCAGTACTGGCGAAGGTATCCGCCCCAGCAGTTCATCATGCGGGCGAACATCGTGGCGTCGGGATGCCACGACTTGGCAACCGTGCCGCCGATCTGGCCGGTGCCGTACTGGATATAGAAGGCGTCGTTGCCGTACTCCTCCTTGATTCCCTTCATGATGTCGCCGATTTCGCGGATGGCGTCTTCCCAGGAAATCTCTTCGTATTTGCCTTCGCCACGCTTGGTGCCCTCGACGCGCTTGAGCGGCTTCTGGATGCGGGTGGCGTTGTAAATGCGCTGGCGATTCGTGCGACCGCGCACGCAAGAACGCATCTGGTAGATTTCGCCGGGACCGAAATCATCGGCGCCGTCGTTGTCGTTGCCCACGCGCACGACCGTGCCGTCTTTGACGTAGAGCTTCAGCGGGCAGCGGCTGCCGCAGTTGACGTGGCATCCGCCCCAGACTTCCTTGTCATAGGCGAACGGCTGAGAGCCGATGACCTCTTCTTCGGCTTTGGTTTCTTCGGCTGCCTTGGGAGCGCAACCGCTCAACGCGGCCCCGGCGCCCAAAACACCGGCCCAAGCGACGAAAGAACGCCTGCTCAGACCCATGCCCTGTGCATCATGCATAATTCCCCCCTCTTTTTTTTCGGCGCAGAAAACACTGCTTTTGAAAGTGTATGTGCCCGAATCGAAAACCTCCATACTGCTTGTATTTCATTTTTATTGCCTGAATCTTATCGATTTATTACCGCATGCGGAAAACCGGACGCAAAAGCGCATGCGGCCCACCGAAACGGCAGAATGCGACGTCTCTGGGCGACAGGCCGCCCCTTCCCGATGCGTCCGGCGCAAGCGAACGGCGACGACAGCATGAAAGTCCCCGGACATACCCTGGAGAAATCGCGGCGAACGCAAAGATGCCGCGACGCTTCTGCGCCGCGGCATCGGAAATGCCTCTTCATACCGGTTCGGGAATTCAGGCATGCGCGCCTTAGGCGTTGAGCTCTTCGGCCTTCTCCTTCTGGTCGTAGCCGATGCCGATCTTCGTCTCGTCGGACGTATTGAACAGCTCGACATGCTCGTCGCTTTCCTCGATGCCCTTCTTGCGCACGTATCCGCTCAAGAACATCGTCAGCGCGCCGTCGCCCGTGACGTTGCAGGCGGTGCCGAAGCTGTCCTGCAGCGCGAAGATGGTCAGCACGAGCGCCGTGCCCGTGGCGTCGAAGCCGAGCACGCCCGTGATAAGACCGAGCGACGCCATAACCGTGCCGCCGGGAACGCCGGGAGCGCCGATGGCGAACACGCCCAAGAGCAGGCAGAACAAAACCATGGTTCCCAAATCGGGCATGGAGCCATACAGCATCTGGGAGATGGTCATGACGAAGAACACCTCGGTCAGCACCGATCCGCACAGATGGATGTTGGCGAACAGAGGAATGCCGAAGCTCACCATATCGCGGCGCAGCGGCGGCACCGCCTTATTGGCGCACTGCAAAGCGACCGCAAGCGTAGCGGCAGACGACATGGTACCCACCGCGGTCAGATACGCAGGGCCGTAATGCTTGATGACCTGCAGCGGATTCTTGCCGGCATACGCACCCGCAAGGCCGTAGATGAACGCAAGCCAAAGATAGTGGCCCACGATCACGATCACGACGACGACCAAAAACACCGGCAGCTGCTTGGTGATGGTGCCCTCGTAGGCAAGCGCGCAAAACGTCGTGGCGATGAAGAACGGAAGCAGCGGAATCACCACGCGCGTCACGATGGAAAGCACGATGCGCTGGAATTCGTCGAGCAGATGCGCGATGCCTTCCGCCTTCGCCCAAACGCATGCAAGCCCCAGAAGAACCGCGAGCACGAGCGCGCTCATGACAGGCATGATCTGCGGAATGTCGAGCTGGAACACCACTTCGGGAAGTTCTTTGAGGCCATCGACCGACGTGGCGATCGACAGATTGGGAATGAGCGCATAGCCCGACGCCATCGAGAAGAACGCCGCACCGATCGACGAGAGATAGGCAAGCAGCACGGCGACGCCGAGAATGCGCGAGACGTTTTTGCCCAACTTGGTGATCGACGGCGCGATGAAGCCGATGATGATCAGCGGCACGCAGAACGTGATGAGCTGGCCGAGAATGTATTTGACGGTGACCACGACATTCATGATCGTCTCGTTGGCTACCAGCCCGACGAGAATGCCGATGATCACGGAGACCAGCAGGATGAAGGGCAAGCTGGTGAACAGCTTCTTCATGAGACAGTCCTCCTTCTTTCGAATCGTGCAATATGGAGGCATACTTTACCACGATGAAGCGGTTTCTCGCGCGGAAACAACGTACAAGCATGCAGACGGCGAAAGATGGCGGAGAAGGCCCCCTGCGAAAAGGGCGACGGAAATCCATCCCGCCGCCCCTCGATGGACGAACCGCGCTTGCTATGCGCGGAAGGCGTACATGCCGATCGACTGGTTCGCAATGCGGTCGGCATCCCAGGTCATTGCCGAATTCACGCTCGAATACGGATCGTTGATCGTCACCGTGCCGTCATCGGCCAAGCCCGTCGCCACGAAGAAATGGCCCGCATCGGTGAAATCCCCCGGCCCTACATTGCAAATCACCACATAGCCGCTTTGCAGATACGTGAGCAGGTTCTGCGTGCTCGGAGTGAATTTCTCGCATTGGAGCCCGAACTGAGCGGCCATATCGGTCAAAAACGTGGCATACGTGCCCTGCCCGTCTTCGGCATAGCCGTTTTCGGCAGCGATGGCGGCCATATCGGCAGGAGTTTTGTCGGTTTCGCCCGTCAATCCCATATACACCATGGAAAGCGAGGTGGGACAGCACCCCGTGGTGCCGATGGGGCCGGCGCAATAATCGCGATAGGCCCAGCGCGTATCCCACTGGTAGAGCAGAGGAACCGTTCCCCGGCTCACCTCGTCTTCGAACGAGACCGACTCCGATGAAGGGTACGCATCGAGCAGGCCCGCGACGAAATCAAGGGCGGCGTCGTCTTCGGCGGCAAGCTCGAGCAGGTTCACCGCCGCCTCTTCGCCGAACGTATCGATGTAGCCGGAGGAATCGTTTACGATGTCATCGATGCGCGCATCATCGGCCTTCGCCTGCAGCGCCTCGACGTATTCGGTTCCGAGCGAAGCGGGAAGCTGCGTGAAATCGGCCTCGACCGGCTCCGGCTCAGGCTGTGCGGGCGCATCGACCTGAATGGCGCCCGGCTCGTCTTGCTGGGCCGAGCACGAACGCTCGATCGCCCCGATGCCGACGAAAATGATCGCGAGCAATGCGACGCCCGCGAGAATAATGAGCGGACGCGGAATATGAATCCCCCCGTCGAGGACGGAAGCGGGCGCTCCGACAAGAGAGTGGGCCAAAGGGTCGATGCGCTCGTCCGCACGGGCGCGAGAACGGCTCGAGCGCGCCTGCGAAGACGAAGAAGGCGAACGCCTGGATCCCGAAGGAGCCCCCGATGCGGCTGCGGCGGCCGCACGGCGACGCTCGAGACGCCTGCGCGCCGCCTCGCGTTCATCCTCGTAGATATCGAATTCGTCGTTTCTTCTCGCCGTCATCTCGCACTGCCTTCAAGCCGTATTACAGACGCTGCGCCTTGGCGACCGTCGCGATGAGCGCCTCGGCCACGGCGGAGCGCATGCCGCGCTGCTCGAGCACGCGCACGCCCTCGATCGTCGTTCCGCCGGGAGAACAGACCGCGTCTTTGAGCGCTCCAGGATGCTGTCCGCTTTCCAGCACCATTTTCGCGGCGCCGAGCACCGCCTGGGAGGCGAAGCGATACGCCTGCGCGCGCGCCATGCCTTCGGCAACGGCGGCGTCGGCCATCGACTCGATGAACATGTAGACGAACGCAGGAGAGCAGCCCGCGGCGGCCGTGGCGGCATCGATCAGGCGCTCGGGCACGATTTCGCTTGCACCGAAGGAGTTCACCAGGGAAAGCACCGCTTCGATATCGGCATCCTCGCACGCATCGCCCGGCACGACCGCCGTCATGCCCTCGCCCACTGCGGCGGGCGTGTTCGGCATCAGGCGCACGACCTTGCGCATGCCCGACTTCTCTTCGAGCCACGCGAGGCTTTTGCCGGGGGCGATCGAGACCAGAACGGCATCTTCGTCCATATGGGGCGCGATCTGCGCGATGACCGCTTCGTACATCTGGGGCTTCACCGCAAGAAAGACCACCGACGCCCGGCACGCCTTCGTATTGTCGAGCGTGACGTCTACGCCATAGCGTTCATGGACCGCATCGACGGTCTCCTGCGAACGCGCCGACACGATGATTTCGCTCGGGTCGACGATGCCCTGGGAGACGATTCCCTGAAGCATGGCGCCGCCCATGTTGCCGCATCCGATGAAGCCGATTCTATACATGACGTTCCTTTCACGCGCACACGCACAAGGCGCGATTCCGCCGAAACGGGCGGGTGTTTTCGAAATTGCGATATGTCGGGACATACTACTACGATTCGCGCACGGCGCCGAAGCGCGCATCCTAAAAACAAAACCATGCGGCGAAGCGGACCGCCCGCCGAGACGCGAACGAAACGAGCCGCGCCCGCCGCCGAATGGACCATCCGACGGAAAGCGCGGCTCGATAGAAACGGACGCCCGATGCGACCGCCTCCTGAAATGCGGGAAACTCCCCGTTTCGCTAGGCGTGAGCGAGGATGGGAGCGGCGACCTGCTTTTTGCGGGAAAGCACGCCCGGCATCCACACGCTTTTGCCCGTGGCATCGATGCCGAAGGTGTCGTTGACGAAGTCGACGTCGCCCTCCACGATGAACTGGCTGCCCTCGGCGAGAATGTCGGTGGCGAAGAACAAGACGAACTGGTAGCCCTTCTCGGCAACGAGCGCCTTGATGGCCTCGCGGATCTCGGCCTCGCGGGAAAGCACGGCCTGCAGATCCACCGTTTCGAATTGGCCGATATAGACCTTGTTGCCGTTGGCGAGCTCGAACTCCTTGGCATCGGCGTTCACGATCTTTTCCACGGGCAGCTCGGCGGGATTCGAGCGGCACTTGAAGATTTCCATGCCGTATTCCACCGGGTCAACGCCGACGAATGCCGCCGTCTTGGCGATGATGTCGCGGTCGAAGTCGGTGGTGGTGGGAGATTTCATGATCACGGTGTCGGTGAGCATGGCGCCCAGCAGCACCGCGGCGATGTCCTGAGGAAGCTCGATGCCCTGGATTTCGAATTCGCGCGCCACGATGGCCGACGTGGAGCCGACGGGCATGGCGTTGAAACGCAGCGGCTGTGCGGTGACCATGCCGCCCAGACGATGGTGGTCGACGATCTCGACGATTTCGGCGGCTTCGATGCCGTCGGCGGACTGCAGCGCCTCGTTGTGGTCGACGAGCACGACCTTATCGCCCTCGCCGACGCCTTCAATCAGGCGCGGCTCGGCGATGCCGCGGTCGGCCAGGATCTTTTTGGTCTCGGGCGGAAAGCCTCCGAGACGGCATGCCTCATAGACCGTATCGTCGCCGTTTTTGCGGGCGTTCTCGTTTTTCAGGTACGCATAGCCGACGGCCGCCGAGATGGCGTCGTTGTCGGGATTCTTGT
The DNA here is from genome assembly GCA_030525985.1 of Slackia sp. GTDB lineage: Bacteria > Actinomycetota > Coriobacteriia > Coriobacteriales > Eggerthellaceae > Slackia. The sequence continues at coordinate 11,265 of JAUNDR010000016.1, read as the reverse complement.
GTCCGAACACCAGGATGGGCGCTGCCATTGCGGTTCCTCCTCGTTTCTTTCGTCTCTTTCGATAACCGTAGCGAAACAGTGTAACACGGTTCGGGTGTATTCTTTATCCGACAACACGTACCTACGATGCGCCATCGCTTCGAACCTACGATGCGCATCGCGAAGAAAGGACGCACGATGAAGATCCTCGGCATCCGCGACATCATCGGCCCCATCATGATCGGGCCCTCGAGCAGCCATACGGCGGGGGCGCTGCGCATCGCGCTTATGTGCCGCAGGCTTTTGGCCGGAGAGCCGCGCAAAGCGACGTTTCGCCTCTACGGCAGCTTCGCGCACACCTATCGCGGCCACGGCACCGACAAGGCGCTTGTCGCGGGCCTGCTCGGCATGGCCACCGACGACACGCGCATCCGCGATTCGTTCGCCATCGCCCGGGATGCGAAGCTCGAATTCTCGTTCGTTCCCATGCCCGACGAAGCCTGCGAACATCCCAACACGGTGGATATCGAAGTGGTCGACGAAACGGGCTCTCTCACGCGCATGCGCGGCGAAAGCATCGGCGGTGGCGCGGCGGTTATCAGCCGCATCAACGGCGTCGACGTGCGCCTGACGGGCGAATACCACAGCATCGTCGTGAAGCAGCGCGACGTCAAAGGCGTGCTGGCGCACATCGCCACCTGCCTGAACGTCTTCGACATCAACATCGCCACCACGCGGCTGTTCCGCGAGCGCAAGGGGCATATCGCCTACACCATCATGCAGACCGACGACGAAATCGACGAGGCCATCGCGCGCGCCATCGCCAAAAACCCCGACATCTACGACGTGCGCATCGTGAAAAGCGACCGCGCCACCGACGCCGTGCCGCCCGTTTCGGCGCGCGCCGCCCGCCCGATTGACGGATTCGGCGCCGATCTGACGCCCGAAGAAGCGGCGGAACTGTTCGATTCGCTCGACTTCGCCAACGGAAGCGAACTGCTTGCATATTGCGAACGCGAAGACGTGGGAATCGATACGGCCATGTGCCGCCGCGAGCGCTGCATGCTTGCCGCCGACCGCATCGCCGTCGACGATACGCGCCGCTATCTGGCAGAAGCGCTCGACGTGATGCGCGAATCCGCCACGCGCCCGCTCGCCGAACCCGTGCCTTCCATGGGCGGGCTGATCGGCGGCGAGGCGGCGAAGCTTTCCGCATTGGAGGAAAGCGCGCCGTGCGGCGGCCTTCTGGCGCGAGCGACCACCTACGCCATGGCCGTGCTTGAGACCAACGCATCGATGGGGCGCATCGTGGCCGCCCCCACCGCCGGGTCGTCGGGCGTGGTTCCCGCAATGCTGCTCGCCTGCCAGGACATACACGGATTCTCCGACGACGAGATCATCGACGCGCTCGCCAATGCCGCGGCGATCGGCTATCTGATCACGCGCAACGCCACCGTGTCGGGCGCCGAGGGTGGATGCCAGGCCGAGGTGGGGGCTGCAAGCGCCATGGCCGCATCGGCCGCCTGCCAGCTGTTCGGCGGCACGCCGCGGCAATGCCTCGAGGCGGCGTCGAATGCGATCGCCGGCCTTTTGGGCCTGGTGTGCGACCCGATTGCGGGGCTTGTGGAGGCCCCGTGCCAGAAGCGCAACGCCACGGGCGTGGCCAATGCGCTCGTCTCGGCGCAGATAGCGCTTGCCGGCATCGGTAATCTGGTCGATTTCGACCAAACGGTGGAAGCCATGCACCATGTAGGCCGCTCGCTGCCCTTCGAGCTGCGCGAAAGCGCGCTGGGCGGCCTTGCCGCCACGCCTGCCGCCTGCGCGTTCTGCCAAGGATGCGCTCGATAGCAGCGGCCGAGAAAAGCACGGGCCGCCCCGCGAACAGGGCGACCCGTGCAAGCTCGAAAAGACCCCTCTTCTAGGAATCGATGCGCACGATGGGCGCGTAGTCTTTGAGCAGCTTTTTCGTCACGCCGTTTTTGGCGAATTTGACGTGCAGCAGATCGCCGTCGACTTTCACCACTTTGCCGCGGCCGAACGTCTTGTGATCGACCGTGTCGCCCGCCGCGAACACGGCATTCGCCGCCGCCTTCTTGCCGGCATGCGGATTCGTTCGCGCGCCGCCCGCAGAACGAGCGGCGCTGCGCGACGAGGAGCCCCCCATGAAATCGGCGAACGACGATCCGCCGCCCGAAGAGGCGCGCGAAGCGCTGCGCGGACGGCTGCCGCCTGCGCTCGATTGGCCGAACACTCGTCCGCCCCCCGCTTCGGTGCCGCTGCCCGAGATGCCGCGGCGGCTGCCGCGCTTCTCCCAGCCCGTGCCTGAAAAGCCCGAGCTTCCCAGCCCGATCGTCCGACGCAGCTCGGCGGGAATCTCCCCTACGAAGCGAGACATCGGATTCGCCGCCGTCTCGCCGAAAATCTGACGCGCATATGCGCAGGTCAAATACAGCTTCTTTCGTGCGCGCGTGATGGCCACGTACGCCAAGCGGCGTTCCTCTTCCAGGCCCGACTCGTCATGCGAGGAATTGGAATGCGGGAACAGCGTTTCCTCCATGCCCGCCACGAACACGCAATCGAACTCAAGGCCCTTCGAGGAATGGACGGTCATAAGCGTGACCGCCGAGCCGTCTTCGGCGGTGGCGGCGTCCAGGTCGGTACGCAAACGCACCCATTCGATGAAATCGGCGAGCGAATCGGGCGAGAGCTGGCGCACGGCGGCAAGCGCGTCGTCGCGCGCGATTTCGGGACCCTCCTCGTCAAGGGCGTGCGTCTGCACGTATTCGTCGACGACCGAGAGGAATTCCTTGATGTTCTCGATGCGACCGCGCGCCTCGTCGGTGCCCTCGGCCTCGAGCGCCGCGATCATGCCGCTTTTGTCGATCACGGCCTCGATCACCTTGCGCAGATCGCCGCCGAAGCTGCGCGCCTCTTCTATCAGGGAAAGAAATCCCCCCACCGCGTTGCGGGCGCGCATCTGGAGATGCTCGTCGGCCAGGCACAGCTCGGCCGCCAGCAGAAACGGCATATTCGCCATGCGCGCCGCCGAATCGATGTATTCCACCGTGGTGCGTCCGATGCCGCGACGCGGCACGTTGATCACGCGCTTGGCGGCGATGTCGTCGGAGGGATTCACGAGCAGCGTGAGATACGCCATGACGTCGCGGATCTCGGCGCGATCGAAGAATCGCGTGCCGCCCACGATGCGATACGGCACGCCCGCGCGCAGCAGCATGTCTTCGATCGAGCGGCTCTGCGCGTTGGTGCGGTAGAACACGGCCATTTCGTCATACGGATGGCCTTCTGCGCGCAGATGGTCTATCTCCGCCGCGATCCAGCGGCCTTCGTCGCGCTCGTCGGAAGCCATGTACACGTTGATCTTATCGCCCTCTCCCGCAGCGGTGAACAGGCGCTTCTTCTTTCGATGCATGTTGTTCGACACCACGGCGTTGGCGGCCGCCAGAATATTGCCCGTGCTGCGGTAGTTCTGCTCGAGCTTCACCGTATGCGCATTGCGATAATCGGATTCGAATTCCAGAATATTGCGGATATCGGCGCCGCGCCACGAATAGATGGACTGGTCGTCGTCGCCGACCACCATGATGTTTTTATGCTTCGCGGCCAGCAGCTTGGTGATGGCATACTGCGCGTGGTTGGTGTCCTGATACTCGTCCACCATGAGATAGCGGAAGCGCTCCTGGTAGGCCTCGAGCACGTCAGGGTGGTTTTTGAGCAGCAGATACGTGTAAAGCAGCAGGTCGTCGAAATCGAATGCGTTGGCGGCCTTCAAACGCTCTTGCAGGCGCTTGTACACGCGCGCCGCGACCTTGGCGGACGGGTCGTACGCCTGCTGCTCGAAATCCCCCGGCACGACAAGCTCGTTTTTCGCCGTGGAAATGCGATTGCGGATGGCGTTGATCGGCCAGCGTTTCGGGTCGATATCGAACTCCGCCATGATATCTTTGACCAAACGCTTGCTGTCGTCGTCATCGTAAATGGTGAAGCCTTTGTCGAATCCGAGCTTCTCGCAATCGACGCGCAGCATGCGAACGCACATGCTGTGGAAGGTGGACACCCACATGCCGCGGGCGGCGGGACCGACCAGCTTGCCCAGACGTTCGCGCATCTCCGCCGCGGCCTTGTTGGTGAAGGTGATGGCCAGAATCTGCCACGGCTGCACGCCCAAATCCCCCAGCATATGCGCGATGCGGTAGGTGAGCACGCGCGTTTTTCCCGAACCCGCGCCCGCCAAAACCAGAAGCGGGCCTTCGGTGCACAAAACCGCCTCGCGCTGCGCCTCGTTCAATGAATCGATATCCACCATGCCCATGAACATCCTCCGTTTCTTTCGGCATCGGTGCGCATCGCACTCGTATGCCGAACATGCCATCGGCCCGCATCGAGCAGCAGGCCGACCCTTGCAACCGCATGGCGGATCGCGTCGTTGCGCCCCCATTGCGGCAAAAAGGCGCGGTTTTCCAACCGCGCCCGACAAGCGACCGAACGCGCGACACCGCGCGATTTCCGTGCCGTATCGCCGCTAGGCGGCGATCAGCAGAAAGTAGCCCAGCACGATAGCGCCCAGCACGATGCGGTAGATGCCGAATGCCGTGAAATCGTGCTTTTTCACATAGCCGACCAGGAATTTGATCGCAACCACCGATACCGCGAACGCGGTGATAAGACCGATGGCGAAAATCATCCACTCGAGCCCCGTGTAGGCGAAACCATGTTTGATGAACTTCAGCACGCTCCAGCCCAGCATGATGGGAATGGCCAGGAAGAACGCGAATTCGGTAGCGATGGTGCGCGACGTGCCCACCAGCATGGAGCCGATGATGATCGATCCCGAGCGCGATGTTCCGGGGATGATGGCCAGGCTCTGGAAGATGCCGATGATGAACGCCTTGCCATACGAAAGCTCATCGAACGTATTCACCTTGGCGATAGCGCTCGACGCGTCGTATTCCGCCTGGGCGTCGGGATCGACCGACACCATGCGGGCGGCCGCCTTGCCGTTCACGCGCGCATGCTTTCCGCGCGGCGCCTCGGCGGCATCGGCGATCAAGCGGCGATTGCGCAGCTCGATCGCAATGAAGATGACGCCGTAGACGATAAGCGCGGCCGCCACGACGATCGCCGCGATGTCCTCGTTGGTCATGACGTGCTCTTCGATCCAGTCGTCGAGCAAGAGGCCCACGATGGCGGCGGGAATAGACCCGACGACCACTTTCGCCCAGATATTCCAGGTCGTACGCTTCTGCTCGGCGTTCTTACGCGGCGAAAACGGGTTGAGCTTATGGAAGAACAGCAAGATGACAGCCAGGATGGCGCCGAGCTGGATCACGACGAGAAACGTGCTGTAGAACGACTCGGAAACGTCGAGCTTCACGAATTCGTCGAGCAGCATCATGTGGCCGGTGGACGAAATGGGCAGCCATTCGGTGATGCCCTCCACCACGCCGAATAGAAACGCCTTGAACGCTTCGAAAAGAACCATGCGTTGTCTTCCTTACCGATTGCAGCTTTCATTGAGGAAAAGCGCGCCGCTTGCGATGGGCGGCGAGACGGGCGGACAAGCGTGAAACAGCGGCCTAACGCCGCTGCTGTTCGTCTTGGTGCTCCTGCAAACCCGCGAGCGCCAAAAGCGCCACGGCGACGGCGATGCCGATGAAGGCCATAGTGCCGTCGAGCCTGCCGAGGGCGGCGGTTGCCGCCACCACGATGCCGATCGCCAAGGCAACGAGCCTGCATATATAAGAAAGGCGTCCGTTGAAACGCACGCCGAATTCCGCACGGTCGTCCGCAGGAGACGGCGCAGGTGGCAGGGCTGTGTTTTCGGGCTTTTCCATGCGCGGTATTCTAGCATATGCGCTATTCTTGACCGCACGTTTCAACCACCTGACAAAAGGAACAAATGCATGAAAGAATCCACCTTCCCTGAGCAGAAAGCCGTCGTGCTCGACTTCGGTGCGCAGTACGGCCAGCTGATCGCACGCCGCGTGCGCGACCTGGGCGTTTTCTCGGCCATCGTCCCGTGCGACGTGACTGCCGAGGAGCTTTCTGCCATGGAGCCTTCTGCGATCATCCTCTCCGGAGGTCCTGCCTCCGTCTATGCCGAAGATGCGCCGAAAATCGACCCCGGCGTGCTTGAGCTGGGCATTCCCGTGCTGGGCTTTTGCTACGGACAGCAGATCATGGCCGTCACGCTGGGCGGCTCGGTAGGCCATACCGAAAAGGGCGAATACGGCCCCGCCGTGATCGTGCGCCAGGGCGAAAGCGCCCTTTACGGCGACACCCCTGCGCAGCAGACCGTGTGGATGAGCCATCGCGATGCCGTCAACCAGGTGCCCGAAGGATTCACGGTCACCGCGGCCACCGATGTATGCCCCGTGGCTTCCATGGAATGCACCGAACGCAAGCTTTTCGCCACGCAGTTCCATCCCGAGGTGCGTCACAGCGAATACGGAAACGAGTTGCTGAAGAATTTCCTGTTCGACATATGCGGCCTCAAGGCCAGCTGGACCATGGATTCGATCATCGAAGACAGCGTGGCGGCGATCCGCGAGCAGGTGGGAAGCGACCGTGTGATCTTGGGCCTTTCGGGCGGCGTGGATTCCTCCGTGGTGGCAGCGCTGTGCGCACGCGCCATCGGCAAGCAGCTGACCTGCGTATTCGTCAATCACGGCCTGCTGCGTAAAAACGAGCCCGAAGAAGTGGAAGAGGTGTTCACCAAGCAGTTCGACGTGGACTTCGTGCACGTGCATGCCGAGGAACGCTACCTGAAGCTGCTCGAAGGCGTGGTCGACCCCGAGGCGAAACGCAAGATCATCGGCACGCAGTTCTGGAACGAGTTCTTCGAAGTGGCGAAGGAGCTCGAACAGGACGGCCGCCCGGTGAAATTCCTGGCCCAGGGCACGATCTATCCCGACATCATCGAAAGCGGCGCGCGCAAGACGGGCGGCAAGGCATCCACCATCAAAAGCCACCACAACCTGATTCCGTTCCCCGAAGGGGTGCATTTCGACCTGATCGAACCGCTCGACCACTTCTTCAAAGACGAAGTGCGCGCGCTGGGCACGGCGCTGGGCCTGCCCGACCACATCGTGCATCGCCAGCCCTTCCCCGGCCCCGGCCTTGCCATCCGCATCATCGGCGCGGTGAATGCCGAGAAGCTCGAGATCCTGAAGAACGCCGACGCAATCGTACGCGAAGAGTTGGACGCGTATAACGCGCGCTTGTTCGAAGAGACGGGCGAGCGCAACAGCGAACATGCCTGCTGGCAGTATTTCGCCGTGCTTCCCGACATCAAGAGCGTGGGCGTGATGGGCGACGAGCGCACCTACGCACGTCCCGTGATCTTGCGCGCGGTGGAAAGCAGCGATGCCATGACCGCCGACTGGGCGAAGCTTCCTTACGACGTGCTGGCCAAAGTGAGCGGCCGCATCGTGGCGGAGGTTCCCGGCGCCAACCGCGTGTGCTACGACATCACAAGCAAGCCGCCCGCGACGATCGAGTGGGAATAGAGCATAATCTTTTCAATGCATTTCAAAGCCTTGCGAAAACGAATCGCAAGGCTTTTTTCAATCCCATCTTGTCTCGGGAAATGCAATCAGATTCAAGACCGAATCACTTTTTCGCAATCGCTAACAAATCGGTTCGTTTCTCCAACTTGCCGAGACCATCCATCCAAGACTTGGGGGGAGCCTTCAACGATACGATAGCTCCCTCTTTCGGGCACATCGACCGAGCCCATGTCAACCAAGGCCCCGATAACCAAATCCACTTTATACCTCCGAAAGGGAATGTCGACCTGCTTGAATTCCCTGCTCCCGAAAGAATGGATATGCTCCATGACGAGAAGGGCATCATCGACGGAAACAGACTTTTTGTATAATCCCTTTTTTCCGCTTTTATTCACTCTCTCGCTTCTTCCACCTTGAAAAGGCGACCTCCGTTGGAATTCGTGGTGAAAAATATGGGGAATTCTACGTAAGATGTGAGCCCAGCATCACCTTTCCAGTTCTCCTGATAGTCGATACCATCTTGCACCGAAGCGAAGGATTCACTGTAAGAAGCAGAGAGAAGTCGCAACGAGTCGGCCATGCGCAGGAGCAAACCCCATAAGCAGACATCAGCGAGGAAGACCATGACCATCTATGCCATGAGCGACATCCACGGATTCATCGGGCCTTTCGAGGAGGCCCTGGCACGTGTCGATCTGAGCGACAAAACGTCGAGGCTCATCCTTCTGGGCGATTACTGCGACCGCGGCCCCGCCAGCCTGGCCGTCTACCGCAAGATCATGCGGCTTCAGGAGGAATTCCCCGACAAGGTCGTCGCCCTGCGCGGCAACCACGAGGAGATGCTCTTGGAGTATATCGACATGGCGTCCGTCGACCTCGGATTCACACAGGGATGGATGCTTGCCGACGTCGGCCTGAAGACCGCACAAAGCTTCCTGGACGAAACGTCCTTCGCCAAGGTGAAGCATCTGCTTGCGCGGAAAAAGTTCGAGGACGCGTACCGCATGACGGCCGATTGCATGAAAACACGCCATGCCGACATCATCCGCTGGATCCGCGGCCTTCCCTACTACTACGAAAGCGAATTCAAACAGGTGTTCTGCCACGCGGGAATCGACGAGGACGCGGGCGACCTCTGGCGCGTCGGAACGCCCGCCGAATATTTCACGTCCATGTCGCCGTATTACAACGGCAAGCACTTCGAGCTCGACGTCATCGCAGGTCACATCAGCACGGAATTCGTCTCCGAGATTCCAGGGTACTGCGACATCTGGTTCGACGGAGCCTCCCATTACTACATCGACGGGCACACGGTCACGAGCGGTCGCATCCCCGTCCTAGAATACGACGAGGCGACCGGCACGTATTCAGGACCGGGACTCTAAGATTCCTCGCGTCCCTGCCGGCGAGATATGTCGGCAAGAGCGCGAGTCGAGGGGACGAGGACGAGTCGTATCGAGCGCGAATGGTGCGCAATGAATCCAGAAGCACGGCAGGTTCGGGATCGAGCCGCATCTGACAGAGGAGGATCATATGAAAGCCCTGGTACATCACGGAAACGGAGTCATCGCGATCGAAGAGCGCCCCAAGCCCGAACCTGTCGATCCCGGTGACGCCGTCATCCGGGTCACGCGCTCGACCATCTGCACCAGCGACCTGCACATCATCCACGGCGCCGTGCCGCGCGCGCTTCCGAACACGGTGTTGGGACACGAATTCGTAGGCGTCGTCGATCAGACGGGCGCGGGCGTGACGGGCTTGTCCGTAGGCGACCGCGTCGCCGTGAGCTGCGAGACGTTCTGCGGCGAGTGCTTCTATTGCAAGCGCGGCTGGGTGAACAACTGCATGCAAGGCGGCTGGGAACTGGGCTGCCGCCTCGACGGCTGCCAAGCGGAGTTCGTGCGCGTGCCGTTCGCCGAGCGGACCTGCGCCCTCATCCCCGATTCCGTGAGCGACGAGGACGCCCTGTTCCTGGGCGATATCGTGGCCACGGGGCAATGGGGAGCCGACATAGCGGAGCTCGAACGCGGCTGCACCGTGGCCGTGATCGGCGCGGGACCGGTGGGCCTTGCCACCATGATGTGCGCGAGAATCGCCGAACCGAAACGCATCGTGGCGATCGACGTCGATGCGGCGCGGCTGGCGCTCGCCGAAGAGCACGGATTGGCCGACGAGACGATCGACGCAAGCGAGGCGGACCTCGACGGCATCGAGGCCGCCGTGCGCAAAATGACCGACGGTCGCGGGGCCGACGCGGTAATAGAGGCGGCCGGCGGCTCGAATACCTTCGAGATGGCGTGGCGCATCGCCCGCCCCAACGCCGTGGTAGTGGTGTCCGCCATGTACGAAGGCCCGCAGACGCTCCCGCTGCACGAGATGTACGGCAAGAACCTCGTGTTCAAGACGGGCGGCGTCGATGCGGCGAACCTGAACGAGACCATGAGACTCGTGGAGGAGGGAATCATCGACACAAGCTGCCTCGTCTCGAAACGCTACGCGCTCAACGACATCCTCGAGGCATATCGCGCATTCGAGGCGCGCGAGGACGGCTGCCTGAAAATGGTCATCACGCCGTGGGAAGAACGGTAGTAAATGACGTCCGACCAAGCATTTTCCGCAATTTCGCCTACAAACCATCGGTCGCAATGAACGAGAAAAGGCGTGCGCGGCCCGCACTCATCAACCCACCCGCGCACGCCGTCATGACAGCATCGGCCCCAGCGCGCGGAAGTACCGTCTCCATAATTCCTACTTTTATTATCAGTTTACTTATATTTTTCGAAAAATATCTTGACCTTTCACGCAACAAAGCATATAAAGTTTCCTGTGGTTAACACAGACGGCGCGATGGCGAATCGCTCAAACCAAGAGCTCCCATCCGTCGACCGGGCGGCATCACCGAGACACTCCGCCCCTGTCGTACCACGATTCGCTTTTCCGACGGCAGACGGTCTGGCCCACCCCCTTGCCCGACCGCTCTGCCACCTCTTTTTTCACAGCATCATCCAAACAAAACACACGCTGGGCGCAACCATACAATACCGCCGCGCAGCACTGATTCGCCAGGTCCCCAAAGGCGGAATCCAATATCCCAGGCGTCCCGCTAAAACGCCTCATCTCCTCGCTCCCCCCTGATTCGCATGGAACCGGTTCTTCGGATTCGCCCGATTGAATCACCCGTCCGAAAATCAAAGGCATCGGGAACGCCCTGCGCACTGCCCGCACCTGAGCATTCTCGCCGCTTCTCGACGATGGCAAAACGAAAAAACGTGCGACAAGCCCCTCCGAACCGAGGAATCGAACGCGCATCGCCCGATTCCATCCATGCCGCCCTCGGGCAACCCGCTCCGCGGATGTCCGAATGGCTGTGAAGTTTTGATGCTCTTCGCACGAAGGCAGCACGCGCCGTTCGCTACAATACCGCTCGCAGCATGCGGCCCGTCGCCGCGAATCGAAGCTGCCGACTGAGACGTGCCCTCCATCGGATGTCTTGGCGTTTCATGTATATCCAACGGAAAGGACGCACATGCAAGGGAAATCCCTCGTCATGCTGCTCGGCGTGCTCTACGGCGGAGCATTTCTTGCAGGATTCAACGAAAATCTCGTCAACATGGCGCTCATGTCGATCATGAGCGATTACGGCATCGATTCGGTCGCCGCACAATGGCTCGTCACCGGATACATGATCGTCGCAACCATCGTCGTGACCTGCATGGCATTTCTCTACCGTCGCTTCAAGCTGCGCACGCTGTTTTTCGCA
>JAUNDR010000077.1 GCA_030525985.1 Slackia sp. | reverse complement strand
GGTGAGCGTTTCGATGCATCCGACCACGCGTTCGATATGACGGCGCGCGAGAAATTCCCGCACGTCGGCGGAATCGACGTTCCAATGCGCATAAAGCGCGCGCATCCAGCCGTCCTCCTCTTCTCGTTTCTCGAAGGTGCCCGCACGGTATTTCGTATTCTCGCTTTCGCTGCGCGCACGCAGGAAATGGTAGAACGCATCCTCCATCAACGCCACGCGTTCGATATCGCGCAAAACCGCGAGGTTGAAAGGAAGGTCGTCCCACCAGACGTCAGGAAACACTATGCCGCGTTCGCGCAGATAGGACGCACGGAAAAGCTTGTTCCAGGGAGTGTATAAAAGATTGCGGTCGAAGAGCCGATGCGCATCCTCCCGGAATTCCCGCGCCGACGCATAGGCCTTCGAAGGAAGGCTTTTGACTTCGCGGAAATACTTGTCGTCGCTTCGATAGGTGTCGATATAAAAGCCCGCGACCACCAGATCGAGCCGGCCCGCTTCGGCGCATTCGTACATGCGACGAAGCATATCGGGTTCGCACCAATCGTCGGCGTCCATGAAAAACAGGTACGTGCCGCGGGCGACGGCCATAGCGGCGTTGCGGGCGCTTGCCGCGCCGCCGTTTGCTTTGTGAATCACCGTTATGCGGGAATCGCGGCGAGCGTAATCGTCGCAGATCGCCCCGCTTTCATCGGGGCTGCCATCGTCGACGAGCAGGAGCTCGAATTCTTCATACGTCTGCGCCTGGATCGATTCGATGGCGCGGCCGACCCAATCCTGCACCCCGTAAACGGGGACGATCACGCTGATACCGGGTGTATTCGACACAGAAAGACTCCTAAAAATTCGCCGCATCAAGAAAATCTATTATAAAATAAACGTTTGGTATGCGCTTGCCTCGTGGAGCGCACCTTCGATTCCGTCAGTTATCGAATGGAGATACATGACCTGGTTGCATTATGGCATAGTGGCTGCGGTCGCCTGTATTGTAACCATGGCGCTCGTTCCTCCCGTTAAAAAACTCGCATTCAAGGTGGATGCCGTCGATTATCCCAACGAACGGCGTGTGAACAAAAAGCCCACGGCGCGCTTCGGCGGCGTCGCCATGTTCGGCGGCCTTGTCGCCGCGCTCGCCGCCATCTGGATCGGATCGACGTTTTTCGACTGGCACTATCCTTTGCACAGCCCCGTCAGCAGGAACATATGGTATCCGGGCGTGGCGGCGGGCGTCGTCTTGATCTTCCTCGTAGGAGCGGCAGACGACATCTGGGACCTGCGGCCGCGCACCAAGCTGATCGGCCAGATCGTCGCCGCGTCGATCGTGGCCGCATCGGGGCTTCTTCTGTCCGACATGCACAATCCCGTCGGCCCCGGATTCATCGATTTCGGCATCTGGGCATATCCGCTCACCGTGTTCTATCTGGTCGCGTTCATGAACGTCATCAATCTGATCGACGGCCTGGACGGCCTGGCCTCGGGCATCACCGCCATCTCGGCGCTTACCATGTTTATTTTCGCAACGCTCACCTTCCGCGTGGACGCCGCCTTTCTCTGCATGGGCCTCATCGGAATCTGCCTGGGATTCCTTCGATACAACTTCAATCCTGCATCGATTTTCATGGGAGATTCCGGCTCGCTTCTTTTGGGCATGGCGCTCGGCATCGTGTCGCTTTTCGCCACCACGCGCTCGGCGCTGTTCGTATCGCTTCTCGTTCCCATCCTGGTGGCGGGCGTTCCGATCATCGATACCGCATCGGCGATCATACGCCGCATGCGGGCGCATCGCCCCATCCAGCAGGCCGATAACGGACATATCCACCATCAGCTTCTGCGCGAAGGATTCAGCCAGCGCAAAACCGTGCTGATCATGTGGAGCTGGACCGCCGTTTTGGCCATATCCGCCATCTTCATCACGGAGACCCACGGAGTCGCACGACTGGCCTTCATGGCAATCGCCTTCGGCGTATCCGCCTTCTTCGTCGTACGCCTCCATCTGCTCGGCCCCGTGCTGCGCCATCACTATGCGCCCCGTCCGGCAACAGGACAGAAGCGCGCGAACGAAGCATTCAATAAAGCGGTGGACGAGCTTGACGAAAGCTCGGAATCGACCGAAAACCGCTAAACCCGACCGTTTCATTCAACCTCCGGAGAACAGCCACCATGCAAGAACGCATCGCCGTACTCATTCCCTGCTACAACGAAGAAATCACCATCGGCAAGGTAGTCGACGATTTCAGGCGCGCGCTTCCCGAAGCCGCCATCTATGTCTACGACAACAATTCCAGCGATCGCACCGCCGAGATAGCCCGTGCGCATGGGGCCGTGGTCAAACGCGAGCCGCGCCAGGGAAAAGGCAACGTGGTGCGCCAGATGTTTCGCGACATCGACGCCGATTACTACATCATGGTAGACGGCGACGACACCTACCCCGCCGAAGCCGCCCGCGCGCTGCTTGCGCCGCTTGAAAACGACGAGGCCGACATGACCGTCGGCGACCGCCTGTCCAACGGCAGCTACGGCGAGGAAAACGATCGCGCCTTCCACGGCTTCGGCAACGATCTCGTGCGCTGGCTCATCAAATGCATCTACGGATACGCCTTCGACGACGTCATGACGGGATATCGTGCCTTCAATCGCGCCTTCGTGAAAACCATGCCGGTGCTCTCTTCGGGCTTTCAGATCGAAACGGAGCTTTCCATCCACGCGGTCGACAAGCGCTGGCGCATCGTCGACGTTCCGATCGAATACCGCGACCGCCCCGAAGGAAGCGTGAGCAAGCTTTCCACCTTCGAAGACGGCGCGAAGGTCCTCATGGCCATCGCATCGCTATTCCGCGAATGCAAGCCGTTCGTTTTCTTCGGATGGATCTCGCTGGTCTTTTTGGCCCTCGGGCTCATCGTGGGCATCCCCGTCATCGTCGAATTCTTCCAAACGGGGCTCGTTCCGAAGTTCCCCTCGACCGTTCTTGCCACCGGGCTCATCTCCTGCGGCGCGCTTTCGCTTACGGCAGGAGCCATTCTCGACACCGTGGCGAAAACCCATCGCAAGATGTGGGAGCTCGAAGTCTATCGCGTGATGCACGAAAGCGATTCCCTGAAAAAGGCCGGGCGCGAATAGCGTCGCAACGCCTTCGCGCCCGGCCTTTCGTTAGACGACGATTCGGTACAGGCGCATATCGCCTTCGCTCAACACGACATCGAAGCCGGGAGTCGTATCGTCGATCGCACGGATGCCGCTCCACAACTCGTTGTCGATATCGTCTTTCAAAATGAACCTGCGTCGCTCTTCATCGGAACCCAGGCTTTCGTCTTTGCCCTGATCGAGCACGAGCACGTATTCCGCGCCGATCGCATGCACGGCATCTTTGACGCGTTCGTCTTCGGCAACGCGGAAAAGTTCCGTGCGGATCGCCCTGCTTTCGGGCGATTCCCCTGAATCGGAAGAATACCCCGTCAGATAGCGATAATACGTGCGCATCCCCTCGTATCCGTACAGGAATATGCTTCCGTCGTCGGGACTATTGATGATCGGAGCGTCATCGGGAACGATTTCGGCGACCTGCTTGACGAAGGCCTTCTCATCGGCATCGAGATAGTTCATCTTCACGACGGAATTCTGATCTTCGATACGCTCCCTGATGTCGCCGAAGCCGGTTTCCACGTGATGGTGGCCGGGAATGTCGTAGCTCGGGAAATACACCGCCGCAACCGTCAGAGCGAGCAATGCGGTACCCGCCACATACGGAGCCGCCGTCCCGCCCGCCGATGCCACCATCCTGTTCACCACGGCAGCGCCTGCGTGGATCGCATGGCGCAAACCCAATGCGGCGAGCGGCATGGCGAACATCGCCGCCATCGATCCGGTGCGCAGCTGGTCGGTATACCAGAATCCCGCAAAGAAATGCTTGACGAATCCATCATATGCCAGATCGATATAGCAGATGAACGCCGCGAAAAGAAACGAACAGGCGAACCAGCGGAAACGACGGTCGGCCAAAGCGCAGATAAGCCCGCAGACCACGAATGCCTCCAAAAGCAGCTGTGCGGGCGCATAGCTGAACGAAAGCAGGGCGATATTCGCCAACGCCTGGGGACGCTCCTCTTTGGCAGGCCAATCGAACCAGATGACATCTTGGAGAAACGGCAGGCGGAAAAACACATACCAGATCAGCGCTATCGCCGCCACGGCGGCAACGGCGCACAGCAGCGCTGCACGGCGCGGATGACGCTCGGCAAGCGCAAGGCGGCGGCTCGCCGATGCCGCCATCATGACGCAAAACGGCGCCAAAAACACGCCGGCGGAAAAAACGGCGTTCGGTTGGGCGCATGCAAGCGCCGCAACGGATACGACGAACATGCATGCACGCATGATGCGGGCGCGCCGCGAAAGGCCTTCGTCGAAAACGCTCATGAACAAGACCGCCGCGATCGGAAGCAGCGCATAGGAGAACAAATTGGGATACAGGGGACCGAACGTCAGAAAGCCCCAGGGAAACGTTGCGAATGCCAGGCACACGAAAGCGCCGCAACGCACGATTCCGCGTTTTTCCGGAAACAGACGGGCCATGAGAAGCGCGCTCGACAGCGGCAGCACGACGCCCACCGCAAGCGCATTGACCGCATTCGCCGCCATAGCGATCGAAGCGCCGCTCGCGCTCACCACAAGCGCCGCCAAACAATGCCATGCCGACGGATAGAACGCCGCTTCGCCGGGCCACGGCGTGAAGGCGCGGTCTATCGCCGTGGCATACGAGGTGGTCGTCAGCATGGAGTAATTGCCCGATTCGACGAATGCTCTGATCGAGCTGAGATGATGGGAGTTATCCCATGCCTGGAGAAAAGAGTCGGGGCCGTCGAGGTTTTTGACGAAGATGACGCCGACGACCGCCAAGCCGACGAGCAGATACAGCGCGATGACGAACCATTCCTCGTTCACTTTCGCGCGAAACGATGCACCCGGGCTTGCCACGCCGAATGCGCACGGGTCGCCCTGGGAAGGTTTTCTCTGCGCAACGAACGCCGTTGCGATGCCGATCAGCGCCGCAGGAAGAAACACCGTCGTCCACGACGCGGCGGTGCCCGCAAAGGGCAGCAGCGCCGTCAAGACGGCGTAAACGACGACGGTGATCGCAGGAGCGCAGCACAGTGCCACGCCTCCTCTCACCCGCAACACTTTCAGGAAGAAGAATCCGGGAATGTAGAGAAACGCGCCCGCAAGAACCATGGCGATGAAAAACGTCGACCACATATCAGAAACGACCCTCTCCCTCT
>JAUNDR010000076.1 GCA_030525985.1 Slackia sp. | reverse complement strand
CCCTTCGGAGGGGGTGCCGCGTCAAGCGGCGAGGATGTATATTACGCGCCTCCCCTCTGGGAGTCAACAACTTTTTTGAAAAATATTCGACTTATTTTTGCCGTCGCCGTACATTTCGAAAAAGCGCTTTGTATATCACCACGTCATTAGTAATAGTTGCCATAAGATTGTTGGTGTATTGCATTGGATTTTTTCTTTCTCTCATTCTTGTGCGACCGAATTCCGATTCAGCATCCTCTTATAAAGTCGCGCGAATCCGTGCGGTGAAGTGCATTGCGACACGACGAATACGGGCATGAGGCAACCCGCAACGCGCGCCCGAAGCACGGAAAGCATGCCGCGGACATCGAAATACACTCCATGCGTGGCATGAAAAAGCATGGCAGGCACGGGATGCCCTTCGTCTCAGGCGCAAAATGCATGTCGCATATATGAAGCACGCCCCATATATGCAATCGCGAGGTTCTGCAGCAGGAATCCGGCGTCCTGCCCCTATCCCGTTGCCGACAGCACGCCGCCTATCGCATGCGGCGCGCGAACCCGATCGCGGAAATCGCCGCCGCAACGCCAAGGGATACAACGCACGACGCGCAAAGAGGAAGTGCGGATTGCTGCCACAGGCCTATGCCGGCGATGCGAGAAAGCATCGCGTAACCCGTAGGAACGAATGCGGAAGGCAGCGACATCTGCGCCACGAAAGCCGCGATGCCGGCCACGAACAACATCCCCGCCGAAGCAGGACCCGTTCCGAATGCGACGAATATCGCCCAACAAAGCGCGCAACAGCCCAAAGCGATCACGCACGCGAGTGCCACGCGCATTGCAATCGACGGCGCAAGCGCGAGCGACCCTGTGCCGGAATGCGCAAGAAACGTAACAACGGTTGCAAGCACGAACGGAACGACGGAGAAAAGCCACGACACCGCCACCTTCGGCGCGAGCCACAGCACAATACCCCGGCCGCGCGCAACCGACACGCGCAACGCGCCTCCCTCGAGAACCGCGTGCGCGAACAAGGCAGTCGAAACGAGACAGGTCACGGGCAAAAGCACCGCATGGGCGAGACACGCCGACGCGATCGCCTGCTCGGCAGAGCACCCGGTTTCGGCAACAGCATAAGAGACATCGGGGAAGAAGCCGAAAAACGACGCGCTCGACACGGGGACGAAAACCCACGCTCCTTGCCCGGCGCAAAGGAAAAGCATCGAAGCGACAGCGAGATAGACCCCTTGCACGACCGGCATCCCGCACGATGCCGCCAACCGCATATCGCAGAAAACGACTCGACGAAGCATGTCATACCTCCCGCACGCGCAAAGCGAGCACCGTACACAGGGCCGCAATGGCGCATGAGACGATCGTGTAGAAAAACGGCGCGGCAACACCAAGCGCGCAGGTGCTCAGCGAGGAAACATGCAAAAGATAGTAGGCGGGAGCCATGCACCACGGAAACGGGTCGGCCTGAACGCCGGCAAGAGACGCCGTGCCGAATGCGCTCGGATATCCGAGCAGAACCGTCGCGAACACGACGAGTTGCGCGAATACGCTTGCGATCGTGCTTTTGAAGAACGCGAAAAGCGGGATCGACCATGCCGCCGCCGCACACAGCACCGCGGCATTCGCCGACGCGAAATGAAAGAACGGCGCGAAATCGAAAGGCTGCAGAACGACGCCGTATTGAGCCGACTTGAACGCGAACGCAACCAGGCATGCGCAGAGATAGCAGACGACGATGCACGCCGATGCCCACAGCGCCTTCGCGGCGGCGAGGGCGCCGAGCGACGATCCGCGCGCACGCGAAACCCGCGCCGCGCCACAGGCGTAATCGGACGAAAAGACAATCGACATATATATGATAGAGACGGGCGCCCACAGCACCGTATACAGAAACGCCGTGCGCAGGGCGGAAAGCGCGGGCCGGGATTCGTCGACGATATTGCCGATGAATCCGATCGCGCCGCCGATAACTTCGGGATGACGCCCCGCCATCATGAACATCGGGCCGCCGAAATCGGTGGCGGGCGACGCCATGGTCAAGGCGGCGAGCAGCGCAGCGATTGCCGCGAGCACGAATGTCGCACGCGAAAAAACGACTCGCCTACCCTGCATGAGGAAGCAGCGTGCGCTCATCGCCTGCCCCCTATCGTCCATCGCGCTTCCGCTTTCGACGCGGCGGCGCCATGGCGAGCGGTGCAGCAGTCCGCAACGTCTCCCGCGGAATCCGGATGCACCGCGATGCCTTCCCCCGCCTCGAATGCGCGACGGGCGGATAGTACATCGCAATCCCGCCCGCTTCGATGGCCTGGCGCACGCAGCGAAGGAATCGTCGCGAAATATCCTTCGACGCCGCCGGGACGGTCGAGCATATCGTCCGCCGCAAGGCAGTCGATCAAGCGGCCGGCCGAAAGCACGATATAGCGCGTCGCGACCTCTGAAAGCTCGGAAAGGATATGGCTCGAAACGAGCATGGTGGTTCCGCGCTCGCGATTGATGCGCTTGATGAGCTCGCGCATCTCGACGATGCCTGCGGGATCGAGCCCGTTGATCGGCTCGTCGAACACAATGAACTCGGGCGCGCCCAAAAGCGCGATGGCGCAATCAAGACGACGTTTCATACCCAGAGAAAACGAGCGCGCTTTTTTGCGACCGACCGCGCCGAGCCCCACAAGGTCGAGCAGTTCGTCGATTACATCGGAGGAAACGCCCCACTCCGCGCAGCGTACTTCCATGTTGCCGCGGGCGCTCAGCATCGGATACGCCGAAGAGGCATCGGGCATGAAACCCATGCGGCGGCGTGCTGCGGCGAGGTCTTTGCCGGTCGAGGCACCGAAAATCTCGATCGACCCGCAGCTTGGACGCGATATGCCTGTCATTAAAGAGATTAGCGTCGATTTCCCCGCGCCGTTCTCGCCAATAAGACCGTATATCTCGCCGCGATGGAGGTCCAAGTCGAGCGGTTCGAGAGCCCATGCTCCCCGATACGATTTCCCAACGCCCCTCAATCTGACCACGGCCTCGCCAGACGAGACGGATGACCGGGCGGCGGGATGGTTCTCACGTCTCGAATCCATGGCTCGCTCCTTGTCTTGAATTGATATAGTTATTCTAAAACGATAACTATATCAATTCAAGACAATATGGAAGCAAAGCGCCGCAAAGACGATTAGGAACGAACCCCGCATCGAGATAGAGCTGCGAAAAAAAACGGGCAATCGGCTCGAAGGAAAGGCTGCGTTGCGACGCGGAGTCGTCCTTGAAAATCGAAGCGCACAATCGCCCTCGAAGGCCGAAACGAGCAATCACACAGCAAGCTGGATGAAGATTGCAAAGCCGAATGCAAGCCTCCGGCGGCGCGCTATTCGTCGCTCAAATCGACGACATAGACTTTCTCCGGCAGCGATGCGGACGCCCCGCCCGCCTTCGCCCTTTCGAGGGCAGTGCACGCCCGCTCATGCACAAGGGCTTCGAGCTGCTCTTCATCCACCGCTTTGAGGATATCGCCCGGCTGGCAATCGAGTTCGGTGCAAATGTCCAGCAACGTCTTCAGGCGGATCGCCTTGATTTTGCCGTTGCGAATCTTCGAGATATTGGCGGGCGTGTGACCGGTGGCGCGAATGACGTCGGCGCTCGTTTTGCCCTTCGCGAGCAAAAGCGCCTCCAGTTCGACGATCAAATAACGTTCGCTCATGTCGCCCCCCTACACCAGATCATCCATCTGCGCCTGCATCAAGGCGCCATAGCGCCACACCGAAGCAAGCGAGAAGCTGACGATCGCGCCGATAATCGAGGCGATATCCACGGGCAACACGGGGAAATCGACCGCAGCGGCGGGTTGCGAAACGAACTCGACCATGCCGACGGTGATGGCGGCGAATCCAGGGGAAAACAGCAGCTCGATGGCGACGCCCGCAACGAACAGCCACCCGACCGCCTTGATACGACGGGCATTGCCGAACGTGAAAGGGGACGCCCCCGCAGCCATGTCCTTCGCCATGCCTCCCAGCGCCCACGCCATGCCGGCGCAGATCGCGCACCAGACCAGCGGCGCTGCGATGCCGAAAACGCCGGCGGAATCCAAAGAGGCGACGACTCCGAGCGCAGCCGCCCCGACAAGCGCGACGGCGCACAGGACGGAAGCGCCGAACAACAGCGCCGCCACAACGCGAAGACGAATGCCGAGCCGCGCGATCGCCTCTCGCGAATCTTCTATCTCATGCACCCGTTTCGCCATGACGGCATCGCCCCTTTCCTCCTTCTCGTATCGTTCAGCGATAATCATATCGAACAAGAAATGGCAGGGCTCGTCAGAAGCGCGATAGCACGCGGAAAACCAAACCTGCCGCGAGGCGATTCCGGCCGCGGCGTCGCGATATCCGAAGCACGCTTATGCACGAAGGACGCCTATACTGAACCGCATGGCAAAAACCCTCATAGATAAGATAGGCGCATTCGTGCGCACGGAATCGGTGCTGTGCATCGCGCTTCTTTGCGCCCTGGCTTCATGCGCCTTCGTCGAACAGGGCCATGACTTCTTCGCCTCCGTCGACCTGCGCGTGCTGGCGCTGCTTTTCTGTCTCATGGCGGCCGTCGGCGGCCTTCAGCGATCGGGAATTCTGTCGCGATGCGCCCATGCGCTGGTCGTTAAGGCGCGCACCGTACGATCGCTTTGCCTGACGCTTGTCGCCTTGCCGTTTTTCTCGTCGATGCTCGTGACCAACGATGTCGCGTTGCTCGCCTTCGTTCCATTCGCCATTGCGGCTTTGGCCATGGCGAATGCGACGGCGCATCTGCCGCGGATCATCGTGCTGCAAGCCGTGGCCGCCAATATCGGCGGCATGGTGACGCCGATGGGAAACCCGCAGAATCTTTTCCTCTATACCGCGTTCGACATTCCGACCGACGAGTTCTTCTTCGCCCTGGTGCCGTTCGCACTGGCAACGTTTGCCGCCCTAGTCGCGACTTGCCTCTTCCTTCGAAAAACACCTTTGACCGAACGAACGTCTCTCGGATCGACGGCCGTGAAAAAGAAGCAGGCGATCGTCTATGCGATGCTTTTCTGCCTTTGCCTGGCGGCAGTCGTGCGCATCATCCCTTACGAAGTCGCTTTCATTGCCGCGATTGCGACGCTCGCCGTCTGCGATCGCGCGGCATTCAGGCATATCGATTACGGGCTTTTGGCCACGTTCGTCTGCTTCTTCGTGTTTTCGGGCAATATCGCAGCCATTCCCGCCATCAGCTCGCTGCTCTCCTCGCTCATGGAGCATGCGCCGTTTTTAACAAGCA
>JAUNDR010000015.1:35108-37056 GCA_030525985.1 Slackia sp. | reverse complement strand
CGGTATCGACCGCGGGAGGAAGGGTCGTCGCGCTCGCGCGGGGCGCTTCGCGCTTCATCGGGCCCCGGGAGGGGCCCTCTTTGTATGTCTCGAGTCGAATCCAACCTATCCCGTCGATGACGGATTGGAAAGACGGCGCCTTTCTTCATACAGTGCATTTCGTTTTACCGTGGAGTCTTTCGGTCGTGATGCGGACTCGTAATGGCGCCTGGTAAACTAGAAACGTATTTAAGCATATTCAATATATGAAGGTGATAGCATGTCGGAAACGATTAAGGCTCAACGCGAACAGCTTGCTCAGGCGGCTCTTGAAAACCAGGATATTCTTGACGGCTTGATTGCCCGCATGGAAAGCTCTTCGCGTCGTACAAGGCAGAACACTGCTGCAACGCTCTCATGCGCGGCGGCTGTCGATCCGAAGGCTATTGTTTCGTATGTAGACGTGTTTGTCGATGCGCTCGATAAGCCTGAGGCGCAAACACGCTGGGAGTGCCTCGATATTCTGACGTCATTGATCGCATACGATTCCGACGCATGTTCGAAAGCTCTTGGCGGAGCGGAAAGTGCCCTGTTCGACGAGGATTCGGGACCCTTGCGTCTTGCCGCTGTTCGTTTTCTTTGTTCTTTCGGTTCGACCTCGCAAGAGAGGAGCCGAATCGTATGGCCGCTTCTTGACGAGGCGATACAGTGCTATCACGGAGATCTCGAATTCCAAGATATGCTTGTTGCCGTAGCCGCTTTCTCGGAAAGCGACCTTGATTGCGAAGTCGCCGGATGCCTTAAGGGCAGGATGGCTTTCGATGCGAAGAATTCTAGGGGCGCTTTGAAAAAACGTGCACAGCAAATTATCGACAATCTTGAAGCCGAATGACGAGGGATGGGCGTTTCGCCCATCCCTCGTCATTCGCGCCATAGAGTGTGTATGAACTTGTGTTTTCGCCTTTTCGGCACCGGGAGGAATATGCGTCATTGCGATGTTGTCGCAATGACGCGCAGCTCCGATTCGACTTATCGGCATCGGATTCGATGATTTTCGGCGATTTGTCATGCCATACGACGGCTGTATGGGGTTCGCGGATCGGCTTGAGACGAAGGTTGTTTTGGGGTCGCATCTGTTGCTTTTGACGCTGCTACGGTTCGTGGCTGATTTGCATCGTTCGTTGGCGTCAAGTCGTCTCGGGCGAGAAAAATATGCGAGAAATCAACCGAATGTTGCGGCAGAGCTTCCCTGTTATTCCCGGTCCAATAACGGGAAGGATTTACGTGGGCGACCGGCCCCTGCTCGAGGGATTTTCCGAGCAGGGGCCTGCTATTTTCCTTTGCAGATGATCGGCTTGCGTAATGTCGATATGCGGAATGGCGTATCGATGCGATGGCGTCATGCTGTCAAAGGCTCCTTGTGCCGTTTGGCAATCGTTTACTTTAACAGGCTAAAGCGAATGGTAGAATAAAAGCGTTGCGCTTCGGCGTCGGTCGTTATTCCCATCAAAGGCATTTGCTGATTAATGGGGATGTATCATGCCGCAGGATGGGCGCAATTGGTTTCGATGGTCGCTATGACGGAGGTTGCCGATGAGTGCGTGCACTTCGATGCTCGATGTGGGAGATCGTGCGTTTCGTTATTATCCGGTGTTTTCCATAGAAGGCGCCCGACGTCTTCCGTTTTCTCTTCGGATTCTGCTTGAGAATGTGCTGCGCAATGCTTCTGACGAGCGGATGGCCGGCATGTATGCCGAACGCATCGTTTCGGCGGGCCTTGCGGGAGAGCAAGGAGGCGAAATCGAATACATGCCTGCGCGTGTTCTGCTGCAGGACTTCACGGGCGTTCCCGTCTTCGTCGATTTGGCGGTCATGCGCGAAGCTGCTCGCGATTTAGGCGGGGATCCGGCGCTCATCAATCCTCAGATTCCGCTCGATTTGGTTATCGATCATTCGGTTATTGCGGATG
>JAUNDR010000015.1:0-35098 GCA_030525985.1 Slackia sp. | reverse complement strand
AAATATGGAGATGGAGTTCGCTCGCAATGGCGAACGCTATCGCTTCCTGAAATGGGCGCAGGAGTCTTTCGAAAATGTCCGCATCGTTGCGCCTGGGGCGGGAATCTGCCACCAGATCAATGTGGAGCGTTTTGCGACGGGCGTCATGACGCGTTCCGACGAAGAGGGGGATATCGCGTATTTCGATACCGTGGTAGGTACCGATAGCCATACCACCACGGCGAACGGCATCGGAGTTCTTTCGTGGGGCGTCGGCGGCATCGAGGCCGAAGCGGCTGCGCTCGGCCAGCCGATTACGACGCTTGTACCGCGCGTTATCGGCGTTCATTTGAAGGGTGCTTTGAGCGAAGGCGTCTCGGCGATGGATGCGGCGCTCGTGTTCGCGCAGATTCTTCGCGAGAAGGGCGTCGTCGGGTGTTTCGTGGAATGCTTCGGCGAAGGTGTTTCGTCGCTTTCCGCCACGCAGCGTGCGTGCATCGCCAATATGACGCCCGAATATGGTTGCACATGCACGTTGTTCCCCTTTGACGAACGGACGCTTGAATACATGCGCTTGACGGGTCGTTCGGCCGAACAGGTCGACTTGATCGAACGCTATGCGAAAATCCAGGGATTGTGGAACGAGTGCGAGGATCGCGTTTATAGCGAAGTCATTGAGCTCGATCTTTCCGAAATCGAGCGGAGCCTTGCAGGTCCGAGCCGTCCTCACAGCCGATTTGCGGCATCGGCTGCGCGCAATGCCTTCCGCGATGTGTGCGCGCAGCGCGATCTCGATTTCCGTGACGAATGCACCGTGGCATTCCCCGAGGGCGATTACAATCTAACGCATGGCGCCATCGCCATCGCCGCGGTGACGAGCTGCACTACGGCGACCGATCCCGCCATGATGGTTGCGTGCGGTTTGCTTGCGAAGCATGCTTGCGAGGCGGGCCTTCAGGCCAAGCCGTGGGTGAAACGCGTCATGGCTCCCGGCAGCCATGCGACCCAGTTGCTGCTCGAGCGCGCCGGTCTTACGGACTCTCTTTCCGAGCTCGGATTTTCCACCTGCGGTTTCGGCTGCATGAGCTGCATCGGCAATTCCGGTCCCTTGTGGCCCCAGATGCACGATGTTGCCGACAAGATAGAGTTGACAAGCGTATTGTCGGGCAATCGTAATTTCGACGGCCGCATATCGCCTGACGTTTCCCAGAATTATCTGTGCGCTCCTGCTTTGGTGGTGGCCTACGCCATGGCGGGCACGATGGATTTCGATTTCGAGACGGAAGCGCTCGGCTTTGATGCGACGGGCAATCCCGTGTATCTGCGCGATATCTGGCCGAGCGACGAAGAAGTCGAACTTGTCGTTGCGCGCTATGCCACCGAACAGCTTTTCGAGGAGGGCGGCCGCGGCCTTTACGACGGAACCGATGCTTGGAAGGCGCTCGAAGTTCCTTCGGGGGATATCTTTGCCTGGGACGCCGATTCCACTTACGTGCGCCAAGCTCCGTATTTCGACGGAATGGGTCGAGAACTCGATGACGCGCGTCCTATCGAGGGCGCTCGCGTTCTCGTGAATGTGCGCGATTTCATCACGACCGACCATATCTCTCCCGCAGGAAGCATCCCTGCGGAAAGCCCTGCGGCGGCGTATCTGATCGAGCGCGGCGTTGCGCCCGAGATGTTCAACACATACGGGTCGCGTCGAGGAAACCACGAGGTGATGGCGCGCGGCGGCTTCGGCAACGTCAAGCTTTCGAACGTGCTCGCCGACGGCAAAAGCGGGGGATACACGCGCGACTTCACGACGGGGGAGATAACGAGCATTTTCGATGCGGCCGTCCGCTATCGCGAAGAAGGGACTCCGTGCGTGGTTCTTGCGGGCAAGATGTACGGAAGCGGTTCGTCGCGCGACTGGGCCGCAAAGGCTCCGCTCCTGCTCGGCGTGAGGGCGGTATTCGCCGAAAGCTTCGAGCGCATTCATCGTTCGAACCTCATCGGCATGGGGATCGTCCCTCTCCAGTTCATGGAGGGAGAGGGCGTCGAGCAGCTCGGGCTCGATGGCACCGAGACGTTCGATATAGAGCGAATCGATTTTGGCGCGGGCGATGCGCGTCTTCCCGAGCCGCGCATTGTGAAAGTAACGGCTCTGCGCCAGGATGGTTCGACGAAGGAATTCCAGGCTATAGTAAGGGTCGACACTCCGACGGAGGGCGCCTACATGGCCCATGGGGGCATCCTTCAATATGTCTTGCGCAATTTGAGCGCGGCTGACGAATAGAAAAACACGAAGCGCGACGGTTTCGCCGCGCTTCGTGCAATCAGACACAGGAAAGGGATTACATGTCAGACAATCAAAATCCGTTCTTCACGATGTTCGGAATGGGCGATCCTTTCGGCATGGGTGACGACAACGGTCCTTCTCAGGCGCCGCCGAGGGTCGAATTCGATTCGACGGCGGAGTTCCGCAATCTGAAGGATAAGTTCGAGGGCATGAGCAAGAAGGCGGCCATCGTGTCTGCCGTGCTCGTCGTCTTGGTGTTGGCGGTCGCATATTGGTGGTTCCATCCCCCGATCAACATCCACAGCATCGACACGTGGTTCTTCATCGCCGTCGTTCTCCTTCTCCCTTCGTTTTTGTACTTCCGCGCCAAGTCGAGGGCATACAAGAGCGGCACGGCGAAGGTGAGCAGCAGCAAGGGCAAGGCGAAGACCTTCAAAGCGCTTTCCTTCATTCCCGTCGGTGTTTTCGTTCTGTTGCTCGTGGGTACGCTGCTTTCCGTCCCCGTTTTTCCGGGCAATGCGCAAAAATACGCGGGCATATTGCAGACCACCGATATGGAATTCACGCAGGATATCCAAGAGGTCGACTACAACGAAATTCCCGTCATCGACCGCGCGTCCGCTTCGCTTCTGGGCAATCGCACGATGGGCGCGATGTCCGATCTGGTCAGCCAGTTCGAGATTTCGCCCCTGTATAGCCAGATCAACTACCAGGACCATCCGGTTCGCGTGAGCCCCCTGACTTATGCCGACCTGTTCAAGTGGCTGCAGAATCGCGAGCAGGGCATTCCCGCCTACGTGGTTGTCGATATGACCTCCCAGGATGCCGAAGTCGTGCGTCTCGAGGGCGACAAAACCATCAAGTATTCCGAGAGCGAGCCTTTGGCCCGCAATATCGACCGCTATGTCCAGTTGAAGTACCCCTTCTACATGTTCGGTGAGAAGTCGTTCGAAATCGACGATGAGGGCAATGCGTGGTGGATCTGCCCCGTCCGCGACTTCAAAATCGGTCTATTCGGCGGCGAGACGATTTCTCGCGCGGTATTGGTGAATGCTTCGACCGGCGAATGCCAAGACCTCGCTGTGTCCGACGTTCCCGAGTGGGTCGACCGCGTGTATCCTGCGAACCTGCTGATCGAACAGTACAACTGGTCGGGCAAGTACAAGGACGGCTGGTTCAACAGCTGGCTCGGTCAGAACGGCGTGGTTCAGACCACCCCCGGCACCGACGGCACGCTGGGATATAACTACCTGGCGAAAGACGACGACGTGTGGATGTATACGGGCGTAACGTCGGCTACGGGCGATAACTCGATTGTCGGCTTCGTGCTCGTCAACCAGCGCACGGCGGAGAGCCACTTCTATTCGGTTGCAGGCGCTACCGAAGATTCGGCGATGCAGTCGGCCGAGGGTCAGGTCCAAAATCTCCGTTATCAGGCCACGTTCCCGATTTTGATCAACGTGAGCAACACCCCCACCTATTTCATGGCATTGAAAGACGATGCGGGTTTGGTGAAGAAGTACGCGATGGTCGACATCAGGAGCTATCAGAACGTGGCGGTGGGCGATACCGTGGCCGATACGCAGAAGTCTTACATGTCGCTGATCGCGGCGGGCGGCGGATCGGATGCGCCTGCCGAAGGCCAGGCTTCTGAAGCAAGCGGCACGGTCAAGACCGTTGCTCAGGCGGTGATCGAGGGCAATTCGCACTTCTATGTGACCCTGGAAGGCGACGAGCGAATCTACGACTTCGCGTTGCCCGGCTTGATCGATGTGGTTTCTTACGGCGTGGGCGATGCGATTTCGTTCCGCTACACCGAAGGCGATCCGACGAGCATCGTTCAAGAAATAGTGGAAACAGCCGCAGCAATCGACGATGCGACGGCGGATTCCGAGAAGAACGGCGTCGAGGCGGACTCTGCCAAGACCGAGGAATCCGACAAGGCTGCATCCGAGGCATCTGAATCCTAGTTCTCCATCGGAGCGATTGAAAGGCGGGGCGGCGGCGCCCCGCCTTTTGTTTCACGCTCGCTTTTCGCATGTCGAATCGATTGCGCGGCAAACTGGTATCGCCGCCTTTCTTGGGGCATTTCACGACTTCTTCATATTCGAAAATAAAAGCTTGCGTATTCTCTCGTTTTGCATAAAATAATTCATCGCGTTTAACAACGCAGGTGAACGATAGTTCCGCTACCGAAGACAGCAGGCATCCAGATGGATTTAATTGCGAAAGCAGCCAGCCGAGGTGGAGCGCATATGATAGTGCGACCCCCGTGTCTTCGACCGGGGGTCTTTCTTTTCGTTTTGCGAAAAGGCCCACCATCGAGGCGGAGCATTTGAGCAAAAACGAAAAGGAGGTGAACAGTATGCCGAACAAACACAATATCGAGAACGTCGCGAAGATCGCTGCCGAGCTCGAGGGCGTTTCCGCCATGTGGGTCATCGACTACCGTGGTCTGACCGTCAAGGAGGTGGAGGCTCTCCGTCGCAGCATTCGCGAGGCCGACGCGAAGATGGGCGTTTACAAGAACACCCTGATGCGTCTTGCTTTGGAGAACGCCGAGCTTCCTGAGCTGGGCGACATCCTCTCCGGTCCTTCCGCTTTCGTGTTCGCTACGGGCGACCCGGTCGCTTCCGCCAAGGCCATCAAGGACTTTGCGAAGAAGAACGAGAACCTGGTCATCAAAGGCGGCATGATGGACGGCGTCGCTTACGGCGCTGCCGAGGTCGAGGCTATCGCAGCCCTTCCTTCCCGCGAGGAGCTCATCGCCAAGCTGCTCGGTACCATCAGCAACCCCATGGTCAAGATGGTCCGCGTCTGCAATGGCCCGATGGAATACTTCGCTCGCGCGGTTTCCGCTATCGCGGATCAGAAGTCCGCAGCGTAATGCTGCATAAAGCGGCTTAAGCCGTGACATGTGAAAATCGAGGCGCGTATCGTTTCGAGAGCGCCTGTTGTGAAAGGAGCCATTACCATGGCCGTTACTCGTGAAGAGATCATCGAAGCTTTGAAGGAAATGCCCGCCCTGGAGCTCTCCGAGCTCGTCAAGGAGCTCGAGGACGTCTTCGGCGTCTCCGCTGCTGCTCCCGTGGCTGTTGCTGCCGCTCCTGCCGCCGACGCTGGCGCTGCTGAAGAGAAGTCCGAGTTCGACGTCGTCCTCGAGGGCTTCGGCGACAACAAGATCGCCGTCATCAAGGTTGTCCGCGAGATCACCGGTCTTGGCCTGAAAGAGGCCAAGGAGGTCGTCGAGGGTGCTCCCAAGGCCATCCAGGAGGGCGTTGCCAAGGACAAGGCTGAGGAGATCAAGGCCAAGCTGGAAGAGGCTGGCGCTGCTGTTACCCTGAAGTAACAAATCGTCAACAGACGAATTTCTTTTCTGCTACGGACGAAGGGTCGGGGCATTCGCCTCGGCCCTTCGTTGTATAGTCGTCAATCGGCAAACGACGGAAAGGGGCCGTATGAAGCAAGGGTACTTTTCTCGTTCTTGGCAAGCCCTTCGTGCGAGCGATGCGTGGTTCGGCAAGATATGCTTGCTTGCACTAGTGTCTTTGATTCCTTTATTCGGTCCGTTGGTCGTATCGGGTTACCTGCTCGGTTGGGCGCGCGATGCCGCCTGGGGGATGGATAATCCGCTGCCGAAGCGCATTTTCGGCAATGAAGACGGCGCCTTGTATCGAAGGGGCTTTTTCGCGCTGGTCGTCAGCCTTGCATTCGCGGCGGCCGTGTGCGTTTGCGTATTCGTGTGCATGGGCTTTTTCGGCTTGGCGGCCGGTGCGCTCTCCGCTTTGTTCGGAGGAAGGCACCTTGCGGGCATTCTTATGTTTCCCGCGCTTTTCGGATCGTTCGGAGTGTTTGCCGCAGGAATCGTGGCGGCATTCGCCGTTCAGTTCTTCGTCTGGGTCTCTCTGATGCGCATGAGCATCTACGACACATTGAGCTCGGCTTTTCAAATCGGTCATGTCTGGTCGATGATCAGGCGCGACCCGGCGGGTCTGATCAAGATATTCTTCTGCAGCTTCTTGGCGACGCTTGTCGTAGGGGCGGCGATGTCGATCGTTTGGTTCGTCGTTTTGTTTTTGGGGATGATTTTCGCTCTCGGCATGGCGGGAATCGCCGATTTTTCGGGACTTTCCGCTTATGGCTTCGACGGTATCGCGCTTCTCGGCCTTGCTGCTGCCGCCGTGTTCGCTTTGGCGGTCTTTTATCTTTCAATCGTATGCGGCGTAATGATCCAGGCGTTGGTTTATCGCAGCCTTGGATATTGGACGGCTCGTTTCGATGTTGCATCCTGGGGGTCGCAAGACGATCCGTTGCCGCCGACCGCTTTTCAAAGGGGCTGGTTTTCATGAGCGCGCGCAAGGAGAAGTCTGAGAAAACGAACGCGATGCGCCTTCTCGACAAACTCGGTATCGATTATCGCCATCATGTCTACGATGCCGCCCAGGCCCTTTCGGGCGTCGAGGTTGCGGCTTTTCTCGGACAGGACCCCGACAGGGTGTTCAAGACTCTGGTGACCGTGGGCAAGAGCGGCGAACATTATGTGTTCATGGTGCCTGTCGCTATGGAGCTCGACCTGAAGAAGGCTGCCGCTGCGGCGCATGAGAAAAGCATCGTCATGGTCAAGTCGCGAGAGCTTCTTTCTTTGACGGGGTATGTGCACGGAGGATGCAGCCCCTTGGGAATGAAGAAGGCCTTCGTGACCTTCATCGACGAAGCAGCTATGTTGTCGGACGATGCCATTATTTGCTCGGGTGGGCGAATCGGCGACCAAATCGAGTTGTCGCTCGAAGATTTGATGAGGGCATGCGACGTTTCGATAGCGGATATTGCCTGTTGAATCACGCTTTTGCTTCCGATCGATCGCGTTTGGCAAAAAAGTCGGAAATTTTTTCAAAAAAGTGTTGCAATGCCATTGGTAGTTTGCAATAATATCCAAGCTGCTTAAGCAAGTCCCCATAGTCTAGAGGTCAGGACGCGGCCCTTTCAAGGCTGAGACACGAGTTCGATTCTCGTTGGGGGCACCATCGAATTCAAACCCAGGCATATGCCTGGGTTTTTTATTTCCGGCGTTTTCGTCGGTCGGGTTCTCGCCGCGTCGGCTTCGATGGCAACGCAGTATCATGCGATGCATGCGATGATTCGAATCTGCCGGTCTGGGCGGCATACCGTCTTCCGTGCAGGGCAAAGAAAATCGGCGCCATCGAGATTCCATCGATTCATGGCGTTTTCAGCGAGAAGGGAGCTGTCGTGGCGTTTTGCTGGGAACTGCGGGGGTGCGATGACGAAATGCAAAGTCGTTGTCCGCATAATGTGCCGGGCGAGCCATGTCCCCCCGATTGCAATTTTTCGGCATGCGACCGTCCTACGCATGAGGTGGCCCAAGGATTCGCTATTCTCGACAATCCCGAGGTCGATCGATCGGCTGCTGTGAAAGAAATCTGCCGGGCGTGTACGTTCTTCATCAAGAACGGCCCTGTAATCAAAGGTAAGGAGGTGCGATGATGACGCGTGTCGCCATCGTCGGAGGAGGGGCATCGGGCCTTGTGTGCGCCATCGAGGCCGCCCGAGCGGGCGTCGAAGAAGTCGTCGTGCTCGAGGCTGCCGACCGCATTGGAAAGAAAATCCTTGCGACGGGCAACGGGCGTTGCAATATCGGAAACGCCGACATCATAAGCGATGATTACAATCGCCCCGAATTCGTCCAGGCTGTCATGAATGCGCTTCCTTCCGAAGAGGTGCAGCGCTTCTTTTCCGATGCGGGCCTGCTTGCTTTCGAAGAGGACGAAGGGCGCATCTATCCTTACAGCAATAAGGCCGCGACGGTCGTCGATATGCTGAGGCTTTGCCTCGATGAGGCTCATGTCGAATTGCGCTGCGGCGAGAAGGTTCGCTCGGTGCGGCCGGCCGATTCGTCGTCGGCGTGGGATGTGACGTTTGAAGATGGCTCGCATGAGCGCTTCGACGCCGTGGTCGTGGCGGTCGGCGGCGCTCCCGCGAAGGGGCTCGTTCCCGCCGATGTGAAATATGCCCCGACCCATCCTGTTCTTGTGGGGCTGAAGACCGATACCGCCAACATCAAAGGGCTTTCGGGCATTCGCGTGCGCGCCCGTCTTTATCTCGATACCGAACCTGAAGATTTGCGCGATGCATGGATGGACGTGGTCGACCCCGATTTCGAATCCGATTACGAAGGCCCCGAAACCCATGGAGAGATTCTCTTCCGCGATTACGGAATTTCGGGCATCGCCGTGTTCGATATGTCGCGCTATGTGCGGCCCGGTCAGATGGTGTTCATCGACCTGCTGCCCGACCTCGATCCGCAGCAGAAAGTCGATTTCATTTGGAATCAGGCGATCGCCCATCCGACGCGTACGGCGTGCCAGATCATGGCGGGAATGCTGCCGTCGCGTGTGGCGCGCGCCGTCGTGGTTGCGGCGGGGATCGATCCCGACGAGCCGATTATCGCCGAGCAGGAGGCGGTCGTGCTCGCCATGGTGTCCGAGTCGTTCGGCTTGACGGTGAAGGGCATCGCCGATCCCAAGCAGGCCCAGGTCATGCGCGGAGGCTATGCCGTGAAGGAGTTCGACCCCGAAACGATGCAATGCAAAAAGCATCCGGGTCTTTTCGCTGTGGGCGAAGCGCTCGATATCGATGGGCGCTGCGGCGGTTACAACCTGCATTGGGCTTGGACGAGCGGCTTGCTGGCGGGTCGCGCCGTTGCTGCGGCGTCCGTCCGGTAGCGTCGTCGTGCCCATTCGTCTACGGAAGAGGTATTCATGCTTGAGGTGAGCAACCTCCGTCTTCCGCTCGATGCGGGTCTCGGCGGAAAAGAGGACATCGTGCGCAAGGCGATCGCGCGATCTCTCGGAATAGACCGGGGAAGCATCCGGTCTTTGCGCCTTTTGAAGCGCAGCGTCGATGCGCGCAAGAAAAACGACGTGCACTTTGTTGCGTCATATGCCTTCGAATGCGGATGCTCCGCAGAGGAAGAGGCCGACATCATCCGAAAAGGCTGCAAGCCGCCCGCGCGTGTCGGGATGCACAAGCCCTATGCGGGATATGAGCCCTCGCGTCTTGAGGCTCCTGCATTGCAGCGCCCCGTCGTGGTGGGAACGGGCCCTGCTGGATTGTTCGCTGCATGGACCCTCGCCAGAGCCGGCGCACGTCCGCTCGTCATCGAACGCGGACAGGATGTCGATGCGCGCCTTGCCTCCGTTGCGCGATTCGATGCGGGCGGTCCGCTCGACCCCGAATCGAACATTCAGTTCGGCGAAGGCGGGGCGGGTACGTTTTCCGATGGCAAGCTGACGACGAATATAAAAAATCCCCGTTGCAAGGATGTGCTGCACATCTTCGCGCAAGCGGGCGCGCCCGAAGAGATTCTTTGGCAGGCGAAGCCCCATATCGGCACTGATTTGCTTGTCGATGTGGTAAAGCGCTTGCGCGAGGATATCGTGGAACACGGCGGCGAGGTGCGTTTCTCATCGCGGCTCGATGCGATGCATGTGAAGGACGGGCTATTGGACTCCATCACGGTAACCGATGTCGCACGCGGCGTTTCCGAGAAGATCCCGGCGCGTTTCCTGATCCTTGCCTGCGGGCATTCGGCGCGCGATACGTTCGAGGCCGTGCGCGACGCGGGTCTTCGGATGGAGCGCAAGCCGTTTTCCGTCGGTGTGCGCATCGAGCATCCTCAAGAGCTTATCGATCGCGCCCAATACGGTGCGGCCTCCGCGCATCCGGCCCTGGGGGCTGCCGATTACAAGCTCGCCGTTCATTTGGAGGACGGTCGCGGCGTCTATACGTTTTGCATGTGCCCGGGCGGCGAGGTGGTCTGTGCGGCATCCGAGGAAGGCGGCGTGTGCGTGAACGGAATGAGCCGTTTCGCGCGCAATGGACGCAACGCCAACGCCGCAGTGCTCGTGGGAGTCGATGAGTTGGATCTGGAAGGCGACGACGTGCTGGCGGGCGTGGCGCTGCAGCGGCGCATGGAGCGCGCGGCCTACGAAGCCGTGGGGTCGTCCTATGCGGCTCCTGCTCAATATGTGGGAGATTTTCTGGCGCATCGTCGAAGCGACGGGTTGCATGCCGGCGGCGTGGAGCCGACGTATGCGCGCGGCGTGGCGTGGTGCGATTTGCATGAGGTGCTTCCGCCGTTCGTCGCTCGTTCGATCGAATCGGCATTGCCGCTTTTCGACAAGCGGCTGCGTGGATTCGCGGCGAAGGATGCGGTGATGACGGGGGTGGAGACGCGCAGCTCGAGCCCCGTGCGCATCGTGCGCGACAAATCGGATATGCAGGCGCTGCTTGCGAACGGTACGGAGGCGAGCCCGGAATCGGCGACGAAAACGGGCATCTATCCGTGCGGCGAAGGCGCCGGCTATGCGGGCGGAATCATGTCGGCCGCAGTAGACGGCTTGCGCGTAGCGGAGGCGCTGATCGCGCGCTTGAACGAAGATGGGGCGGCGGCCCGTTCGTAGGGTTTCGCGCCGTTTTCCGCAGGAGAATACGGATTACTATGCGAGCGGGGCATCAGGCTAAAGGAGCGAAAGAAGCTCTCTTGAAGAAAGGAATCGGCATGGGCGTTTTGTTCATCGAATATCCGAAATGCACGACATGCAAAAAGGCGAAGAAATGGCTCGACGACCATGGCGTGGAATACGTCGACCGGCATATCGTCGAGGAGAACCCGACGGCTGCGGAACTGGCGGCATGGCACGATAAAAGCGGATTGCCCGTTCGCAGATTTTTCAATACCAGCGGCATGAAGTACCGCGAACTCGGCATGAAGGCGAAACTCGATGCGGGTATGAGCGACGAAGAGTGCTTCGAGACGCTTGCGACCGACGGCATGCTGGTGAAGCGTCCGATCGCGGTGGGCGACGATTTCGTCTTGGTAGGCTTTAAGGAAGAGGCGTGGGCGGAGGCGTTTCGCGCCTAGCGTCGGCTGCTTTTCCGCACGGTTTTGCGCTGTGGCCGCGCTGCGCCGCAGCGCGGCATCGGGCCGGCGTTTGTTTGACGGATGGACTATGCGCGCCGTTGGTCGGCGCGTCTTCTCTGATGGAAGGTGGTTTCGGTGGCGATTGTGCGATCGAATGACGAGGCGAAAGCGAATGCGGTCGATATGAGAGATCTCGCCCGCGCTCTTGGTGACATCGTGGGTGACGGCAATGTTTCGACGAACGAACCCATGGCCGACCATACGACCTTTCGCATCGGCGGGCCTGCCGATATTTACGTGACGCCTCGGTCGGTGGACGACCTTGCGGCGGCGATCCGTCTCTGTCGCGTGTCGGATGCACCGTATCGCATTATCGGCAACGGAAGCGATTTGCTCGTGGCGGACGAGGGCTTGCGCTGCGTGGTGTTTCAGGTGCTCGACAACCTTTCGGCCATCGAGGTCGAAGGCGATCGGGTGCGCGTTCAGGCGGGTGCGACGAATGCGGCCGTGGCGCGTGCGGCGCTTGCGGCGGGCCTTGCCGGTTTCGAGTTCGCAAGCGGCATCCCCGGTACGATCGGCGGTGCGGCCATCATGAATGCGGGTGCCTATGGCGGGGAGTTCAAAGACGTCGCCGTCGAGTTGACGTGCCTTACGCCCGAAGGCGAAACGGCGAAGGTTTCTCGCGATGAGGCGGATTGGTCGTATCGGCACAGCATGATGGATGCGGCGGGTTACGTGGTGGTCGAGGCCGTGTTGCAGCTTGAAAGGGACGAGCGTGCCGCGATTAAAGCGCGCATGGACGATCTTCAAGCGCGCCGCGAAGAGAAGCAGCCGCTCGAAATGCCGAGTGCGGGCAGTACCTTCAAGCGTCCCGAGGGCTATTTCGCCGGCAAGCTGATTCAGGATTCCGACCTGCGCGGATATCGCGTCGGCGGCGCGCAGGTGTCGGAAAAGCACACGGGCTTCGTCGTCAATGCAGGCGGCGCTACGGCGGCCGATGTGATGCGTCTTATCGAAGACGTGCAGAATCGCGTGCAGGAACGTTTCGGCGTGCGTCTCGAGCCCGAAGTGCGCATTTGGCGATAGCGCTTTCGATTGCCATATCGGAAAAAGATGTTATACGGAAAACCCCTCGGAATCGATGATTCGATCGGTTCCGAGGGGTTTCTGCATCGAATGGGAGATGCTCGGGCATTTCGCCTTTTTATGCCCGTCCGGTTGCCCGTGCGCGATAGGCTGCGATTTTCTTCACGAGGAAGAATGCCGCTACGCCGCATATCGTTCCCACGATGATGCCGCCGCAGATGTCGCTGGGGAAATGAACGCAAAGATACAGACGGGAAAATGCGATAAGACAGGCACCGAGCAAAGGAGCGATGCGCAGCCATGCATGGCGCAGGGGAATCAGGCAGAGGGCGGTTGCGGCGGCGAATGAGCTGCCGGTGTGTCCCGAAGGAAACGAGAACGTCGACGGAGGGGGAATAAGCCCGAGGTCGAGCGTGGGGTCGACAAGGAACGGGCGCGCTCTTTCGACGATATTTTTGATGAATACCTCGCCGAAAAGCGATGTCATGCACACTGCGACGACGACGGCGATGCCATAGGTCCGATACCGTTTCGTGCACAGGAGAGCGACGGCTACGATGAGCCAGACGAATGCCATGTTGCCAAGCGACGTGATGACGGGCATAAGGGCATCGAGTGCGGGCGTGGCGATATATTCCCTGATGGCATGAAGGATGGAGAGATCGATGTTCGTAATGGTTTCAAGCATGACGGGCATTGTACCGGCGCCATCTGCGTATTCGATGACGAGCGGTAAACGGATGGCGTTTCTGCATGTTCCGCCGCAGGTCGCATGAGGCCTTGGTCCCGCATTCGCCGAAGGGTGATTCGGTCCGCCTCGGTCGTGCCGATTCCGCCGGATGCCGTATCGTGCGTCGAGGCGCATTTTCAACCAAGCGCACGGCCGTGAAAAATCGTGCAATAGAAAAAGCCCGCATCTCGCGGCGGGCGCGAAGATGCGGGCTTGAAGCGGATTTGCCAGGGACAGCCTTTAGACCGTTTCGAGCGCTTGGGCGATGTCGGCGATCAAATCTTCGGTAGATTCGATGCCGCAGCTCATGCGTACCAAATCGGCGCCGATGCCTGCGGCGGCAAGCTCTTCGTCGTTCATCTGACGATGGGTGGAGCTTGCCGGATGCAGGCAGCAGGTGCGCGCATCGGCGACATGCGTGGCGATCTGAGCCAGCTTGAGCGCCGCCATGAATTTTTCCGCCGCAGGACGTCCGCCGACGACGCCGAAGCTCACGACGCCGCATCCGCCGTTCGGCAGATATTTCTGCGCAAGCTCGTGATAGGGGTCGCTTTCAAGACCCGAGAAACGCACCCAGGACACCTTGGGGTGCGCCTGCAGGAATTCCGCGACGGCCTGGCCGTTTTTGCAATGCTGCGCCATGCGCACGTGCAGGCTTTCAAGCCCCATGTTCAGCAGGAATGCGTTTTGGGGGCTTTGGATGCTGCCGAGGTCGCGCATGAGCTGGGCGGTCGCCTTGGTGATGAAGGCGCCTTCGTTGCCGAAGCGCTCGGCGTAGGTGACGCCGTGGTAGCTTTCGTCGGGCGTGGTGAGTCCCGGGAACTTGTCGGCATGCGCCATCCAGTCGAACTTGCCCGAGTCGACGATGCAGCCGCCGACGCCTGCTCCATGGCCGTCCATGTATTTCGTGGTGGAATGCGTCACGATGTCGGCGCCCCATTCGAAGGGGCGGCAGTTCACGGGCGTGGGGAAGGTGTTGTCAACGATCAGCGGCACGCCGTGGGCATGCGCGGCGCTCGCGAACTTTTCAATGTCGAGCACGGCGAGCGCGGGGTTGGCGATCGTTTCGCCGAAAACGGCCTTGGTGTTTTCCTGGAATGCGGCGTCGAGTTCTTCGGGCGTGCAATCGGGAGAGACGAAGGTGCTTTCGATGCCCATGCGCTTCATCGTGACGGCAAGCAGGTTGTAAGTGCCGCCGTAGATGGCCGAGCTCGCCACGATATGGTCTCCCGCGCCTGCGATATTGAACATGGCGAAGAAGTTGGCGGCCTGTCCCGA
Organism: Slackia sp.; assembly: GCA_030525985.1. Classification (GTDB taxonomy): domain Bacteria; phylum Actinomycetota; class Coriobacteriia; order Coriobacteriales; family Eggerthellaceae; genus Slackia. The sequence continues at coordinate 20,803 of JAUNDR010000015.1, read as the reverse complement.
GCTGGTGAGCATGGCGGCCGTGCCGCCTTCGAGCTCGCAGATCTTCGCTGCGACGTAGTCGTTAGTGGGATTTTGCAGGCGCGTATAGAAATAGCCCGCCTCTTCGAGGTCGAACAGCCTGCCCATATGCTCGGAGGTGTCGTATTTCCATGTGGTGGACTGATAGATGGGGATCTGGCGCGGTTCGGCGTCGCCCGGGCGATAGCCTCCCTGCACGCATGTGGTGCCGATATGCTCGGTCATGGGTGCTCCTTAACATCGCGGTTGATGACGGTGAACGAATGTCCTTCGAGCATTATAGTGACACGGTGCGTGCTTTTGCCGACTAAAGTGTTTCGAATATGAAAAACCGTGTCGTTTTCGAACGGGGTTATGCGATCGAAGGAGTGCTTCGCCGCCCGTTGCCGCGGGGAGGACGCTCTTCCGCCGTCATGCGCATGCGAACGGCGCCGCATCGTTTCGATCGGCGGCGGATTTCTTTGCATGCAGCCGGGCGATTTCTTGCCTTACAATAGAGCGCATTCGACGCATTTTCCATGAAGGACGCCGTTGCGCGCCTTTGCGAAACGCAAGAGGAGTAACCATGCCCATTCGAATTCCCGACGCCTTGCCGGCGACATCCATCCTCGAAGGCGAGAACATCTTCGTCATGACCGAGCATCGCGCGATGCATCAGGACATCCGTCCGCTGCGCGTGCTGTTGCTGAACCTCATGCCCACTAAGATCGTCACCGAGACGCAGATCATGCGCAAGCTCTCCAATACGCCCCTGCAGATCGAGGTCGAGCTTCTTCGCATCGCAAGCCATCAGTCGAAAAACGTGTCGGCCGATCACCTCGAAACGTTCTATCGCACGTTCGACGAGGTGCGCGACTATCGCTACGACGGCATGATCATCACGGGCGCTCCGGTGGAAACGCTCGAATTCGAAGCGGTGGACTATTGGCCCGAGCTGGTCGAAATCATGGACTGGAGCCTGACGAACGTGCACAGCGTGTTCCATGTTTGCTGGGGCGCGCAGGCGGCGCTGTATCACCATTACGGCGTGCCGAAGCGCAATCTCGACGAGAAATGCTTCGGCGTGTTCGAGAATCGCCTGATCAAGCCGTCTTCTCCGCTGGTGCGCGGTTTCAACGACGTGTCGATGATGCCTCATTCGCGCCATTCCGAGACGCGCTATGAAGATATCGTCGCCAACCAGAAGCTCGAGGTCATCTCGTATTCCGATGAATGCGGCGTGTCGATCGCCAAAAGCATCGATTCCAAGCATTTCTTCGTATTCGGTCATCCCGAATACGACGGCAATACGCTGAAGCTCGAATACGATCGCGATGTGGAGCGTGGGCTGGATATCAAGGTTCCCGTGCACTACTATCCTGATGACGACCCGGCGAAGAATCCGATCGTTTCGTGGCGTGCAGAAGGCCAGCTCATCTATACCAACTGGCTGAATTACTACGTCTATCAGACCACGCCCTACGATCTTGAAGCGCTGTAGGCGCGAGTTGCATGGTAAACGCGGTATCCGTTGCGGATGCCGCGTTTTCTTTTCGAGACCGCATGGCGGAATATGCCGCAAGAAGAGAAGGAGCATCCCGTGATTTCCGAAAGCAGAATCAAAGTCAGATACGTCGAAACCGACCGCATGGGCATCGTCTATCACGCCAATTATCTGGTGTGGTTCGAAATCGCCCGCTCCGAGTTTCTTGAGAAGCTGGGCTTTCCCTATGCCGATATGGAGCGCGCGGGCTATATGTCGCCTGTCGTGGACGTGCAGCTTGCCTACGGCACGCCTTTGACCTACGGCGATACCGCCATCGTGCGCACGCGCGTGACGAAGCTTACTCAGGTGAAAACCGAATACGCCTACGAAGTGTACAAAGAGGGCCAGCAGGTAGGTGTGGATAAACCGTGCTGCACGGGGCGTACCACGCATTGCCTGGTGGACGGCGAGACGTTCAAGCCGCTGAGCCAGAAGCGCGCCATGCCCGATCTGTATGCCGCCTATCAAGAGGCGGTCGAAGCCGAATAGACGCAGGCTGCCCCGATGCGATTTTGTATCGGGGCGCATATGCGGAAAGCGCCGCCGGCGATTCGCGTCGTCCGGCGGCGCTTTCGTGCTTGTGCGGAGACTATCGCAGGAGCGCGCGGACCAGCGTTTCTTTCGCCTTCGAATACGGTTGATAGCGCAGCGGCGTATCGAGCCACGTCTCCTTTTTCAGGATGCTTTTCTCGTGGCTGAAGGCATCGAAGCTCTTCTTGCCGTGGTAGCTTCCCATGCCGCTTGCGCCGACGCCGCCGAATCCCATATGCGAAGTGGCGATATGCATTACCGTGTCGTTGATGCAGCCGCCGCCGAAGGGCACGAAGCGCAGGAAGCGGTCTTGTAAGGAGGCGTCGTCGGTGAACAGATAGAGTGCAAGAGGCTTCGGCATCGATTTGACGATGCGCTCGGCTTCCTCCATGTCTTCTACGGGGATGATCGGCATGATCGGTCCGAAAATCTCTTCTTGCATGACGGCGTCGGTCAGGGCGACGTTCGTTATAACGGTGGGCTCGATTCGCAACGTTTCGGTGTCGAATGCGCCGCCGAAAGCGATTTTATCCGGCTCCATCAGTCCGATAAGCCGTCCGAAATGCTTGCGGTTCACAATGCGGCCGTACCAGGGGTTTTCAAGGGGATGTTCTCCGAACATGGCGACGATGTGGCGCTTCACGGCTTCGACGAAGGCGTCGCAGACATGTTCGTCTACAAGTATGTAGTCGGGCGCGACGCAGGTTTGCCCGCAATTGAGGTATTTGCCGAACACGATGCGTTTTGCAGCCAGATCGATATCGGCGTCGGCCGCCACGATGCAGGGGCTTTTGCCGCCGAGCTCGAGCAGCACGGGCGTGAGATGCTCGGACGCCTTGTTCATGACGAGCTTTCCGACCGTCGTGCTGCCGGTGAAGAAGATGAAATCGAAGCGCTGCTCGAGCAGTGCGGCGTTTTCGGCGCGCCCGCCTTCCACGACGGCGACGTGGGCGGGGTCGAAGGCGTCTTCGACGATGGCGGCGATCGCGCTGCTGGTGGCGGGGGCATAGGCGCTCGGCTTCACGATGCAGCAGTTGCCTGCGGCGATGCTCGCAATCAGCGGCTCCATGCACAGCATGAAGGGGTAGTTCCATGGCGCCATGACCAGGGTGGTGCCGTAGGGCTCGGCGATGGTGAAGCTTTTTGCGGGGAAGTTGGCGATGTCGGTGCGTGTGCGCTGTGGCGCCGCCCATGCGCGCACGTGGCCGAGTTGGTGGCGCAGCTCGGACAGCGTGAGGCCGATTTCGCACATATAGCTCTCTTGCGAAGATTTTCCCAGATCGGCGGCGAGCGCTTCGATGATGAGCGGCTCGGCGCGTTTGATTGCTTTGCGCAGGCGCACGAGCGCGTCGACGCGGAAATCGACGTCGATCGTGGCGCCTGTCTTGAAATAAGCCCTCTGGCGTTCGGCGAGGGATTCGATGGTTTCGATAGTGCTCATGGCGGGGCCTTTCTCGTGTGGTGCGGAGGCCGGGGCATTGCGCCCCGGCCTCATGGTACGCCGCCGTCGATGGTTGGGCCCCGGCGTCGGCGATTCGGTGCCGAATCGTTTGCGACCGCTTTTGTCATTGTCGGGAAATCGGGCAACGGTACCGCCTTTTCGTGCTTCGAGCGCGACGAAAGAATCAAACTATGGAAAGAAGCGCTTTGGCAGGTGCCGCGTGCGGTTCGCCGAGCGGTTGCTCTTGCGCGGCTATACGGCGGATGCAAGCGCGTTCGGGGTCTGCGCGACGATGGCGTTTGCTTGCTCCTGGGTCAATGCGTCGTATTTCACCATGCGGTTCAGAACCTGCTGCTGACGCTGGCATGCCAGGTCGAAATCCTGCGTGGGCGCGTAGACGCTGGGCGCATTGGGGGTTCCTGCGAGAAGCGTGCTTTCCCAATCGTTCATGTCACAAGCATGTTTTCCCAGATAACCATAGCAGGCGGGTCCGATTCCGTAGTAGCCGTCGCCGAAATAGATCGAATTGACGTAGAGCTCGAGGATGTCGTCTTTGCTCAAGCTGCGTTCGATGTCGAACGCCATGAACACTTCGGCGATTTTGCGTTCGATGACTTGCTCTTGGGTGAAGAATTCGTTTTTCGCAAGTTGCTGGGTGATGGTGGAGCCGCCTTCGACGATTGCGCCCGCTTTGAGGTCGTTGAACAGGGCGCGCCCCGTGGCAAGAACGTCGAATCCGGGGTGGCGGTAAAAGCGGTGGTCTTCGACGGAAACGACGGCATCCAGATAGATTTGCGGAAGGTTTTCCAGTTCGACGAAGCCCGGCTGAGAGCGGATGCCCTCTGCCATTTCGGAGACGCTTTCGTTCTGGGAGGCATGAAGGTAGAGGTCGTATCCCCGCATGCCGAAATATGCGCAGATTCCCACAAGGGCTGCAAGCGTTAGGACGAGAAGCCATTTCACGAGGCTGCGCATCGCGCGAGCGAACCTGTTTTTCTGAGAGATATCGTTGGTGTATGCGGGACGTCGCATGGCGCCTCCCATCATCGTTTTCGGTTGTCGATACCAGTATGAACGATGCTGCCGGCGCTGCGTTGACACGATGATGCCGGCACGGTGACGAAACAGGCGGGCGGCTATGGAGGGCGAGCATGGCACCGGGCGTTCTCGGCTTTGAGGGGTCTGTTGCGTCGTTCGTCATTTGCGCGAAGGCGTGCAAGTTCGTTGTGGGGCCGCCTCGCTGCAAAGAAAACGCAGCCATCATGGCTGCGTTTTCTGGGAGGGGCTTCGTGACTGGTGGGCGCCGCTATGCGGTCGTATACGCGCGTTTTACGTCGAGTACGTAGCGGCGGATGCGCAGGCCGGCGTAGGCAAGGAAGAGAGCCGTATAGGCGCAGATGCTTTCAAGCGCCGCATCTTTACCTGCGAGCGCAGGCGGCATCAGAATAATTGCGAGATGCACAAATACGAGCGCGTAAAAAGCATAGGCGAAACGCTGCACTTTCTTCCATGTTGCGGCATGCATGCGCGTTTTGACTGCCACGAACGAAGTGGCAGTGAGCATTGCCAGCAGGGCGGTGATCAGCAGGGAGATGCCGAGCGAAACGAAGAGATTTGCCGCAAGGGCGGATTGTGAAGCGTTGCCGCTGACGATGCCTGCGATTTGCGCGATGTATGTCTGCGCATAAAACACTACATGACACGATGCGAGAATGGCTGCCGTGATGGAGAGCTGTCGCCTGATGGGCATGAGCTTCGATTTCGCAGTCGATCCGTCTTTGAAAACGCCTGTGAGCATGACGATGGCGAAAAATGCCATAGCGAGTGTGCAGCGTTGTATCAAGGGGAGGAAAATCGTCCAGAAGCCGCCGTTGGCACCCGCGATAATCGCATAAGCATACAGTGCATCGGCAAGAAGTGCGCAGGCGTACAGGATGAATGGCGTATTTTTAATCGTTTTCGTGCAGAAGAGAGCGATGGCCAAAGCGATTGCGGCTGCTATGACGAATCTCACGGCATCCCCCTTCGAAGTCGTAAATTTCACTATTTCGTAACTGTCATACTATCATAGTACAGATTCTCTGAATAGATGTATCTCGCCTAGCTCTATTCTTTATTCAGATAATTAAATGACATTGATATATGAAGAACTTATGGATAGAATACACGACAATAAGCTGTCCTAGATATTTAAGACACATAGGATAGTTTATCCAATATCCCAACCGGCATGCGGGGTAGCGTTGCCAGTCGGGAAAGACAAGAAGGGGGGAGGAAACGTGGATACTACGTTGACTCGACGCAATTTCGTAAAATGGAGTGCTGCATCTGCGGGCGTTGCATCGCTTGTGGGCTTGAGTAGTTGCGCTCCCAGTCCTTCGGGGTCCGAGGAAGGGCAGTCTGTAGAGGAAAAGGGAACATGGCTTACGGGCGCTTGCATGAACAATTGCAGTTGCGGCTCTTCACGATGCTTGCTGAAAGTTTATGTTGAAGAGGGCGTGCCGCTGAAAATCCGTACTGACGAGCAGGATGAGGACAGCGTCGAAGTCCCTCAGCGCAGGGCATGCCCGCGTGGTCGCGCTCAGGTCGGCAATATGCTTTCGCCCGCACGTATCAAATATCCCATGAAGCGCAAAGGCTGGAGTCCCGATAATCCGAACGGCGAGATGCGTGGCAAAGATGAATGGGAGCGCATAAGCTGGGAAGAGGCTCTTGACTATATTGCCGACGAAATGAAGAAAGCATACGATGCGTATGGTCCTCGTTCTATTCTCGCGGCTGCATACAGCGATATCGGCGATACATATTTTGATCCGGTCATCTGCTTGCTTAACGCAAAGGGCGGTGCCATGCATCATGAGCTGGGAACGGTTTCTCTCGGATCGTGGCCCCTTCCCGAGATGATGATGACGGGCGGCATGCTGGCCGCGCCCGATTCTCTGGCGATTCAGGAAAGCCAGTTGCATTTCCACTTCGGCAATAACTGGATGGCTAACAAGGGAGGCAACACTGCTTATCAGCTGCAGAACGCCCGTGAAGCGGGAGGCAGAATTGTCATCGTCGAGCCTTGGCTTAATCAGACGGCGGCAGCCATTGCCGATGAATGGGTGCCCATCATCCCTGGCACCGATACGGCATTTTGCCTCGGCATGATGTACCATCAAATCGAAAATAGCCTGCAAAACCAAGAATTTTTGGATAAGTATTGCATCGGATTCGATGCCGACCATATGCCCGAAGGCGCTCCGAAGGAAGATAATTTCAAAGATTACGTGCTTGGCACTTATGACCATGAGCCGAAGACGCCCGAATGGGCCGAGGCGATTTGCGGCGTTCCCGCCGCCACTATTCGTCGATTGGCCGAAGAAATCGCAACGACTGAGAAGGTTAACTTTTTTGCTGGTCAGTCTACGACGAAGATTCCTGCAGGTGAGATGTTTGCGCAAGCGTTTTACACGCTTGCATTCATGCACGGTGTCGGCACTCCTGGCAACTACGCTTCTTGGGTGGGGTTGCATGAGGGTATGTCGGCCTCGCCGTATTGCATGGCCGGCGATTCCTCGAATGGAGCCCAGAAGAATCCGGTTAATCCCCTGACGCCGCCATCGTTGTCGAGCGTGCCTCTGTGGGGCGATATAGAGGATCCGGGTTCCTGGGAGAAAATCGACTTTTCCGAGTGCTGGCAGTCTATTCTCGACGGCGCCTACGGCCGCGATTCGTGGGTGGGCGGAAAGCATCCGTTGGATATCCATGTTATTTACGCGGGTGGTTACGAGAATTCGCTTAACTCGCTTCCGAACGCGAATGCGGGTATTCAGGTGTTCCGCAAGGTTGATTTTGTTTGGGGCGCCAATCCGTTCTTCGATCCGTCTCGTCAGTATTGCGACATCGTGCTTCCCGTGGCCACATGGTGGGAGAAAGGCAATCTTGCCTGGATGAATAACTCGGATACCGTATATTGGGCCGATCGCATCATGGAGCCTTTGTACGAGTCTAAGCCTGAAAGCTATATTGCCGAAGAGCTGGCAAAGCGTCTCGATGTCGAACCCGCTGCGGTCAACACCATGACGGACGCCGAACGCACGTATTCCTCGTTGGCTGGTGCGGCTTATATGACCGATCACGAAACTATGTCGTATGCGCCTCTTTTGACGATTACACAAGACGACATTGACGAGCTTGGCGTTGAGGGAAAGCCGCAAGAGGGAATCATGTCTGTCGGCGAATTCAAAGAGAAGGGTTTTTACAAAATCCAGAGGAGCAAGGGCGATGCTTTGACGAGTCACCCCTGGGCTGCTTTCTATAACGACCCCGAGGCTAATCCCCTTGCCACCTCTACAGGCAAGTTCGAAATCTATTCTGCTGGATTGGCTGCTACGGTGAATTCTCTTGGCTTCAGCACGATTTCCCCCATTGCCAAGTGGCAAATCGGAGATCCTGAGCAGGGGCAGGGCACGCAGACTGAAGAATTCCCGCTGCTGCTGTGGACGCCGCATTCGCTGCGTCGTGCGCATACCGTAAACGACAACGTCATTAGTTTGCGCGAAGCATTTCCACAGGAGTGCTTCATGAGCACGGTCGATGCCGAAGCGCGCGGTATCAGCAACGGAGATATCGTTCTGATGACGAGTCCTTATGGTCAGGTTCTACGTCCCGCCAAGGTTATGCCCACCGTCGTTCCCGGTGCCGTGGCGCTGCAGGATGGTGCGTGGATTCGCATCGATGAGGAGACGGGCATCGACCTTGGCGGCGATCCCAATATCTTGCAGGCACCGAAATCCTCTGGTCAGGCTTCCCAGTCTTGGACGGGTACGCTGGTTCAGGTCGAGAAATATACGGGCGATATCGAGCTTATGCCTGATAAGAATTGCCCCATCGTCATGCCGGTTGGCATCGAGGAATAAAAGGAGGCGAACGAAATGGCTCAGTATGCGTTCTATTTTGATTCTTCCAAATGCACCGGTTGCAAAACTTGCCAGGTGGCATGCAAAGAGACGTACCAGCTTGCGCCAGATAATTTGTGGCGTCGCGTATATGATTACCAGGGCGGATCCTGGACTCGAAACGAAGCGGGGTCGTATATTCCCGACGGAGTATTTAGCTACCGCATCTCTATGGCATGCAATCATTGCGATGTGCCTGCCTGCTTGGGCAATTGTGCAACTGGTGCCATTTCAAAGGACGACGATACGGGAATCGTGAGCATCGATTCCGAAGCATGCATCGGCTGCAAAGCTTGCATTGCGGCGTGTCCGTATGAGGTTCCGACTTTTGTGGAGGAGTCCGGTCTGGTTACGAAGTGCGATATGTGCAGCGCCGAAGTTGCCAAGGGTGGCAAGCCTATCTGCGTGACGGCTTGTCCGATGCGGGCTCTTGATTGGGGCGACAAAGAAGAGCTTGTGAGCAAATACGGTGAAGGAGACGTGGAAATCGAACCTTTGCCTGAAAACACCACGGGTGCGAACGTCATTATCAAATCCCACCCTGCGGCTCAAAAGACAGGTGCGGGAACTGGTGCTACGGTGAATCTCGCGGAAGAGCTCTAGCATTCGAGGGGGCGTCGTGTTCGCTGTTGCGACGCGGTAGAATGACAGGTGCGGGGCGGGTTTTCCGCCCCGCGTGTATTTTGCCACTTGCGCGCATTTGCTGCATTGCGAGTCGCCGAGTGCAGACAAGGAGGGGATGATGTCGCGTTTTACTGTCGAAGAGCTTGCTGCGGCAAGCGTTGCTTTCGATTTTGCGGCTCGTTTGGTTCAAGTCGAGCCCGACCGGGGATGGGTTGAAACGTGCATGGAGGATGGGCTTTTCGATGCGGCCCCCTTCGGGGAAGAGGACGACTCGGTAACGGTCGGTTTGTCGTTGATGCGTGAATGGTGCGCGAAAGCGAAAGGCGATATCGTCGAATCGGCTTCTCTGCTGCAGCGCGAATGGCTGCGTCTTTTCATCGGCTTGGGTGCTCCCGAGGCATCTATTAACGAGTCGTATTACACGGAACCTAATTCGATCATGTTTGGCCGAAGCACCCTTGCCGTCCGTTCGCTATATCGCGAATGGGGCCTGGAAAGCGCAAAGGAAACGAATGAGCCCGACGATACGCTTGGTCTCATGCTTGCTTTCTGCGCGTATCTGATGCGCGAATCGGTGCGCTTGGGCGAATCGGGCGACGGAGAGGCTTCCCGAAAGGCGCTTGACGCTTTCGAGGATTTCCTCGTACAGCATATGCTTCCCTGGGTTTCCGCTTGGCGTTTCTTGGTAAAGCAGCATGCGAAAACCGATTATTATCGTGGCGTGGGAGAGCTTGTTTTCGGTTTGGAACGCGCATGTGCCGCACGTTTCGGGATAATCTTCGATGAAGAAACGGGGGCGTTCTCTTATACCCGCCCATAGCCTGGGCGCATCGGCGCATTGGCAATCTTGACGAAGGAAGGGGCGACATGTTCGGGCCGTTTATCATCATGTACCTGTTTTTGGGCGGGTGCGGGGCCGGCATGCTGTTCGTATCTTCGGTTTGGAGCATTCTTTTTCATCGACGGTCCGCCCGGACGCAAAGGGAGTCCGCAGCATTTCGGATGTGCCGCAATCGCTGTTTTGCGACAGGTGCGGTTATCGTTTGCCTTGGCGCCGTGTGTCTTTTGGCCGACCTGGGCAGGCCGGAGCGTTTTATCTTATTGTTTTTCAGGCCGAACGAAACATATTTGACTTTCGGAACGTTCGTTTTAGCGGCGCTTATGGCGGTTTCTTTGTTTCTTTCGGCGGCGAATCATCTGTATCTTCCATGCGTGGGAGCTCGGGCGAAGGTTGTTGCCGAGATTTTGTGTGCGGTTTTGTCCATGGCGGTCATGACCTATACGGGCTTGTTTTTGCAAGGACTTTATGCGGTGGCATTTTGGGATACGTGGCTGGTTCCCGTGTTGTTCGTCCTTTCGGCAATGTCCATGGGCGTATCGTCATGTCTTTTCGTGGCGTCGTTTTTGCGTGATTGCTGGTTGTTCGGCGACGATGTGAAAAGGATGCACGGTATCCACCTTGCGGTTCTGGTGTTCGAGGCTGCCGCTCTTGTGGCGTTTCTTGCTTCGGCGGCATTCGGCCGCGGGGAGGCTCCGTCGTCGCTCGCTTTGCTGCTTTGCGATCCGTTGTTGCCGTGGTTCGTGGTCGGCGTGGTGCTTTGCGGCCTGGCGATTCCTGCGGCATGCGAAACCGTATTGTTCGCAAAGCGTATAGAAAGGGCTTTCCCCTTGGTGGATGCGCTCTGTATTTTCGGCGGGTTCGCGTTGAGGATGTGCATCGTTTCGGCAGGGCTGCACTGATTGTGCGTTGAGAACGCGCAAAACGGCCGTTTTACCTGCAGTTCGTGGCGTCTTTCGCTACAATCGGAGGCAATTCATTCAATAGAACTTACATTATCGATGGGAACGATGCATGCCCGAATTCAGGCTCGATGAAACATCAGGATTGCCCGTCTGGCTCCAGCTTCGTAATAGGCTTATATATCTTATCAAGACCGGATACTACCGACCGGGCGAACAGCTTCCGAGCGTGCGCAGCTTGGCGGCCGACTTGTCCATCAATTACAACACGGTCAGCAAGGCGTACGTCGATTTGGAACATGCGGGATACGTGACGTCGGTGCGCGGTCGCGGCGTGTTTGTGCGCGAAACGCCCGAAAGCTTGCACGACGAAATGGCGTCGGCGGTAGACACCGTGCTCGAAGATGCCATCAGGCGCTGTCTTTCCATGGGCATGTCGCTTGATGAGGTGCAGCTTCGCATACTCGATATCGCGCATGAAATCAAAAAGGAAATGAAGACGCGGCTGCGTTAGGAGGCGTAAGGGATGAAAGAGGAGAAAAGGGCCCGTTCGCCTTTTGGGCGCGAGCGGGCGGCGAATTCTATCGAGAAATACAATTCGCGTAGCGACCGGAGAACCTCCCAAAACGGTGCCATGGCGTTTTCGGCATTCGTGTTCACCGTCGCGTTTTGCGCGGTTTCTGCAATCGGATGCATGGTGGTGGGCGAGCCTATCGTATGGGTGTTTCTCGCTGCAGCGATCGTCGCGTTTTTCGCCGTCATGTCTATCCACATCGCCATGCAATGGGAAAAAGTCGTCGTTTTGCGTCTGGGCAAATTCAGCCGCACGAAAGGTCCCGGCCTCTATTTCACGATTCCTTTTATCGATCAGGTGGCGCTTTCCGCCGATCAGCGTGTCATGGTAACGGGCTTCGGGGCCGAAGCCACGCTAACGAGCGATCTTGTGCCGATCAACGTGGACGCCGTTCTTTTCTGGATGATATGGGATGCTGAAAAGGCTGCGCTTGAGGTCGAGAATTACTATAACTCGGTCAACCTCGCTGCCCAGACGGCATTGCGCGACGCCATCGGTCGTGCGAGTGCATCCGAAGTGGCGGTGCGTCGCAACCAGCTCGACGAGGAACTGCAGGAAATTATCGAAGAGAAAACGAGCCAGTGGGGCATCACGATTCTTTCCGTCGAAATTCGAGACATCGTGATTCCTGAAAGCCTGCAGGAGGTTATGAGCGCCGAAGCCCAGGCGGAACGCGAGAAAAATGCCCGAATGGTGCTTGCCGAGGTGGAGAAAGACATTTCATCCATGCTGGTCGAGGCTGCCGACCAATACAAAGAAAACGATGTCGCCCTGCGCTTGCGCACGATGCATCTGCTTTACGAAAGCGTGAAAAGCACGGGCGGAACGGTGGTTATCCCGAGTGCCTATAGCGAAGGATTCAGCGATTCATCGCTTGATGCATTGGCGGAATCGTTGAAGAAAAAATAACGTTTCGCGAGCACGCCGCTTCGGGCGCGGCGGGCATTTTCGACCGGTAGAATAACGCGGACACACGAACGATGGGGAAGGTCGGCGACACAGGTGGCATTTCTGTTCGGATGCGAAGGCGTCCATCTCGAATATCCGACGAAAAAGGTTCTCGATAACGTAACACTCGGCGTCCACGAAGGCGATCGCATCGGTATCGTGGGCCGCAACGGCGATGGCAAGTCGACGCTGCTCGGCGTGCTTGCCGGCACGGTGGAGCCCGAAGACGGCCTGGTGCGCCATACGCGCGGACTGCGCATCGGCATGCTGTCGCAGCGCGACGCGCTCGACGATGCCGATACGGTGGAGCATGCCGTAGTGGGCGATACGCCCGAGTACGTATGGGCGGGCGATCCGCGTGTGCGCGAGGTCATCGCCGCGCTGATCGCCGATATCGACTGGGATGCGCAGGTGGGCACGCTTTCGGGCGGCCAGCGCCGTCGCGTGGACCTTGCGAGGCTTTTGATCGGCGATTGGGACGTTCTCATGCTCGACGAGCCGACGAACCATCTCGATATGCACGCCATCGCTTGGCTGGCGTCGTACCTGAACAGGCGTTGGCCGAAGGGGACGGGCGCCCTGCTCACGGTGACGCACGATCGATGGTTCCTCGACGAGGCCGCCAATGCCATGTGGGAAGTGCACGACGGCGTGGTCGACCCTTTCGAGGGCGGCTATTCCGCCTATGTGCTGCAGCGCGTCGAGCGCGACCGCGTGGCGCGGGTAACCGAACAGAAGCGCAAGAACCTCATGCGCAAAGAGCTGGCGTGGCTTTCGCGCGGCGCGCGCGCCCGCTCCACCAAGCCGAAGTTCCACATGGCGCTCGCCCAGGAGCTCATCGCCGAAGAGCCCCCCGTGCGCAACACCCTCGAGCTGCGCGCCATGGCCATGCAGCGCCTGGGCAAGCAGTGCGTGTCGCTCACGCGCGTAAGCGAGCGTTTCGGCGAGAAGACGGTGCTCGACAACGTGGATTGGACCGTGGGACCGGGCGACCGCATCGGCATTCTAGGCGAGAACGGCGCGGGGAAAACGACATTGCTGAAAATCCTGCAGGGCGCGCTTGCCCCCGATTCGGGCTTCGTGAAAATCGGCAAGACGGTGAAATTCGCCGTTCTTTCGCAGCGTTTGGACGAGCTCGAAGAGATGGAGGAATACCGCGTGACCGAGGTGCTTTCGCGCTATCGCACGCGTGTCGTGGTGGACGGCAAAGAGACCACGCCCGCCAAACTGCTCGAGCGCCTCGGCTTTTCCTCGAAGCATCTTTACACGCGCGTGTGCGATTTGTCGGGCGGTCAGAAACGCCGGTTGCAGCTGCTGCTGATTCTGCTCGACGAGCCGAACGTGCTTATTTTGGATGAGCCGGGCAACGACCTTGATACCGATATGCTCGCCGTACTGGAAGATCTGCTCGATACGTGGGCGGGCACGCTGGTCATGGTGACGCACGACCGCTATCTCATGGAGCGCGTGACCGATGACCAATACGCGCTGATCGACGGCAAAATCCGTCATTGCCCGCGCGGGGTGGACGAATACCTGGAGCTTCTGGCCGAACGCGATGCCGCAGCCGGCTCGGGTCGCACGTTCGCCGATGTGACGGGGCAGGGCGCATCCGAATCGAAGGCGTCGCCCGCTCAGGATTCGGCCGCGCCCGCCTTCAGCAACGCGGAGCTGCGCGAGATGAAAAAGCGCTTGGCGAGCCTTGAGAAGAAGATGGCGACCGCATCGAGAAAGGTCGACGAGAAGCAGGCGGAGATGGACGCTGCCGATCCGACGGATTTCGTGCATCTGGGCGAGCTGCAGTCCGAGCTGGATGATTTGCGCAAGGCGAAAGAGGAGCTCGAGGACGAGTGGCTCGAGCTGGCGGATACGCTCGGCGCGGCATAGCTTTTCGTCCCCGGGGTCGCTTCGGGCTTTCGGGCAGGAAAAAGCGGAAAGGAAGGCGTCCTGCTTCCTTTCCGCCGGCAGTTTCAGACGAATCGGGCTTTTCGGCTTAGAACATGGCGTCGAAAGGCTCCGATACTTCTACGCTCTCCTTGCCGCGGAACAGCTCGGTCATCTTGGCGAGCAACGGGCCTTGTGTGCCGTCGAGCATGCGCAGCGTCATGGTTACGTTTTCGGCATATTGCACATCGACCGTTTTCGCATCGCAATCGGCAGCAAGGCGCGCCATCTGGTCGTATACCGAGTAGTCCATGCGCACTTCGATATCGACGCATTTCGATACCACGACGATATCCGCCGCTTCGATGCCCGCTTGCGTGGCCTGGGTATAGGCGCGCACGAGCCCGCCCGTCCCCAGGAGCACGCCGCCGAAATAGCGCGTGACCACGACGGCCACATCGGTCAGGCCCGCATGGCGGATGACTTCCAAAGTGGGAAGGCCTGCGGTTTTCTGCGGTTCTCCGTCATCGGAATAGCGAACGCGCCCCTCGGCGCCTGCGCCGCCTTCGCGCAGCACGTAGGCGTATACGTTGTGGCGCGCCATGCGGTTTTCGGCGCGAATTTCTTCGAGAAAGGCAAGCGCTTCTTCTTCGGTTTCCACATGGGCGATGCTGGCGATAAAGCGGCTTTTCTTCTCTTCGATTTCGGCCGTCGCGCGGCCTTGTATGGTGGTGTAGGAATTCATGGCGTTCACTATAGCACGTCGAACGGGTCTTGCCGCGCCGCCGCGCGACCCGATGCGCGGCCGCGTCTTGCAGGCGACGCGCTTGCGTGCTTCCAGTGCGTGCCGGGCCTTGTTTCTTGCGGCGTTTTCAAGCCTGCGCCGCCGGGCGGCTTCGCGGATTCGTGCGCGGTCGTGATACCATAGGCACCCGATACGGTGGATGCGCCGCCGTCGCCTTTGCGGCGGGCGGCTTCTCAATCGATAGGAGTGCTGAACCCCATGGCCAATGAAGGAAGTTTCGAGGCAAGCCAGAAGCGCAGCGACGAAATCCGCGCCGATTTGACCGCCCATCCCGAGAAATACACCATGCTCACGGGCGATCGCCCGACGGGCAGGCTCCATTTGGGCCACTATTTCGGAACGCTGAAAGGACGCGTGGAGTTGCAGAACATGGGCGCGCGCACCAACGTCCTGATCGCTGATTACCAGGTCATCACCGACCGCGATACGACCGAGCATATCCAGGACAACGTCTACAACATGGTGATGGATTATCTGGCATGCGGCATCGATCCCGAAAAGACGATGATCTATACCCATTCGGCGGTGCCGGCGTGCAATCAGCTGATGCTGCCGTTTTTGAGCTTGGTCACCGAGGCGGAGCTTCAGCGCAATCCCACGGTGAAAGCCGAAATGGAGGCGTCGGGGCACGAGCTTACGGGCTTGCTTCTGACGTATCCCGTGCATCAGGCGTGCGACATTTTGTTCTGCAAGGGCAACGTGGTGCCGGTCGGCCGCGACCAGCTGCCTCATATCGAGCTGACGCGCACGATCGCCCGCCGCTTCAATAATCGATACGGCCAGGTATTTCCCGAGGTGGATGCGCTGCTCTCCGACACGCCGCTTCTTCCCGGCCTCGACGGCCGCAAGATGAGCAAGTCTTACGGCAACGCCATCAGCATCTCCATGACGGCGGAAGAAACCGCCAAGCGCATCAAGAAAAGCCAGACCGACTCCGAGCGCATGATCACGTTCGACCCCGAGAATCGCCCCGGCGTTTCGGGCCTTATCTCCACGGCGGCTATCTGCACGGGTCGCGACGAGGTGGAAATCGCGGAAGAAATCGGCATGGGCGGTTCGGGCGCGTTGAAGAAATACGTGACCGAAGCGGTCAACGAGTACTTCGCTCCCATTCGTGAACGCCGCGCACAGTACGAAAACGACCTCGACTACGTCAAAGACGTTCTCCACGAGGGCAACAAGCGCGCGAACGAAATCGCGAACCAGACGCTTGCCGAAGTGCAAGAAGCCATGGGAATGGTGTACTAACGCACCTTGCACAGTTTCTTCAAGCCGCTCCGTAAGGGGCGGCTTTTTTGCAAGCGGGGGCGTCTGAGGCGCCCCAATGTTATGGTGAAAATCTGAACGATGTTCATTAATTGTTATACTGGGGAAAACCGACGGGCGAGCAGAATCGCTGGGAAAGAAGGGGGTCCCTCATGAAGAAATATATGAACTGCGCGATCGTTTACGCCGTGCTGGCGCTTGCCGGCGGCGTGTTCTTCCGCGAATTCACCAAGCTCAATGGTTTCGACGGCGCTACGGCTCTCGGAACCATCCATCCTCACTACCTGATTCTCGGCACGCTGTTCTTCCTTGCGTTGACGATTTTCTCTCGGGTGTTTTCGGGCGAGAAGAAGGGTCTGGACAAGGTTCTCATCGGCTATCAGGTCGGCCTGAATGCCGCCGTGGTCATGATGCTGGTACGCGGCGTGTTCGAGGTTTTGAGAACGGCGCTGCCTTCCGGCGCCGATGCCGCCATTGCGGGCATTGCGGGCTTGAGCCATATCGTGCTCGGCGTGTGCCTGGTGTGGACGCTCGTTATTCTGAAGAGGGCCGTCGCCGCCGCTGAGCAGGCGTAACGAATCGCGCGCGGTTGCCTCGAAGGCGCCTTACGGAAAGAGGGTCGGAAACTTTCGTTTCCGACCCTCTTCGGCGTCTGGGGGAATCCGGTTCTTCCTGCGTGTACGATGCGATGGCGGAGCGCGAGGCGCTTGCGGAAAACCCGTATCGGCTCGCGAGGAGCGCCTTATGCCTCATTCGGCGTATCGACCGGTTCGCGGAAGCTTACTTCCAGGGAGTAATTCCCGCTTTCGGTGAAGGGAAGCAGAATCGTTTCGACGACGGTTTCCGCCTGCTTCTGCGCATCTTCTATCATCGTGGTGCTGTCGACTTTCGCCTCGGCGTCGTCTTGCGCCATCTGCAGCGCTTTGGCGGTGTCATCGCGGTTCTGCCAATTCAAAAGCGCATATTGCTGGTCGTAGAACTGCAGCGAGTCGGGGTCGATGGAAATGCTTTGCACGCTTGCGGCGGGCAATTCCACCTTGACGTTCGCGCCGTTCACGTCGACTTCCGCTTGCGACAGGTCGACGCCTGCGCGGATATCGGCGTCGTAAATCATGGAGAAAGCCTTTTTCGTAAGCAGCGGGAGGTCGCCTTCTTCATAGGTGATAAGCCCGCGGTATTCGAGCTTCATGGTGGCAAGCTCGCTGCATTCGACGAGCTGCTCCGCCACGGTTTCCGAGTTCATCGTGATGGACGGCTCGCTTGCTTTATCGATCAGCCGCGCGCCGAGAAATCCCACGGCGACAAGTGCTGCCGTGCCGATGAGCGTGCCCCAAAGACGGATGCTTTTCATGCGGTTCCTTTCGTAATGGTCGTGTGCCGAACGTGCCGTGCCGCGCCATTGCGCAGGGCGTGCGGCGATGGGGGGAATCGCATCGCCGCGCTTTCGGCCCGTTTCGCGAATCCGCGCCATGGTGCCGGATGGGGTTTCGTCGCACGGCGTTTCGTTGCCGCGACGTTGAACGACGCGGCCTTTCGTTGACGAAACGTTTCTCTCTACAGGGAATCGGTATCAAGCCAGATGGTGAAGGGCCCTTCGTTGACGAGTTCGACGTTCATCATGGCGCCGAACGATCCCGTTTCGACGTGGTCGACGTCTTTGCGCGCCAGGTCGGTGAAATATTCGTAGAGGCGGTTTGCCTCGTCGGGCGCGGCCGCTTTGGCGAACGACGGGCGATTGCCTCGCTTGCAATCGGCGTACAGGGTGAATTGGCTCACGATGAGCACATCTCCGCGCACGTCCGCCAGGCTCACGTTGGTCTTGCCGTTCTCGTCTTCGAAGATGCGCATTTTCGAAATCTTCGACCAGAGCTTTTCGGCGTGCTCCTCGGTGTCGTCTTCGCCGATGCCGAGCAGGATGGCATACCCTTTGCCGATGCTTGCCGTCGCGCCGCCTTCGATGGCGACGCTTGCGCGGGATACGCGCTGAATCAATGCCCTCATGGATGCTCCTTCGTTTCTGCCGTCGCGCTGCGGCGGTTTTCTGTTTCGACGGCGTCCCATGATACGATAAACGGGATTTCTTTTCGTTTTCCGTTTTGCCGGCATCGCTCCGGCCCGCTTTTCGAAAGGTTCGTTCGATATGTCTGTTTTGAATGCCGTGCTCTTCGACAACGACGGCACGCTCGTCGATACGCATGACCTGCTGCTCGACAGCTTCCGCCATGCGACCCGCACCGTGCTCGGCCGCACGATTCCCAACGAGGTCCTCATGGCGAAGGTGGGGCAGCCCTTGTCGGTGCAGATGTGGGATTTCGCCGACGACGCGGAGGTCCATGACGAGCTTTTGCGCGTATATCGTGCGTTCAACGAGAAATTCCACGACGAGCGCATCTCCCTTTTCCCTGGAACGCGCGAGGCGCTCGACGCGTTGCGCTCTGCGGGATTTTCGCTCGGCGTGGTCACGTCGAAGATGCATCCGCTTGCGCAGCGCGGCCTCGAGGTGCTCGGCGTGGCCGACTATTTCGACTGTCTGGTCGGGGCCGACGATTGCACGAAGCACAAGCCCGACCCCGATCCGGTCGTTTTGGGCGCCCGCCTGATCGGCGCCGCGCCTGAACGCTGCGCGTTCGTGGGCGACAGCCCCTTCGACGTTCAGGCGGGAAACGATGCCGGCTGCTATACGGCGGCGGTGACGTGGGGCATGTTCGAAACGGACATCTTGCGCGAACGACGCCCCGACGTCATCTGCCGACGCTTCGACGAGCTGGCGCGGCATCTGATTGCCTTCGCCGAAGGGAATGCATCTTGATTCGCTGCTTCGTGGGTTTTGTTCGGTGATTGCCCGCAGTCGATGCTGCGCCCTTGCGCGGGCGTGTCGGCTGTGATATAAGAAGTAACCGTATTCGCATGCGTGGCTTCATGCGTTGTACGACAACTTTTTCTGACGTATGAGAAAGTGGGCATGGTCCCGCTTTCTTTTTGTATAAGCCCCTTTCAAGGTGGCGGGAAAGGAGGACGAGATGCTTTCATCCAAAGAGGCGGGCATCCTTGCCGCTCTCGAGCCGCGCGCGCAAGCCGAGGGCATCGAAATCGTGACGGTCGAGGTGGTCGGCTCGCGCAAGGCCCCGACGATCCGCGTCTATCTCGACACGGCCGCGGGCATTTCCTTCGAGGAAATCACGTGCGCCCAGGCATGGGTGAACGAGGTCATGGACGAGCTCGATCCGTTTCCCGGCGCCTACACGCTCGAGGTGAGCTCTCCCGGCATCGACCGCCCGCTGCGCACGCCCGAGCATTTCGCCCGCTTCGCAGGCGACGAGGTGTACGTGATGACGACGGCGCCTATCGACGGCCGCAGCCGATTCAACGCGCGCTTGTGCGGATTCGACGAAGCAAGCGATTGCGTGAAGGTTTCCATCGACGGGGAAGAAATCGCCATTCCCTTGAACGATATCAAGAAAGCGCACGTCAAAGGCGTTATCGATTTTTCCCGATAGCCCCAAGGTCCATTCTGGGCAGCAGGGCGCATGTAATACGAGCAACGACGAGGAAGGAATATCATGGCATCCGAGCTTATGGAGGCTTTGCAGGCCTTGGCGCATGAGAAGAAGATCGACGAGTTCTATCTGATCGAGCGTCTCGAGGCTTCGCTCGCCAAAAGCTATCAGAATATTCTCGATCTGGAATTCGACGCGCGCGTGACGATCGACCGCACCACGGGCCGCATCTACGTTTACGAGCTGGTCCCCGTGGGCGAGCCCGATGAAGAGACCGGCGAATACAGCGAATTCGAAGAGCGCGACGTCACCCCGAACGACGTGAGCCGCATCGCCGCGCAAAACGCCAAGGGCGTCATCGCCGCCATGGTGCGCGAAGCGGGCCGCCAGAGCATCTACGAAGAGTTCAGCGACCGCGTGGGCGATATCGTCACGGGAACCGTTTTGCAGGTCACGCCCGACTTCACGATCGTCAAGATCCGCGACGGCGTGGAGGCCGAGCTTCCCCATTACGACCAGAAGCGCAATCCCGGCGAGCGCAACGAGCGCCCTGCCGGCGAGCATTATCGCCACAACCAGCGCATCAAGGTGCTGATCATCGACGTGCGCGACCCCAACGCGCTCGAGCCGCGCGTGCGCGGCGACCAGGCGCGCCCCGCGATCGTGGTCTCGCGCACCCATCCCGACCTGATCCGCCGCCTCTTCGAGCTCGAAGTGCCCGAGATCTACGACGGCATGGTCGAGGTCAAATCCATCGCGCGCGAGCCGGGCGCCCGCTCCAAGGTGGCCGTTTCCAGCCGCGAGAGCAATCTCGATCCGGTGGGCGCGTGCGTCGGCCCGAAGGGCAGCCGCGTGCGCATGGTGGTCGAAGAGCTGCGCAACGAGCGCGTCGACGTCATTCAGTGGGATGAGAACCCCGAGAAATACGTGGCGCAGGCGCTCAGCCCCGCCCGCGTCACCCGCGTAAGCATCGACGAGGACAACCACTACGCCACCGTGGTGGTTCC
>JAUNDR010000014.1:1162-37245 GCA_030525985.1 Slackia sp. | reverse complement strand
GAGACGGGCGAGCGCGCCGACGGCCGTAGCGCCAGCGAGATCCGCCCGCTCTACATCCGTCCGGGCTACCTGCCCCGCGTCCACGGCTCCGGCCTGTTCCAGCGCGGCCAGACCCAGGCGCTGTCCGTGTGCACCCTGGGCCTGCTCAATGAGGCCCAACGTCTCGACACGATCGATCCGCAGGAATCCAAGCGCTATATGCACCAGTACAACTTCCCGCCGTATTGCACGGGCGAGACCGGTCGCATGGGCGCGCCGAAGCGCCGCGAAATCGGCCACGGCGCCCTGGCGGAGCGCGCCATCCTGCCGATTCTTCCCTCCGAGGACGAATTCCCCTACGCCATCCGCGTGGTCTCCGAGATTCTCGAGTCCAACGGCTCGTCGTCTATGGCCTCCACGTGCGGCTCCACGTTGGCTCTGATGGATGCGGGCGTGCCCATCAAGGCTCCCGTCTCCGGCATCGCCATGGGTCTTATCAAGGAGGGCGACGACGTGGTCATCCTCTCCGATATTCAGGGCCTCGAGGACTTCCTCGGCGATATGGATTTCAAAGTGTGCGGCACCGCCAACGGCATCACCGCGCTGCAGATGGACAATAAGGCCAAAGGCCTGTCCACCGAGATCCTCGGCCGTGCCTTGCAGCAGGCCAAAGAGGGTCGTGCCCACATTCTCTCCGCGATGCTCGACGAAATCGCCGAGCCGCGCGAGGAGCTGCGCGATACCGCCCCGCGCATCGAGACCATCCATATTCCGGTCGAAAAGATCCGCGAGGTCATCGGCAAGGGCGGCGAAACCATTCGCGGCATCCAGGATTCCACGGGCGCAAGCATCGAGATTCAGGAAGACGGCACCGTGCATGTGGCCGCCGTCGACCAGGAGGCGGGCCGCGCCGCCCGTGCCGCCATCGAGGCTATCGTCAAGGAGCCCGAGGTGGGCGAGGTCTACGAAGGCGCCGTCGTGGGAATCCAGAGCTTCGGCGCATTCGTCAAGCTCACTCCGTCCAAGGACGGCCTGCTGCATATTTCGCGCATGGCCAACGGTCGCGTAGGCCAGGTCGAAGACGTGCTGAATATGGGCGATGTGGTGAAGGTCGAGATTATCGAAATCGATCCGAAGAGCGGCAAGATTTCGCTCGACCGCCTCGACAAGCCCGATGCCCCCGAAAGCGCTGCTCCCGCACGCGAGAATCGTGGGGAGGGTCGCGGCGAAGGCCGCCGCGAGCGTGCCGACCGCCGTCCGGGCCGCGCGAACCGCGAAGCGGCCGCAGGCGAGCATCGCACGCCGCGTCGCCGTCACTAGGCGCAACCTCGTTTATTCGTCCGCGTTCTCGGTGTTTTCGGGAGCGCGGACGCTTGAAAAGCGGGGCGGCACGTTATATCATGTCCCCTCGCATGTTTTTTGAAGCAACTTGTACTACATGAAGGAGTCTACCGAAATGGCAGTTAAGATTCGCCTCGCCCGTCATGGCGCCAAGAAAAAGCCGATTTACCGCGTCGTCGTCGCCGATGCCCACAGCCCTCGTGACGGCCGCTACATCGAGCAGGTCGGTCGCTACAACCCCAACGTCGACCCCTCCGAAATCGTGATCGACCTCGAGAAGGTCGAGAAGTGGGTCGCCAACGGCGCTCAGCCCACCGACACCGTCAAGCGTCTCATCGAGACCGCCAAGAAAGCTCAGTAGCAATGTCTCAGACGTCATCCGACATCGTCGCCTTGGTGCGCGAAATCGTCGATCCTCTTGTCGAAGACAAGGAGGCGGTTTCGGTGACCTCCTCGTTTTCCGAGAGCGGCACCGAGTTCGTTGAGATTCGCGTTGCCGCCGATGACGCCGGAAAGGTCATCGGCCGCCAGGGCCGCGTCATCAAATCCATCCGCGTCCTCGCTCGCGCCGCGGCTTGCGCCGACGGCGGCGATGTCGAGGTTGAAATCGTCGAGGATTAGCGTATGACGCGTCGTTGGGCTGACGTAGCTGAACTCATCGCAACCCAGGGTCTTAAAGGAAGGCTCGTCGCACGTTCCGTGCGCGGCCTTCCTTTCCTTCTGTGCGAGGGCATGACCGTCGATTTCGTGCCGCCGACGCTTGACGGCCCCCGGGCGGCCCGTGTTCGTTGCGTGCAGCATCTCGGGTCTGAGGAATATGCCGTCGAATTCGACAAGGTGCGCAACCGCGATACGGCGGAGCTTCTTGCGGGAAGCCACTGTCTGATTTCGCACGACGATCTGCCTGACGATTTCGACGACATCATGCATGCCAACGCCGAATATCTCGAGGGCTTCCTCGTCGTCGACCGCATGCTTGGCGAAATCGGCCGCATCGTCGATGTGCGTGAAATGCCTACGCAAGAGCTTCTGATCGTCGAAGGCGATGAGGGCGAGATCATGATTCCACTTGTGGACGATTTCATCGTCGAATTCGATGACGACGAGCGCGTGTTGGAGATGGACCTTCCAAGCGGTCTTGTGCAATTCGATTCGTCTACCGACGAACGAGCAGGGGATGGTGCGTGATATCTTGAAGATAGAAACGCTTTCGACGTTTCCCCATATGTATGATTCGGTAATGGGGGAATCCATCATGAAGCGCGCCCAAGCATGCGGCGCGCTTGATTTTCATGCGTACGATCTTCGCGATTGGACGCACGATCGCCACAGAACCACCGACGACGATCCTTACGGCGGGGGTCAGGGGCTCGTCATGAAGTGCGAGCCTATTTTCGAAGCGTACGACGACATCGCTCAAAACGGTCCGAAGCCGTATACGATTTTTCTTACTCCCTGCGGCGAGCCGTTCGATCAGGGCATCGCAACCGAGCTTGCCTCGCAGGAGCGCCTGCTGTTCATTTGCGGGCATTACGAGGGAATCGACGAGCGGGTCTACACGCTGGCCGACCGATGCATCTCGCTGGGTGATTACGTGCTCACGTCGGGGGAGCTCGCCTCGATGGTGGTGATCGACGCCACGGTGCGCCTGCTCGACGGCGTTCTCGGCGACGAGGGAAGCGCGATCGACGAGAGCTTCTACGACGGTCTTCTCGAGTATCCTCAATACACGCGTCCTGCAAGCTATCGGGGCATGGATGTTCCCGACATCCTGCGCTCGGGCAACCACGCCGCCATCGAGGCATGGCGTCGCGAGCAGTCGCTTGTACGCACCGCCCGCCTGCGTCCGGATTTGCTGGAAACGGCGAATATAACCGAAGACGAACGTGCTTTTTTGCTATCATTGCACGGCGACACATTCTAAGGCGTCTCAAGGACGCCTTTTCATTTCATAGGAGGGTTTTTCCGTGAGCTATGGGCAGCATGCGACGCCGCGTTCGCGCGGCATGCTGAGAACCGTCTTGTCGTGGGCGGGATACATCCTGCTTGTGGTGGCGTTGGTATGGGGCTTGCAGACATTCGTCGTATGTCCGTACACCATCCCGTCCGGCTCCATGGAAGATACCATCGAGATAGGCGACAACATCTGGTCCGAGAAAGTGACCTATTATTTCCGCGATGTCCAGCCGGGCGATATCGTCACGTTCGCCGACCCGGAGATTCCCGGTCGCACCCTGATCAAACGCGTCATCGCCACGGGAGGCCAGACGGTCGATCTGATCGACGGCCTCGTCTATGTCGACGGCGTCGCTATCGACGAGCCCTATACCCAGGGCAAACCGAGCGCGCCTTTGAAGACGGCATCGGGCGTGGAGATAACCTATCCCTACACGGTGCCCGAAGGCGATGTCTGGGTGATGGGCGACAACCGCACGAATTCGGCGGATTCCCGCTACTTCGGTTCCATCGACGAAGCGTCCGTGTCGGGACGCGCCGTCGCGATCTATTGGCCCCTCGATCATATAGGAGTGCTTTAATCATGAGTCATGCCGCTAAGCCCGACGCGCTCAGCTTCCAGGACATCATCCTGACGCTGCAGCGTTATTGGGCGGATTTGGGCTGCGTGGTGCTGCAGCCTTACGACAACGAAGTGGGAGCCGGCACCAATGCTCCCGCAACCACGCTTCGTTCTCTGGGTCCCGACACCTGGCGCACCTG
The DNA here is from genome assembly GCA_030525985.1 of Slackia sp. Lineage (GTDB taxonomy): Bacteria > Actinomycetota > Coriobacteriia > Coriobacteriales > Eggerthellaceae > Slackia. The sequence continues at coordinate 33,207 of JAUNDR010000014.1, read as the reverse complement.
CTACGTGCAGGGTTGCCGCCGTCCCACCGACGGCCGCTACGGCGAGAATCCCAACCGCACGCAGTTCTACTATCAGTTCCAAGTGCTCATGAAGCCTTCTCCGGACGATATCCAGGAGCTGTACCTGGGAAGCCTGCGCGCCATCGGCATCGACACCGACAAGCATGACGTGCGCTTCGTCGAAGACGACTGGGAAAGCCCGACGCTGGGCGCCTGGGGTCTTGGCTGGGAAGTTTGGATCGACGGCATGGAGGTGACGCAGTTCACGTATTTCCAGCAGGTCGGCGGCTTCGAGTGCAATCCCGTCCCGGTCGAGATCGCGTACGGCCTCGAGCGCCTCACGATGTATATCCAGGGCGTCGACAGCATGTTCGACATCGTGTGGAGCCGCGGCAAAGACGGCATCGTCTTCACGTACGGCGACGTTTATCTTGAAAACGAGCGCCAGTATTCCCGCTATAACTTCGAGGTCGCCGATACCGAGTTCCTCTTCCAGGAATTCAACGACCGCGAAGCCGAATGCCTGCGCACGCTCGAAGCCGGCCTGCCGCTCCCCGCGTACGACAGCGTGCTCAAATGCTGCCATGCATTCAATCTGCTCGATGCGCGCGGCGTCATTTCGGCGACCGAGCGCATGGGCTACATCCTGCGCGTGCGCACCATCGCCAAGGCATGCTGCGCCTCGTACATGAAACATGTCGTGGGGGTCGACCCCGAAGCCGATTCGAAGGAGGCATAGAATGGAAAAGACCACGCTCGCATTCGAAATCGGCACCGAAGAGCTTCCCGCATTCGACCTGCATGCCGCAACCGAGCAGCTTCCGGGCCTCGTGCGCGATGTGCTCGCTTCCGCCCGCGTTCCCTTCGACGAGGTGAAGGTCTATTCGAGCCCGCGTCGCCTGATCGCCATCGTGGAGGGCGTGCCCGAGCGCACCGAGGCCGCAATCGAAGAATTCCGCGGCCCCGCCGTGAAGATCGCATTCGATGCCGAGGGCAATCCCACCAAGGCGGCCGCCGGTTTCGCGCGCGGCAAAGGCGTCGAGGTGGAAAGCCTCGAGCGTCGCGACGAGGACGGCGTCGAGTACGTCTACGCGGTCAAGCATACGCCCGCTGCCGATGTGGCGGCGCTTTTGCCCGAGGTCCTCGAGGGCGTCATCGCGTCCATTTCGTGGCCGAAGTCGTGCCGCTGGGGCACAACGAGCGAGTATTTCTCGCGTCCTGTCCGCTGGATCGTCGCGCTTTTGGGCGATACGGTGGTTCCCGTGCGCTTCGCAGGCCTTGAAGCCGGCAACATGACGCGCGGCCACCGGTTCTTGGCTCCCGGCCCCCATGCGGTCGAGCATGCCGACAAGCTGCTCGACGTGGTGCGCGGCGCCTTCGTGGTGGCAAGCGAGCAGGAGCGCGAGGAAAGCATCCGCGCCCAGGTGGCTGCCGCCGAAGAGAAGACGGGCCTTGTCGCCGAGCTTCCCGCGAAAACGCTTGCCGAAGTCGTGAACCTTTCCGAGTATCCCACGGTCATGGTGGGCGAATTCGACGAGCTTTTCCTGGCCGTTCCCAAGGAGATCATCGTCGACGCCATGCTGGTGCATCAGCGTTATTTCCCGCTGTTCAACGCCGACGGCTCGCTTGCGAACAAGTTCCTCATCACCTCCAACGGCAACCCTGCCTGCGAGGCCGATATCGTCGACGGCAACCAGCGCGTCGTCGCCGCCCGCCTTTACGATGCGAAGTTCTTCTATGACGAGGATCTCAAGCTTCCGCTGGAGGCCTACGTCGAGCGTCTCGACGAGGTCGTTTTCCAGGAGAAGCTCGGCACGACGCTTGCCAAGACGAAGCGCATCGTGAAGATCGCCGAGCATCTCTGCGATGCTGCCGGCATCGAAGGCGAGGAGAGGGCCGACGTCTTGCGCGCCGCCTATCTCTGCAAGGCCGACCTGGTGACGGGCGCGGTGGTCGAGTTCACGAGCGTCCAGGGCATCATGGGATCCTACTATGCCAAGGCCGCAGGCGAGACCGACGCCGTCGCGGGCGCTATCGCCGATCATTACCGCCCGCGTTTCTCGGGCGACGCCACGCCGGCGACGCGCGTGGGCAAGGCGGTCGCCATCGCCGACAAGCTCGATACGGTATGCGGCCTGTTCGCCGTCGACCAGGCGCCGACCGGTTCTTCCGACCCGTTCGCCTTGCGCCGCAGCGCGCTCGGCATCGTGGCCATGCTGACGGGCGATGACGCCTTGGGCGTGCAGCTGGTGCCTGCGATCGACGCGGCCCTGGCGGCCTATGCCGCCGACGGCATCGAGTTCGATGCGGCGGCTGTGCGCGATCAGGTCGTCGACTTTTTCATTACGCGCACGAAGGTCATGGTGCGCGACGAGGGCAATGCCGCCGACGCTGCCGACGCCGTGCTCGCCGCAGGCGTGCGCGAGCCGCGCGAGTTCATCGACCGCGTTCGTGCGCTCGAGCATGCCCGCCGCGAAGCTCCCGACACCTTCTCCGATTTGGCCATCGCCTATGCTCGCGCCAACAATCTGCGCGACGCGGCTTTGGGCGACGCCTACGACGAGGCGCTTATGGGCGAGGTCGAACTCGGCTTGGCCCGTGCCGTCATCGCGGCGGAAAACGAGGTGGCGTGCGCTCTGGATGCCGACGATTATCCCGAGGCGCTCTCCAAGCTCGCCGCTTTGCGCAAGCCCGTCGACGCCTTCTTCGAAGAGGTCATGGTCATGGACGAAGACGCTTCTCTGCGTGAGAACCGCCTGCGCATCCTGAATCGTTTCGTCGACGTGTTCGCGCGCGTTGCCGATTTCGGCCTGCTTGCCAAGTAGCTTTTCGGCCGCTGCAGCGTCGTTTTCCGCGAGCGGAGTTTCGACGTCTTGCATATCGGCGTTTCTATGGACGAACCGGCTTCCCGCATCAAGCGGGAGCCGGTTTTTGTATATTGGGGGCAATGGCGGCGTGTCGCATCGCTGCGGATCGCCCGCCAACGCATACGACGACGCGCGATCGCGATTTCGCGCGGAAAGGGGAGAGGCCATGTCGGGAGATTTGCGCGACCATATCTGCGTCCATAACGATTCTCCGCTTCCTACCATCTATATCGTCAGCGATTCTTTGGGTGCTACGGCCCATGCGCTCGCGCGCGCCGCGGCCGGTCAATTCGGCGTGCCCGAGCCGTATATCGAAATTCTTCCGAAGGCCCGCAGCTTCGAGGAAATCGTGAATTTCCTCTCCGTTCATCAGCAACGCTATCGCTCTGAAGGGCTGAAAGACGATCTGGTGGTGTTTTTCACGCTGGTCGATCCCGAAATGCGCGCCAAAGTGCGCACGTTTTGCGCCGAATCGGGCTTGCACGGAGTCGATATCATGAGCACGCCCATCCATGCGCTCGCCGACGCCTCGGGGCTGTCTCCGCGCAACAACCCGGGATTGCTGCGCACGACCGACGCGCACTATTTCCGCCGCATCGCTGCGATGGAGTTCACGGTGGAGCATGACGACGGGCGCAATCCGCAAGACCTCGCCGAAGCCGACATCGTGCTTCTGGGCGTGTCGCGCTCCTCGAAGACTCCCATTTCGATTTACATGGGCATGGAGGGCTACAAGGTGGCCAATGTGCCTTTGGCGCTCGGCGTCGAGCCGCCGAAAGAAATCTACGATTGCGATCCGACGAGGATATTCGGCTTGATGACCACCCCCGACGTGCTCGTGGGCATCCGCACGCGCCGTCTGGGCGGTTCGGGCCGCGGCGCGGCTGCGGTTGCAGCAAGCTATGCGGAGCCCGAGATGGTCTATCAAGATCTCGAGGAGGCCCGTGCGCTCATGCGCAAGCTCGGCTGCATCGTCATCCGAACCGACAACAAGGCCGTGGAAGAAACCGCTCAGGAGATTTTACGCTACTATGAGCTTGCCCATCCCTTCCAAAAGACCATCTTTGAGTAATATTGCTCTTTGTGCAGTAGGGTATCTATCACGAAGGAGAGTACAGTGACTGCAGACGTCAAGCGTGTCTACGCGTTCGGCAAGGACGCAGAAGGCAACAACGTTACCGAGGGCAACAAGGATATGAAATACATCCTTGGCGGCAAGGGCGCCAACCTTGCCGAGATGGCCGTCATCGGCCTTCCTGTGCCTCCGGGATTCACGATTACCTGTCAGACCTGCATGGAGTACGCCAACGCCGACAACGCTTGGCCCGAGGGCGCGCTCGACGAGATCGAGCAGTATCGCCGCGATCTCGAGAACCGCATCGGCAAGAAGATCGGCGATGCGGAAGACCCGCTGCTCGTGTCCGTGCGTTCCGGCGCCCCCATGTCCATGCCCGGCATGATGGATACCGTGCTGAACCTGGGCTTGAACGACGAATCCATCAACGGCCTGATCAAGCACACCGAAAACCCCCGATTCTCGTGGGATAGCTATCGCCGCTTCATCCAGATGTTCTCCAACGTGGTCATGGGCCTTGACGGCGATCTGTTCGAAAATGCCATCAACGCCAAAAAGATCGTGCGCGGCGTGAAAAGCGACGCCGATTTGACCGCCGAAGACCTGCAGGAACTCGTCGAAGAGTTCAAGGCCATCTTCTCCGAGAACGTCTCCGCCGACGATTATCCGTCGCTGGTCGAAGGCGGCAAGGTCTGCTTCCCACAGAATCCCGACACGCAGCTGCGCCTGGCCATCGAGGCCGTGTTCGGCAGCTGGAACAACCCGCGCGCCACGCTGTATCGCAAGCAGAGCAAGATCGCCGATGACCTGGGTACCGCCGTCAACGTGCAGGCCATGGTGTTCGGCAACAAGGGCGAAACGTCGGCGACGGGCGTTGCTTTCACGCGCAACCCCGCCAACGGCGCGAAGGAATTCTACGGCGACTACCTGGTCAACGCCCAGGGCGAAGACGTCGTCGCGGGCATCCGCAACACGAGCCCCATCGCCGAGCTGAAGCATGTCGAGGGCCTGCAGGAGGCCGGTGCCGAGCTCGAAGAGGTGTTCGTCACCCTGGAGAACCACTATCGCGATATGTGCGATATCGAATTCACCATCGAGCAGGGCAAGCTTTGGATGCTGCAGACCCGCGTGGGCAAGCGTACCGCCGCCGCCGCGCTGCATATCGCCATCGAGATGGTCAAAGAGGGCCTGATCACCAAGGAAGAGGCCGTCTGCCGCGTCGATCCCGAGCAGCTCGACCAGCTGCTTCATCCGCAGTTCGATAAGAATGCCGAGTACGACGTGGTCGCGCGCGGCTTGAACGCCAGCCCCGGCGCCGCTGTGGGCGAGGCGGTCTTCTCCGCCGCCGATGCGGTGGCCGCCGAAGCCGCCGGCCGCAAGTGCGTGCTCGTCCGCTGGGAGACCAACCCCGACGACCTTGCCGGCATGATCGCCGCCGAGGGTATCCTGACCTCTCATGGCGGAAAGACGAGCCATGCGGCGGTTATCGCCCGTGGCATGGGCGCTCCGTGCGTATGCGGCGTCGAAGCTTTGAAGATCGATGCCGAAAAGAAGGAAGCGGCCGTCGCCGGCACCGATATCGTCATTCGCGAGGGCGACATGATTTCGATCGACGGCACCACGGGCATCGTGGTTCTCGGCGCGGTCGAATTGGTCATGCCCGAGCTTTCCGGCGATCTGGACGTCATCCTGGAGTGGGCCGACGAGTTCCGTCGCCTGGGCGTGCGTGCCAATGCCGACAATCCCGCCGATGCCGAGCTGTCCCGCTCCTTCGGCGCGGAAGGCATCGGTCTCGACCGTACTGAGCATATGTTCCTGGGCGATCGCAAGCAGATCATCCAGACCTTTATCCTCAACGAGGACGAAGCCGTGCGCGAGAAGGCCGTCAACGACCTGTTCGAGGCTCAGACGGGCGACTTCTACGGTATGTTCAAGGCCATGGACGGCCTGCCGGTGATCGTGCGTCTGCTCGATCCGCCGCTGCACGAGTTCCTCGAAAGCCCGCGCGCTCTCGATGTCGAAATCGCCAAGCTCGAGGCGACGGGCGGAGACGCGAAGGTCATTGCCGAAAAGCGCAAGCTCATGGAGCAGATCGACGGCATGAGCGAAGCCAACCCCATGCTGGGTCTTCGCGGCTGCCGCTTGGGCATCGTGTATCCCATTCTGCCCGTCATGCAGGTGCGCGCTATCGCCACGGCTGCGGCGCAGCTGAAAAAAGAGGGTCTCGACCCCAAGCCCGAGGTCATGATTCCGCTGGTTTCCACGGTCAAAGAGCTTGAGAAGCTGCGCAAGGTCGCCGTCGACACCATTGCCGAGGTTGCCGCCGAGGTGGGCGTCGAGCTTGAGATTCCCGTAGGTACCATGATCGAGCTGCCTCGTGCCGCCGTGACTGCCGATGAAATCGCTACTCAGGCCGACTTCTTCAGCTTCGGCACCAACGACCTCACGCAGACCACGTTCGGTTTCAGCCGCGACGACGTCGAGGCCGAGTTCGTGCCGCAGTACCTGGCCGAGAAGCTTCTGCCGTACAACCCCTTCGCCACGATCGATCCCGGCGTCGCCAAGCTCGTGAAGATGGGCGTCGAGCTGGGCCACGAGGGCAATCCCGACTTGGTGTGCGGCGTGTGCGGCGAACACGGCGGCGATCCCGATTCCGTGAAGACCTTCCATAAGATCGGTCTCGATTACGTGTCCTGCAGCCCGTATCGCGTGCCGTTGGCTCGCTTGGCTGCCGCCCAGGCCGCTCTCGAAGAGAAATAGCCGTTTGCGGTCCGGTTTTCCGGATCGAAGGACGGAAGCGATCGAACGGACCTGCCTCTTGGGGGCGGGTCCGTTTTCGTTTGCAGACCGCTCGATCGTTTCGCTCTCGATTTCGAAGTTGCCTGCGACGGATATCGATCCATGCTTCGGTTTGACGGCGCGTACGTGCGTTCTCATTGCCCGGTTAAGCACGCTCGGCCGTTATGCGCCGTGCATGTGCGGCGTCTTGCGCACGCGGCATGCCGACGCGGCCCATGAATTGCGATCGTTTCCCGGTACCATAGTGCGCTGTTTTGCGAAAGGGAAGGAGACGATGGCATTGCCTTCGAGCAGGGGGATGAAAACGAAAAAGGAAGCGCAATTCCGCCACGGGCTGCTCGCTTTCGGTTCGCTTGCGACGGTCATGCTTGTGTGCGTGGCGGGGCTGGGGTGCGAGCCTCAGATTCCCATGGTGATCGGCTGCGTCATTGCGGGCGGCATTGCAATGCACGGGGGCAGCACCTTCGACGACGTGCTCGACGGAGCCATGAAAGGCGTTCTCGATGCCATGGAGGCCGTGTTCATCCTCATGTGCATCGGCATGCTCGTAGGAACATGGATTCTGTCGGGAACCGTTCCGACGCTTATCTACTATGGCTTGAGCGTGATCAGCCCCCAGCTTTTTCTTCCCGTGGCGTTTCTCGGCACGTTGGTCGTCGGCATCGTTTTGGGGTCGTGGGGCGCGGCGGGCACGATCGGCATCGCTTTCATGGGCATCGCCGCCGCACTCGATATTCCCTTGGGGATGGCGGCGGGCGCCATCGTCGCCGCTGCCTACGTAAGCGAAATCGCCTCTCCTTTGACCGATGGACCCGTATTGTGCGCCGCCGTCGCCGATGTGGGCGTTTTCGCAATGTGTAAGAAGTTCCTGCCGATCGTCGCCGGCGTTTGCGCTCTCAGCGTGGGAACGTATTTCTTTATCGGAACCACGTTCGAGGCGGCTGCGGTCGATGCGGGGGCGGGCAGCGTCGAGGAGCTGCTCGGCGCGCTTGAGCAATCTTACGCGATCGGCCCCGCCGCGCTTATCCCGCTTGCGGCCATGATCGCCTGCATCGTGGCGCAGGTCCCCGCCATCCCCTCGTTTTTGCTCGGCGTGCTTTTGGCCGCCATCGAAGCGGTGTTTCTGCAAGGGGCCGATTTCGCGACCGTTGCGGCCGCAGCCAATACCGGCGTGGTGAGCGATACGGGATTCGAAATGCTCGACCGCTTGTTTTCCACAGGCGGCATCGAGGAGATGCTGCCGACCATTTCCATCGTTATCCTGGTCATGGCCTATGTGGGCATCCTGCAACATGCGGGGCTTATGCAATCGCTGATCGGGCCGATCGTTTCGCGATTGAGGAGCTTCGGCTCGCTTTGCACGGCTACGGTCGCCAGCGGCGTCGCGTTCAATGCGCTTCTGCCCGATCAGTATCCCGCCATCGCGCTCTCCTGCAAGATGTACGGCGGCGCTTTTGAGAAGCAGGGGACTCCGGGCGAGGTATGGAGCAATATCGTGAATTCGAGCGCGGGCATCACCTCGGTCCTCATCCCGTGGAACACCTGCTCTATCTATATGGTTGCTATACTCGGAGTATCGTGCGTGGAATATCTGCCGTTTGCTTTCTTCTGCTATCTCTATCCGCTCGCCGTCGTGCTTGCGGCGGTTTTATTCGGCCGCAGGCTCGGTTGGGCGCCATGCGACGGCGCACGCTCTGCTTTTGCCGGGAGCGAGAAGGAGCGGGCTGCAAGCCATCGGGCCGCCGATACGAGAGCGGCATACGGCGCGTTCCGCCGTCCACGGCGCTTTTTCGCTCCATCGCGTAAAAGCATCTGGAAAAAGAACAAATTCTTCGTATAATTGCCGCATTATGCAAAAGAGCTGGATAAAAGAGTCATTTAAAATGGCCCTGCCTATCATGGCGGGCTATGTCGTGCTGGGCATTCCGTGCGGCATCCTGTGCGCTACGGCGGGCATGGACGTGTGGATGGTGGTCGTCATGTGCGCCCTGTTCTATTCCGGAGCGGGCCAGTACATGATTCCCAACATGTACCTTGCGGGCAATCCGTTGACGGCCATCATTGCAAGCGTGTCGCTTGTCAACACGCGCCAGATGCTTTATGGCGCGTCGTTGTCGCAATTCTGCGGAACGTGCCGCAAGCGCCTTGCGTTTTTCTTCGGTGCAACAGTGACAGACGAGAGCTTCGGCGTGAATCTCGCGCGATTCATCAACGGCGAGTGGTCGGTCGGGTCCGCCTTGGCGGTGAATCTGTTCTCCCAAAGCGCCTGGCTTCTGTCCAATGCGGCGGGTGCCCTGGTGGGCTCTGCCGTCTCGCTGCCCACCGCGCTTGCGTCGTTTGCCATGACGGCTTTGTTCATCTGCCTTTTGTGCATGCAGAAGATCACGCGCGCCAATATCGTTGCGGCCGCAAGCGCCATGGCGGGCGTTATCGTATGCAAGCTGATCGGCCTGTCGGGCCCTGCCATCTTGATCGGCGCGCTGGTGGGCGTCGGCGCCGCATTGGCGTTCAGCTTGAAGACGCGCGAATCGCAGGATTCCGACATCAGGATGGGGGCCTGACATGTCCGTATCCGATTTCCTTATCGTATTCGGCGCCTGCGCGCTGACGATGCTCGCGTGCCGCGTTTTGCCGGTGTTTTTGCTGAAGGGCAAGCAGTTGCCCGAAACCGTGGTTCGCGCGCTCAATTTCATTCCGCCTGCGGCATTCGCCGCCTTGGTGGCAAACGACCTGTTCGATCCCGTCAAAATCGCTTCGGGCGATACGTGGTCGTGGCTTGCGCCGCTTATCGCCGCCGTGGCGGTCATGGTGGTCGGCATCAAGACGAAATCGCTCGCATGGTGCATCCTCGTCGGCGTTTGCTTCCTGGCGGTGCTCATGTACGGTCCCGCGCTGCTCGGATAGTTTTTTCGGCTCTGCCGCAGGGTGCATCGTTTCCCGTCGGACGAATCGTCCGCGCGAAGCATGGCGAAAGTGCTTTGACGCTTTAATGTGATGGAGTATAATAGACGGCAATTTCCATGATGCGATGGCCGTGCGTGCGTTCCGTTCGTGCGCACGGCCATCGCGCGTAAAGAATTCGATCGGACGAGGGGGAGGGTAATCGTGAGCAACGACAACGATTTCTCGCTATCGCGCATTCCCGAGGGCGCGAAACAGCCATTGTGGCAGATTCTCATGATCAGGATCGGAGCACTTTGCTGCGTGTCGCAGCTCGTGCTCGGCGCGACGCTCGGCTACGGCATGTCGTTTTGGGATGCATTCTGGGCGACGATGCTCGGTTCGGTTCTGCTGCAGGTCGTAAGCTGGGCGCTCGGCACGGCGGCCGCGCGCGAGGGTCTTTCCACGAGTCTTCTGTCGCGCTGGGCAGGCTTGGGAAAGATGGGCTCTGCGCTGCTCGGCGGTGTGGTGGCCATCTCCATGGTGGGGTGGTTCGGCGTTCAGAACTCTGTATTCGCCGAAGGCATGTACGACATCACGGGCGTGCTCAATCTTCCCATCTGGGCGCTGATCACCGGTCTCGGCATCACGCTGCTTGTCGTGGCGGGCATCAAATGGATCGCCCGTTTCGCCGCCGTTTTCGTGCCGCTGTTCATCGTTGCCGTCATCGCGTCGGCCGCTATCGTTTTGCAAGACCACAGCCTGGTCGAATTCTTGAATTCCCCTCATCCGGGCCCTGCGCTTTCGTTCGGCGCCGCCACCACGATCGTGGCGGGCGGCTTCATCGCGGGCGCCATCTGCACGCCTGACTATGCGCGCTACCTGAAAAGCGGCACGCAGGTGTTCTGGATGACGCTGATCGGCACGTTTTTGGGCGAGCTCGGCATGAACCTGATCGCCGTCGTTTTGGCGCATGCCACGGGAACCGACAACGTCACCGACATCATGATGGCTACTTCCGGCGTGCTGGGCGTGATCATCGTGGTGGCTTCCACGGTCAAGCTCAACGACATCAACCTGTATTCGTCCGGCCTGGGCATGGCCACCATGATCAACGCGCTGTTCAATGTCAAAGTGAACCGTTCGATCATGACGTGGGTCCTCGGCATCGTGGGCACGGTGCTTTCCATGATCGGCATCATCAATTACTTCACGGATTTCCTCACGCTGCTCGGCGTTGCCATTCCGCCGGTAGCGGGCATCATGGTGGTCGATTACTACCTGCTCAAACGCAATCGCGCCGATTTGGACGCATCGCGTGAAGAGGGCGTGCTGCCGAAGACGGTGGAGAAATGGAACCCCGTCGCCATCGTCGTGTGGATCGCCGCATTCGCCGTCGGCGAGGCGAGCAGCATTTTCGCGATCGGCATTCCTGGTCTTAATTCGCTCGTGTTCGCAGGCATCGTCTATTGGGTCGCCATGAAAGGCTATGCTGCGGCGAAGAAGGTCGATGTGGTCAAATTCGAAGAAACCGATCAGATCTTGTAGTTCCGTCGGCCTTTCCGGTCGACGGAATAAGCCGACGCTGCAAAGACGCCGGGCGTTCCGCCTCGACCCTGCTGCTCCGGTCGCGTACGAAGCACGCTCCCTGCGCCAGTCGGGTCGATTCGGGGCACCGGGCGTCTTCTCTCTCCGTTATGCGATCTGGAGGATTTTGCTTTCGTGCTAGAGCCCTCGTCTGCGATTGATGACTTGGGAAGGGTTGACGGAGCGGACGCACGGCGATTCGGCGCTTATGAGGCGAAAGCCCGCTTTTCTCATCGAGGGAGGCGGGCTTTTTTGCGTGACGGGTTATACTGCAGAAGATTTTTGCGAGGAAAGGAAGGCATCATGGCAAAGCGCGTTCTTCTGGCTGTTTCGGGCGGCATCGCCGCGTATAAGGCATGCGACATCGTGAGCAAGCTCAATAAACGCGATGTCGACGTGCAGGTGATCATGACTGAGAACGCCACGAAATTCGTCACGCCGTTGACGTTCGAGGCGCTTTCCGGTCGCATGGTCTATACCGACACGTTCGACTACAACTACGATGCCTCCATCAAGCACATCACGTTGGCGCAAGATGCCGATCTTTTCTGCGTAGCGCCTGCTACGGCGAACATCATCGCCAAGTTGGCGCATGGCATTGCCGACGATATGGTTTCGTCCACGTTCTTGGCGGCGACGTGCCCCGTTGTCGTATGTCCCGCTATGAACACGCATATGTATGAAAACGCCGCCACTCAGGCGAATCTGCGCACGCTCGAAGAGCGCGGCATCGAGCTGGTGGGACCGGGAGTCGGCAAGCTTGCCTGCGGCGATGTGGCACGCGGCACCTTGTCGCCCGTCGATGAAATCGTCGATGCGATCATGACGAAGCTGGGCGAATAGAGCGCAAGCCGCACGTTCCGCTTCCGCGTCGGATGCCTTGGCGGCGGCGTGGAAGATCATGTCGGGCATTCGCGGCAGGTCGCGCCGTGCGCTCGGGAGAATCGTCTTCGGCTTAATGCTTCGCGCGGCTTGGGCACAGGTCGGCGATCGGGCATAATGCACATTTCGGATTGCGCGCGCTGCAGAATTCGCGTCCGAAATGCACCCATTGGTGGTTGATGAACAGCCAGTCGCGCTGCGGATAGATTTTCAACAGCTTCGTTTCGGTTTTCTGCGGCGTGTCGTCATTGCGGGTGGCGAATCCCAGGCGATGCGCGATACGGAAGACGTGCGTGTCCACCGCAATGCCTTGCGGATTGCGGAATGCCTGGCACATCACCACGTTGGCGGTTTTGCGTCCGACGCCCGGCAGCGTCTGCAGCGCATCGATGTCGTTGGGAATCTCGCCTCCGAAATCGGCGAGCACGGTTTGCGCGCAGGCGATGATGTTCTTCGCTTTCGAGCGGAAGAATCCCAAGGGGTGGATGATCGATTCGATATCCGCCACATCGGCATGCGCCATCGTTTCGGGGGTACCGAAGCGCGCGAACAGCTCGGGGGTCACCTTGTTCACGGCGGCATCGGTGCACTGGGCCGAAAGAATCACGGCGATTGTGAGCGTGAACGGGTCGGCGTGGTCGAGCGAGCATTCTCCTTCGCCGTAGCAGTCGAAAAGACGTCGTTCGATTTCGGCGGCGCGCTCTCGTTTCTGCGTCATATTTTCGCGGGGCATGACGGCTCCTTCGTGGTCTGCGGGCATATGCGTGTATTGTAAGGCGATTCGCGCGTTTCGCATCATGCGCCTTCCTGCGCGGCTTCGCCTTCGCATCGGTCGTGCTGCGCCCTCGAAAGCCCGATTCCTTCCGAGGCGCTCGCGATGCGTGGTTTCTTTCGATTCTCGCGAAGAGATTTTCCGCGCGATCGTTTTCTCATATAATATACGAACAGTTGTTTGATATAAGGGAAAATGATTCGCGGATCGCGATGGGGCGTTTTGCGGATCGTTTCGCGATTTCCGACCGTTATGACGAAGGGGTTTTCATGCTGATCGACGCGCTTGCCGCCGCTATCGAAGAAAGCGGCGCTTTGGCCGAGGTATATGCCAAGCTCGATGCGGGCGAAGATGCCGCTCTCGCCATTGCGGCGTCGGCGCGCCCGTTCGCGGTGGCGGCGCGTTTCGCCTCCCGCCCTCAGCCGATGCTCGTGGTCATTCCCGGCGAAGATGCCGTCGAGGGGTTCGCGCGCAGCGTCGCCGCTTATATAGGCGATGAAAATGTCGCGGCGTTTCCCGCGCGCGTCGATTATCCGTTCGCTCCCAAGACCCCCGACGCGCGCTTCGTCGCCCGCCGCGCCCGCGCGGCTTGGGGCTTGCAGTCGGGGGCCGAGCGTGTGACGGTTGCGTCGGCCGCTTCGATCGTGCGCGCCTTGGCGCCGCATGGGGCATGCGTGTTCGCTCCGCTTATCGTGCGCGTCGAATCGCCCGTCATCGACGGGGCGACGGGCGAAGCGCTCGACATGGAGTCGGTCGCCGTCGCGCTTGTCGCGCGCGGTTTCCAAAATACGGGCGATGCGCTCGAAGGGCCGGGAACGTTTTGCGTGCGCGGTGGAACGATGGATATCTTTCCCGGCGACACGCCGTATCCGGTGCGCATCGATTTCTTCGGCGACGATGTGGATGAAATCCGCCGCGTCGTCCCGTCGACGGGGCAGACCATCATGTCGCTTTCCGAGGTCGACGTGTATCCGGTGCGCGAATACCGGCTTGGAAAAAAGGCCGTCGCGCGCGCGTTGCCCGTGGTTGCGAAGCGCGCCGAAAGCGATCCCGTCTGGCGCGATCTGCTCGGCAATCTGCAAGGCGGAACCGATTTCGTCGGCGCCGACGCTTTGCTGCCGTTGCTTTGCGCCAAGACGGAAACGCTTTGTTCTTACGTTTCGGATGCTGCGCTCGTGGTTCTCAGCGAGCCCCGCAGCATCTTCGACGATGCTTCGCGTGCTTACGACGACGCGCAGGAGCGGTCGCACGGAAGCCATATCACGGTCGACGGGCTGTATATCCCTCCTTCGCAGCTCGATTTCGGCCATGCGCAGCGCTATACGCTTTCGTCAATCATGCGCGTCGGCGGCATGGTGGACGCCCAGCTGCCCGTCAAACGCAGCGAGGTGGCGGGCAGCGCCGAAAAGCTCGTCGGCCGCCTGCGCAGCCTGGTCGACCAGCGCTATACCACGGTTTTCAGCGTACCCGATGTGCGCGCCCGCCGCGATATGAAACTGCTTTTGGTGGACAACGCCTTGCCTGTGGTTGAAATCCTCGATGCCGAAGCGGAGGGTATATCCGAGGGCGGCGCTTCTTCTGCGGGCGCGCTTTCGGGTGCGCAGGCGCAAGGAGGCGGCTCGATCGCGCCTGCGTTTTCGCGTCGCAATGCGCGTTCGGGATCCGACAATCCATCGTGGCATCGCGATGTGCGCAAGCTCAAGCGCGGCGTGGTCAACGTGGTCGACGTCGATATTCCTTTAGGCATGATCATCCCAAGCGCCAAGGTGGGCTTGGTGTCTGTCCATGACACGCAGGGGCGCACCTCGCAGATTCGCGGACGTCGTCGGGTCGATATGACCGAAGTGACGTTTCCGTTCGCCCCGGGCGATTACGTGGTGCATGCCGCTCACGGCGTGGCTCTTTTCAAAGATTTGGTGCGCCAGGACATGGGCGGCACGATGCGCGATTATCTGCTGCTCGAATACGCCGAAGGCGACAAGCTGTTCGTGCCGGTCGAGCAGCTCGATCGCGTGACGCGCTATGTGGGACCCGAAGGATCGAGCCCGCGTTGCACGCGTCTGAACACGAGCGATTGGTCGCGGGCGCTTTCCAAGGCGCGTAAGGCCACCAAGCAGCTTGCATTCGATTTGGTGGATGTCTATACGCGTCGTGCGAGCGTCCAGGGATTTCGCTACGCGCCCGATACGCCGTGGCAGCGGGAGATGGAAGAGGCGTTCCCTTATGAAGAAACGCCCGATCAGCTTGCGGCTATCGCCGAGGTGAAGGCGGACATGCAATCGTCGAAGCCGATGGACCGCCTGGTGTGCGGCGATGTCGGTTTCGGCAAGACGGAGGTCGCTTTACGCGCGGCGTTCAAGGCGACGCAGGACAACAAGCAGGTCATGGTGCTGTGTCCGACCACCATTCTGGCGCAACAGCACTACACCACCTTCAAAGAGCGTTTCGAGCCGTTCGGCGTGAAGGTGGAAGTGCTCTCGCGCTTTCGCAGCCCGGCGGAGCAGAAGCTTGCGTTGAAAGGATTCTCCGAAGGAACGGTGAATGTGCTCGTGGGCACGCACCGGCTTCTTTCCCGCGACGTGAATCCGCGCGATCTGGGCCTGGTCGTCATCGACGAAGAGCAGCGTTTCGGCGTGGCGCATAAAGAGCAGATGAAAAACTTGCGCGAGCAGATCGATGTGCTCACGTTGTCGGCGACGCCCATCCCGCGCACGATGCAGATGAGCCTTTCGGGCGTGCGCGATATGAGCTTGATCCTTACGCCGCCCGACAATCGACGTCCCGTGGAGGTGCATGTGGGCGAATGGGATGTCGACGTGGTGAGCGAGGCCATTCGTCGCGAGCTGCAGCGCGGCGGTCAGGTGTATTATGTGAGCAACCGCGTGCGCACGATCGACGAGGCGGTTGCGCGCGTGGGCGCGGCCGCGGCAGAGGCGCGCGTGGGCGTGGCGCACGGCAAAATGAGCAAGGAAGAGCTCGAGCGTGTGATGGAGGATTTCTCTGCCGGCGCGATCGACGTCTTGGTCGCCACGACCATCATCGAAAGCGGCATCGACAATCCGCATACCAATACGCTCATCATCGAGGATTCGCAGCGATTGGGCCTGGCGCAGATGTATCAGCTCAAGGGCCGCGTGGGCCGAAGCGCTCAACAGGCGTATGCGTACTTCATGTTCCCGGAAAGCGTGAGCCTGACCGAAGAGGCCATGGCTCGTCTCGATGCGATCAACGAGCATCGCGATCTGGGAAGCGGCATGCGCGTGGCGATGCGCGATCTGGAGATTCGCGGCGCGGGCAGCCTGCTTGGCGCAGAGCAGAGCGGCAATATGAGCGGCGTGGGCTTCGATTTGTTCGCGCAGATGCTCAGCCAGGCCGTGAGCGACGCACGCGAAGGCAAGCCCGATGCGGGCGACACGCTTCCTCCCGCGCTGTCGGACATCACGGTGAACGTGCCCGTGCATACCTACATTCCCGAAGAGTATGTTCCCGATGCCGACGAGCGTGTTTTGCTGTATCGCAAACTCGCCTGCGCCGAATTGCCCGAGACGGTGGACGAGCTGCTCGAGCGCACGCAGGAGCGTTACGGCGCCATGCCGCAGGCATGTGCGAATATGTTCGCGAAGTCCCGCTTGCGGGCATGGGCGTCGGAGCACGGCGTGAAGCTTATCAGCGTGTCGGCGGGCAAGGTCGCGATCGAGCCGATCGATGTGCCTCGCAGCGCCTTGACGCCGCTGCGCCGATACGGTGCGCGCTATGTCGCCCAAACGGGCAAGCTTTCGGTGCCGGTGAAGTATTTCGACCTCGGCGAGGATGACAGCTTGATCGAAGCGATCGAGGGATTGGCGCGCGACTTGGCGAACGGCGAATCCGCCGATGGGAAGGCGAATCGATGAGCGCCCGAAAAGCGGCGCCTCGAAGCGCGCCTGCATCGGCGTCGCGCGCGGAGGGCCGTTTTGTGTCGGGGAAATCGAAAAGCGCGGGAAGCGCCCGGTCGACGCGCTCGTCGCGCGATGCGGGGAGCGCGTCGCTTTCGTCGGGCAAAACGAGGGCGGCAAAAACGGGCGGGCAGGCTCGGAATACGTCGTCTTCCCGCACGACGGCCGCAAAGAGGGGAGCCTCCTCATCAAAAGCGGCGTCCGCGCAGAAGCAGGCAAGCGAGAAAGGCCGCTCGTCCCGCTCTTCGTCGGGAAGCCGAAGCAAAGGCGGCTTTTCCGGTGCAAACAGGGGTTCTGCGAAGAATGTCGCCGGAAAAACGGCATCGTCTCATTCGACTGCGCGTGCTGAAAAAACTTCGTCTTCGCGGCGTTCGTTCTCTCCGCGCAATACCGATGCCGCGCGCTGCAGCGCGCCTTCGCGGGAGGCGCGCCCTGCCCGGTCGCAAGAGCGCCGCCATGGCGTCGTTGCGCGCGGGGCCCGTGTGGTGGGGCGGTCGTATCTCGTTCGTTTTGCGGCGGTTCTCGCCCTTGTCGTTACGATTGCATTCGTCGCGTCAAGCGCAGTGTCGGCGAAGCAGGGCGCCTCGACACAGCGCGCCGACGGCCTGCCTGCCTACATCAGCGATGAAATGGTCGCTGTCGCGCGCGCTATGCGGCAGGAGTACGGCCATCCCGCCGGATGCACGATCGCTCAGATCATCCAGGAAAGCGGGCAGGGGGCACGCCTTTCGCGCCTTGCCGAGGAGGATAACAACCTGTTCGGCATGAAATGGTCCGATTCCTTCAAGGGGAAGCATGGGGTGGTCGGTCCTGCGAGTTGGGGTACCAGCGAAGAATACGACGGCAAAACCGTCACGATCACGGATGCCTTCGTCGAGTTCGAGAGCAAGAAGGCATGCATAGAATTTCGTTCGAGCGTCTTTCTGCAGGCGTCGACGTATGCCGATAATCCGACGATTCGTCGCGCCATCGAAACGAACAACTCGGCTTTGATGGCATGGGGCCTGCAGGATGCGGGCTGGGCGACGGACAGCTCTTACGCAGACAGGCTTGTCGCCATCATGGACCAATACGACCTGTATCGCTTCGATGCTTAAGCGGCGCGCATTGTTTTTTCGCGCCGCTCGCCGTGTTTTCGAAGCGCGGTTTTCCCGCGAATGGCCCAGCGCCCCCTCTCGTTTCATTGTTTTCGCGAAGCCATTGCGCGCATGCCGCACGATGTATCGTCAGAAGGCGAAGCGGTCGGATGGCTTCGCGGGCGCCACGTTGCCGTGATGGACGCGCTGTTCCATGAGCAATCCGAGCGCCTCTGTCGCATGGTGCTGCCTGAGCAATTCGCATTGAGCGAGGAAGCGCTGCTCGTTTTCGTAAAACCTGTGTTCCGCTAGGCGCTCGACGCAGCGCTTCGAGCGTCGTTGCGCAATCAGGCAAAGGGCGCTATCGGCGTTTTTATCAAGCTGCGCGGCGAATGCGATTGCGTGTTCCTGCGATATCTCGACATCGCCCGAAAGCCTGTCGACGATCGCTTCCGTTTTGCCGAAAAACGAGCGATCGCCCGCAAGAAACCCATCGTAGGCCCCCATGTCGAAGGGCGCCGTGAATGCGCCGTCGGCATCTCGGCGGGCATACTCGATGCGGGAGAAGCCCGTTGTGCGATACGTCTGCGGCTCGAAGAGCGAGTGGCTGCCTGCAGGAATGAAGACCGCGGTTCCTAGGGCTTCGAAGAAGATGCGGCTTGCGCAAAACGAACGCGCGCCGATCGATTGCACGCTGCGGGGGATGCGCACGGCTGCATCGTGCGCGGCTCGCATGAAGCATCCCGCGCCTATCGAAGCAAGGCCTTCGTTCAAAACGATGCGTTGCGCGCCTTCGCAGGCATTGCCGTCTTCGACGATTTTCACGTTTTCCGAGAGCGCGACGGATTGCGCGCGCCGGGGCAAAGCCCTCTCGCCGATACGCGTCAACGGGCGATCGACGACCGATGCGGGAAGAACGATGTCTCCGCCGTCGTTTCCCTGGGCCGATACCAGCACGGATTCGCTTCTGGCGGGGTTGAAATCGAACACGCAGCCGTCTTCGCGCCAATAAACGGGCGAAACTCCGAGGCGTCCTTCGCGGCGGAGCAACTGCGCTACGGGCGCCGTGGAATTTCTGATCCAGAGCAGCGACGGGTCGATTTCGTCGGGGGCTTCTTCGAGGTTGTCGGGGCAGAGGATGCTTTGCGGCGGTTGCGGCGTGTGGATGAAGGCGTCTTTTCGCAGGCGCTTGACGCCATCGGGTATATCGATGCAGGCATCGTAGGGATATGCGTGGGCGATCAGCTCCGTACCGTCTTTCGAGTAAAGCGAGCCGTCATGCGCCGCAAAAGCGGGATTGTCGCCGTGAACGGAAAACGAGACGCGGTCGGGATAGCATGTCAGCTTGTTCCAGCGCACTTCGCGCATCCCGAAATGCGTCAGGGTGGAGGGCAGGCAAAGGTGTTCGAAGCACAAGGGAGCCAAGGCGCCGTCGCTTATGTCGGTCATGCCTTCGGGCAGTATGAGCAGGCGGATTTTGATTCCGTACGAAAGCCACGGTCGAAACGCCTCGCGTGCGATGCGCGTCAGCGGCATATCGCCGAATGCCTGCGGCAGATGCAGGATAAGGCCTTCGTCGGGCAGCTTCGCATCGCGTGCGAGCGCGTGAAGGTCGGCGGCAAGAAGCGCGCACCCTTGCTGCTCGGGCCAAAGGGAGAAAAGCTCCGAGTCGACGAGTGCGGCGGCCTCTGCGGCATCGAGCGTGACGGGGTTTGCGCGCGCATGCTCTATCAGCTCGTCAAGAGGCGTTGTCGCGTCGAAAAACAGAATGCGGGAAAGCGCGCGGCGCAAAGGGTCGTCCATGGTGCCTCCGATACGGCTCGGCATGTATTCGTGCGGCCGGGCGGCGCGGCGTTTCGCTTCCATCCGGTCGGGTTCGCATTCGAACGAAGCCATGGTAGCGCAGGGAGGCGTTTCGCGCGAGGAAGGGGGATTTCCGATGCTCGTATTGCGCTATGATGAAGCGAAGTATGGTTCTCGCGTAAGGAGCGCTGTATGGATGCCGACGGTCGCGCAAACGCGGCGACGCAAAATGCAACGAAGGGATGCGCCGTGCGCCAAGATGGGCATGTTCCGCAATCCGACGAGGATGTCCTTGCGGCGGATCTGCTCGACTATGCCAAGGAAATGCTGCTGGTCGACGTGCGGTTTCTCGAGCCCGCCCTGTCGCGCCTTGCCTGCGTGCCATGCGAGGGGTCGCTTTTCGCAACCGACGGCGCCGCTTTGTATTACGACGCGCGGCAGGTGGCGGCCTCTTTCGCCGAGGAGCCGCCGCGTCTTGCGCGCGATATCCTGCACATGACGCTGCACTGCCTTTTCCGCCATCCGTTCTCGAACGCGTCGTTTCGGCCGGCCTTGTGGGACCTTGCGTGCGATATGGCGGTGGAGGAATGCATCACCGACCTGGGATTTTCAAATCTGGCGGTTTTCCGCGAGTCGTTGCAGGCACCTCTTTGCGCGCGGTTTTTCCCCGCCGTGCCGGTCGTTACGGCGGAGGCGCTTTATTACCTGCTGCAGGAAAGGGGCGTATCCGATCAGGAGGCCGTCGAGCTGCGCCGGGCGTTTTTCGTCGATGACCACGCCTTTTGGATGCGCGGCACGGCGCATGCCTTGCAGGATTCGCAGGGCGGCGCCGCTCGAAGGGAATCGATGATGCCGCCTTCTTCCGACGAGTCGGTTGCGCGTTCGCCTTCCGCATCCGATGCCGATGGGGGCGACGACGCGTCCGAGCGAATCGAATCCCGTGAAAATCCGTCGCCGCAGGATTTCGCCGACGACGCTTTGGCGTCTTCGATGATGTCCATGCTCGCCGCCGCGCGTCTTGAGGGAGAGGCGAATGCATCGGCGTGCTTCGGGGCGGGCGGCGTTCCGGCGCCCGACGTCACGATGAGCGGCGTCCCCGAGCCTCAGCAGCGCACCCGTCCTCAGCCGACCGACACCTTCAACGAGTCGATGCAGACGGCATGGCGCGAAATCTCGCTGCGCGCCGATG
Organism: Slackia sp.; assembly: GCA_030525985.1. Lineage (GTDB taxonomy): Bacteria > Actinomycetota > Coriobacteriia > Coriobacteriales > Eggerthellaceae > Slackia. The sequence goes on along the minus strand of JAUNDR010000014.1, from coordinate 12,342 downwards.
TGGCGCTCGATGATTTCTCCCAGCTTTGGGGCGTGGCGGGCGGGAATTTCTCGTTGGCGCTCAAACGCTCGAACGTCGAGCGCGTCGATTACGGGGAGTTTTTACGCCGCTTCGTTTCCCGCGACGAGCAGATGCTGGTCAACGACGAAGAATTCGATTACGTCTACTACTGCTACGGTCTTGAACGGTACGGGAATATGCCGTTGATCGAGCCGCTCGAATATGCCGACGACGGGCGTATCCGCGATTTCGTCATCGCTATCGACACGTCGGCGTCCACGAAGGGCGATACGGTGGCGGCGTTCGTGGAGCGCACCTGCGATATCCTGGAGGATGCGGGCGTATTTTCCGATGCGCTCAATCTCTACGTGATTCAATGCGATGCCCAGGTTCAAGACGTCGCGCGCATCGCTTCGCGTTCCGATGCGCGCGCATGGGCGCACGATCTCGACCTCAAGGGCTTCGGGGGAACCGACTTCCGGCCGGTTTTCTCTTATGTCGACGGTCTGGTGGACGCGGGCGAGCTGACGCATTTGAAGGGACTTCTGTATTTCACCGACGGGCAAGGGGCGTATCCGCGTGAAAAGCCGCGCTATGACGTGGCGTTCGTCCTGACCGACGAGGCGTATGCCGAAGAGCCCGATGTGCCGCCGTGGGCGATGCGCGTGAAGGTCGATTCGGGGGAATTTCGTGCAGGAGCAAGCAAGGAGGGCATGCGATGAATATCAGGCAGGCGAAAGAAGAGGTGGCCCGCGCGGTCGAGGTCTATCTTGCCAAAGACGAAAACGGGGCGTATCTGATCCCTGTCGAACGGCAGCGCCCGCTCTTTCTGCTCGGCGCGCCGGGCGTGGGAAAGACCGCCATCATGGAGCAGGTCGCGCGCGAGATGGGCATCGGGTTGGTGAGCTATTCCATGACGCACCATACGCGCCAAAGCGCGCTCGGCCTGCCGTACATCGCAGAGCGCTCCTTCGACGGGCGGACATTCAGCGTGTCGGAGTACACGATGAGCGAAATCATCGCTTCGGTGTATGAGAGCATGGAGGAAACGGGGCGGCGCGAAGGCATCCTGTTCCTCGATGAAATCAATTGCGTTTCGGAGACGCTGACGCCTGCCATTCTTCAGTTCCTGCAGTACAAGGTGTTCGGCCGCCATGCCGTGCCGCAAGGCTGGGTGGTGGTGACAGCGGGCAATCCGTCCGAATACAACCGCAGCACGCATGATTTCGACGTGGCCACGTGGGACCGCCTTAAGCGTATCGATGTGGAGCCCGATTACGAGGCATGGAAGGCGTATGCGCTCGCCACGCGCGTGCATCCGGCGATTATCGCCTACCTCGATGCGGAAACGTCCGATTTCTACCATATAGAGACCACGCTCGACGGCAAGGAATTCGTCACGGCGCGCGGATGGGACGATCTCTCCCGCGTGATGCGCGTCTACGAGGCGCGCGGCATTCCCGTGACCGAGCGTTTGATCGCGCAATACGTCCAAGACGCTCGAACGGCGAAGCGGTTCGCTGCGTATTACGATTTGTTCAATAAATATCGTTCCGATTATCAAGTCGAATCCATTCTGGCGGGCGAGGCGCCTGCGGGAATTACGGAGCGCGCACGCACGGCGCCGTTCGACGAACGCGTGGCGCTCGTGGGCCTGTTATCGAGTGCGCTTGCGGGAGAGATGCACGATGCGATGCTGCGCGATAGGGCGACCGAATTCGTTTTCGATGCGGTGAAAGCCATCGTCCGTGCATGCGACGAAGGCGAAGCGGACGCTTCCGATGTGCGATCGGCGTGCGGCAAGGCGACGCTCGATTGCGACGAGCGCGTACGCGAGGGGCGCCGAAACAGGCTGCTGTCTTCCGATGAGGGCTCGGCCTTGGCGACGGCATCGCGCTTCTTGCGCGCATGCGCCGACGAGCCGTTCGCTCTCGATATCGAGCAGGTCAAAGGGCGCTTCTCGGCATATGCCGAAACGCTCGACGGCATGGTGGCGGCATCTTCTGCCAGGCTCGACAACGCCTATGCGTTTTTCGATGAAGCGTTCGGCGCGGGCAAGGAATCGCTGCTGTTCACCACCGACCTTTCCGCCGATGCGGCGGTGGTCGCCTTCATCGGGCGCTACGGTTCGGAAAGCTATCGGGCGCATACCAAGGAATTGATGCTGGAAGAGCGTGCCGACGCCTTGCGCGAGAGAGCGCGCCGGGCGATGGCGCAATAAGCGGGCGATCGTCTGCCGCCTGCGCGCGTCGTGCGATAATGCCTGCAAGGATAATGCGAAGAAAGGACGGCCATGGCCGATAACGTATTTCAATTTCCCACGTCGAAAGGGGCGAAGCCGACCGACTTCGCGAAAAGCGTCTTCCAGGTGAAGGCGACGCTTCTCTACACCGATCCTGTCGTGTGGCGTCGGTTCATCATTCCCGCCGACGACACGTTTTTCATGCTGGGCGACGCGCTGCTTGCCGCGTTCGGATGGAGCGGCGAATACGGCTTTTATTTCCATAAAAACGGGATGTTCTTCGACGACCCGCTGCTGATGGAAAGCGGGTCGAAAATACCGCGTATGAAAGGCGAAGTGCACGTGAGCGCCGCCGAAAAAAAGATATGCGACCTGCTCAAGGCGGGCGATTCCATATCGTTTTTCTACGACATGGAAGACTATTGGGAAATCGAGGTGAAGATCGAGCGCGTCGTCGCCGACGATGTGGCGGCGTTTCCGTTCATGCCCGTGTGCTTGGATGGCGCCTGCGCGGCTCCGCCCGAGGGCGTCGGCGGCACGATCGGCTACGTCGATTTCTGCGAGGTGCTCGATAAGCCGACCGACCCGCGCTACCAGGAGGCACGCGAGTGGCTGGGACTGCGTCCCGGCGAGCGATTCGACCGCGAATATTTCAGCATCTTCGATGTGAACGCGACATTCGCAATCGAGACCATCGACGATTACGAGAAGGATATCCTGCCCGATAACGAAGCCGATCTGAGGGAATTCTGCAAGATGATGCTTGCGGAGAAGATGGCCATGCACGCTTGCGCCGAGGTGGGCATGCGCGCCATGCAGGAGGAAGGCGAGAAGCCGCAGGGCTGATGCGTTGCCGGGGCGAGCAGCGCGCTATGGCGATGTCTTTCGGGGGTTCGCTTTCCGCCTGCGACCGTTGGTGAAAATGATGTCGCAGCGCTCTCAAAAAGCGATACCATGGAAAGGGTCTTATCCGCAACGAGAGAAAGCGTGGTGGCAAGCATGAAGCTGGCGATTCCTTCGATGGGCGAGGGCGGTTTGGATGCGGTTCGCTCGGGCCATTTCGGCCATAGCGATTGTTTCACGATGGTCGATATCGAGGATGGCGACATCAAAGAGGTTTCCATCGTGGCCAATCCTCCGCACGAAAGCGGCGGCTGCCTGCGTCCGGTAAGCATTCTTTCCGACGCCGGAGCCGATGCCATCGTGGCGGCGGGCATGGGCATGCGTCCTATGCAGGGTTTCGCCCAGGCGGGCATCACCGTGTTCTACGACGCCGAGACCCCGGGCGTGGGCGATGTCGCCAAGCGCGCCGCGGCGGGAGAGCTTCCCGTCATGGGCGCCGAGCACGCGTGTCATCACTAGGCATTTTCCAATCGCGCGTTTTGCCTGTTCAGATGGGGCCGTCATGCGGATATGCGTCGCATGACGGCCCCCTTTCGTTATCCGCGTTTCGACCCCTGGCGACGGATGCCGCCTTTATGCCCGCATGCCTTGTTCGGGCCGATGCCTTTGGATGCGTGCGCGCTGCCGAAGAATTGCTTGCCGGCATGCTGCTTTTTCGGCAGGGGAGGAAGCGGCGGGCGGCCGATGTTCGCGCGATTGCTCATCGCGCGTTCTCGATCCACGAGACAAGCGCTTCGGCGTCATCGAAGATTTCGCAGGTCGCACGCCAATCGGTGGAGTTCAAGCCGCGCGCGCAAGCGTCGTCGAGCAGGGCGGCCAGCGGCTTGAAGAAGCCGTCCACATCAAGCAATGCGCTTTTCGCATCGAGTTCGCCCGCTTTCACACGCGAAATCACGCTGAAGAATTCGTCGAACGTGCCCAGGCCTCCCGGCAGCGTGACGAAGGCGTCGGAAAGTTCCACCATGCGCTCTTTGCGCGCGGAAAGGTCGGCCGTGCATTCTTCCTCGATGCCCGCTACCACGGCGCGACCCTTGGCGCTCAGGCCCTTTGTGGTGATGCCGATGACGCGCCCGCCTTCTGCGACGGTCGCGCGGGCGACGGCGCCCATGAGGCCCATATCGTAGCCGCCGAATACGAGCGTGTGGCCGTGGCGTGCGACGGCGCGTCCGAGCGCGTCGGCCGCATCGAGGTAAGCGGCATCCAGGTTGCTCGACGACGAGCAGAAGACGCAGATGTTCATGGGCGGATTCCTTTCTCGTTGCGCGCCGCGTCCGATGGGTGCGGCCGGTTTTCGTTCGTATTGCGCTTTTCACGACCCGACGCATTGCGGCGAAGGGGTTTATGCCGTCCGGTTTTCGCGATGGGCAGGGCAGAGCGGAGCTGGGGCGGTCGGAGCTTTTCCAGATAGGCGTGCTTAGCCGTCGATCGTGCGCTTTTGATAAAGCCCTGCATCGGCGAATCCCAGCTTGCGGTAGTATTCGCGCGTGCCGACGGAGCTGATCACGTTGACGGCGCGGTATCCGGCGTCGTGTGCCATGGAGCAGGCGGTTTCCACGAGCGTGCGGCCCAGCCCCAAATGCTGCGCGCCTTTGCTCGTGGCGTGCAGTTTGGCGGCGGCGCCGTAGACGTGCACTTCGCGGATCGTGGCTTCCCCTTCGGCAATCGGCAGGTCGGCGCGCGCGTCGATCGCATCGGGGTTCGGCAGCGATAGGCGCAAGAAGCCTGCGATGCGATTGTCGGGCGTGACCCACTGCAGGAAATGCTCGGTCGAAACGGATGTCTCGTATTCCACATCGTCGATCGACAGATCGGCCACCTCGGTGGCGCGATTGTTGATCTCGCGGTAGCGGATATCCGATACCTGGCCGCCGCGTTCGGTTTGCTCGATATGGCGCTCCACCATCTGGCGCAGATTGGTCTTCTTGTTGCCCGCCATGATGTCGCTTGCCGAAATATCCCTGATCATGCGCGAGATGCGCATATAGGGCGGCGTGATCAGCGTGTCGTGCGAAAGCGCGTCGATCAGCTCGTCTTCGGTATAAGGGCGCCAGCTGCCGTCTTCGAAGTGCTGCACGAGCCCCGTGCCGTTCACGAGCGCGCAAGGATAGATCTTCACCTCGTCGGGCAGATAGCGCGCGTCGGTCACGAAGGTTTCGTAATCTTGTTTGTCGGCGTCGGGCGTGGCGCCGTAGAGGTTCGCCATGAAATGGGCATGGATTTTGAAGCCGAACAGGCGCAGCAAAGCGAAGGCTTCGGCGATGCGCTCGGGGCTGATGCGCCGGTTGTTGGCGGCCAGCACGGCGGGATTGAGACTTTGCACGCCGATCTGCACCTTGGTGCAGCCGAACCGGCGCAGCATGGTGCAGGTATGCGCGTCGATCGCGTCGGGGCGCGTTTCCACCACCAAGCCCACCACGCGGCTGTTCGCCTGCTCGTTTTCGCGCTGCAAGGCTTCCAGCTCTTCGATGGTTGCCCTTTGCATGGCGGCGGCGCGTTGCCAGCCTGCGTGCTCGGCATACAGATTGCGCACTACGGCATTGAAGGAAGCGCCCCGGTTGACTGCCTGCTGGGCATCGCGGGCGAACGTGGCAAGGGAGCGGCCGTCGCTGGCGATGCCTGCGTCCGCGTAGAAGGCGCGGCGCGCCTCCACCTGTTCGGCGGCATCTACGCCGTCGTTGAGCGCGCGGAACAGCTCGGCGATGAACCAGGTCTGGTAGGCGACGGGGTAGTCGGTCCAGGTGCCGCCCAGCACGATCAGTTCGATCTTGTCGATGGGGTGTCCCATCTGGTGGAGCGCACGCAAGCGCGATGCCACCTGCAGATACGGGTCGAAGCAGTTGCGCTCGGCCCGTTGGCAGGCGGGCTCGTCGTGCAGATAGCTTTTCGGCATGCGCACGTCGTTGGGACAGTAGAGGCAATCGCTGCCGCAGCTCCAAGGCTTGGTGATCACGGTGATCGTGGCTACGCCCGATGCAGTGCGGCGCGGCTTCATCTGCAGTGCCGCAATGAGCGCGCGCTCGGTCGCGTCGTCGAGGTTCCATGTCGCCACCGTTTCGGGCGAGCGCTCTTTGAGCGCGAAATAGTAGGGCAGAAGCTGCTTTTTCGCGAAGTGGTCTTCGTTGCGCGAAAGCCCCTGGTTGTGTTCGTGCAGGATGCGTGCGAGCACTTTGTGGTCCACGTCGGTGCCGCAGCGTATCTCTTCGATGACTTCAAGCAAAATAGTATCCATGCGGGTAAGTCTATCGTAGAATCGCAGGCGATTCGTATGGATATGAAGACCGCTGAAATACTCTGCAACGTGACGTCCGATTTCTATCGCGCGCAAGCCGCGTCGTTTTCCGCGACGCGCACGGCGCCGTGGCATGGATGGCGGCGTTGCGTCGCTATGATGGCGGAGGCGCTGGGCGTTGCCGATGGCTCTTTGTGTGTTGGTGCCGGGCGACTTCGCGGGGAAGGCGTTGTTTCAAGGGGACCGCTTCTTTGCGATGGAATGTTCGATGCTGATAGCGCCGAGAGAGAAGTCCGGCATGTCGAAATAACGGCCGACGGGAACGCGGGCGAAGCCGCACCCTGCGAGACCGAAGGCGCAATGCGCCCCGCGGTTTCCGTATTCGACTTGGCATGCGGCAATCTGCGTTTCGAACGCTATCTGGAAGAGGCGTTGCCGTGCGCGGATGTGCGCGCGTATGCGGTGGACGGTTGCGACGAGTTGGCCGCTTCGGCAAGCGAGCTGGGTATTCTCGTGACGTATGAATCGTCCGATATCGTGGGCGGCTTGATTGCGGGTGCGTCGTTGTGCGAACTGCATCATGCGCCACAGACGGATATGGCCGTGTCGTTCGGGTTTCTGCATCATGTGCCTGACGAGCGGCTGCGCGTGCGCGTGCTGGAGGGTTTGATCGACGCGGTGCGTCCCGGGGGATGCGTGGCCGTGTCGCTTTGGCAGTTCATGAACAATCCCGCGTTGGCGGCGAAGGCGCAGGCGACGCACGCGCAGGCAGGCAGCGCGCTCGGTCTTGCGGCGGATGCGTTCGACGAGGGCGATTATCTGCTGGGCTGGAAAAACGTCGAAAGAGCGTGGCGCTATTGCCATCATTTCTCTGATGAGGAAGTGGGGCGCCTGATTGACGCCGTGTCGTCGCGAGCGCGCCTGATCGATGCTTTCGAAGCCGACGGCCGCACGGGGGCGATGAATAAGTATTTGGTGCTGCAGAGAGCCTAATCGTAAGATAGACGCGGATTCGATCAAATGTTTTGAAGGGCGCGGAAGTATCTACATCGAGGTGAAATGGCTCGCTCGTGAGGGGGTCGCTAAGGCGCCAGGCCGTGCCTCCGAAGCTGTTAGGAGCGTTCTGGCTTTGATCGCGGGGCTTTTTTGTCGGCAGCTGCCTCCGTGCTGGAGGGTTGTCGCTGCTCGAATGGAACCGCTCTAGGCTTGAATTGACTTGACTGTTGGTCGCTGGAAGTTTCTGTGTGCGATGGCGTTCGACGAGGGTTATTCGGCTTTCAAACAGGGCTAAAGGGCAATCGATTCACCTCATGGGGTCCGAGAGTGTCCATTTGTAAGGCTTGCTTCAAGGCGAAGTGATAGGATGGATGGGCGCTTACGCGTTTGCGAGGTGCGACCTTTCGGCTAATTATCGATTGCGCTGGCGTTGGTCTACCGCCAGCGGGTCTAAGGGGCGATCATGCAGGTTAATAAGAACAACATAACGCAGTATCTGACCGCAACGAATATGAGCTTTATGATTCCCGTGTATCAGCGAAATTACGACTGGAAAGAGGAGAACTGCAAGCAGTTATGGAATGACATCTGGTACATTTCCCAAAGCCCGTCTTCAAAGACTCACTTTCTCGGCACTGTCTGCTCTAAGACGTTCAACGGCCACGAGAAGACCATTATCGATGGTCAGCAGAGAATCACTACCGTGACATTACTCATGAAAGCTATGCATGATTATGTTGACAACGAAGTTTTTAAAAATGATATAGATTCCAACTTCCTTCATAATAATGGGTACGGTGTTTCGCCTAATCATAAGGTGAAATTGCATCTCAATAGAAGGGACGACGAGGTATACAATAAGCTTCTCTCCAATAAGGAATACACTCCGGCAAGCAAGTTGTCGCCTTCGGAGGCGTCGTCTCGAATTTATCAGAACTATAATTATTTCTACGAGGCGATTTCAGGCTTGGACGAGTGCCAGGTGGCTGATGTGCGATCCGCTCTCGATCGCATCGTTATCGTCGACCTGGATGTTGAAGGGGAGAATCCTCAGGAGATATTTGAAAGTCTGAACTCTACAGGCCTTGATCTTACCGATGTCGATCTTCTTCGAAACTTCCTTCTTATGAGTCTCGATTATGAGACCCAGGTTCGTCTCTATGATGACTATTGGTTTGGAATCGAAGAAAACGTTCGTGCTGACAATATGGTTAGGTTTTTTATCGATTACCTGATCTTTGTCAGGAAATCGGACGCTCTCATGCTCCGAGGCCGAAGGGCTCACATTAACGAGAACAATCTGTACCAAGCGTTTAAAGACCATTACGCTTCTCTCGTCGGCAAGAAGGAACGATACGAGAGCTCTTCCGAGGTCACGGAGTTGATCCTTAAGGACATGTTGGGTTATTCCGAGGTTTACAGGGACCTTGTATTCGACGACGGAATCGATATGAATGCCCTGGATGATGCGGGTCGTGTCATTTATTCGATTGTTTCTCTTAATCAGGCTGTCGCATCGCGCCCCGTCTTGCTGTACGTCATGGATAAGTATCATCGCGGTCTTATTACGACGGATCAGATGATGGAAATGCTCAATGCGTGTCTTTCCCTTGTCTTCGGGGCAAAGGTTTCTGGCACAACGGGTATTAACTCGCAGTTCGCGGGCAATATCCTCAGAAAGCTGCCTGAAGACGATTACGACAACCTTGTTGACGCTTTTTGGGTAGCTCTTTCCTCAGGCAGCGAAAAGTTCGCCTTCCCGTCTGACAGAATGTTCTTCGACGCGCTTGTCAATAGGCAGATTTTCGAGGTTCTGAGGGCCCGCGGAACCAAATATCTTCTCTACGTGCTTGAACAGAACTCGCCTGCGGCCAAAGGCCTTCCGAGATATGACGATATCAATACCACGATTGAGCATGTGATGCCGAAAACCCTAAGCGAGGGCTGGCAGAACGTTTTGGGCGATGATGCCATTCATCATGACGATTATTTGAATAAATTGGGAAACCTTGCTCTTACCAGCAATAACGCTGAAATGTCCAACGGCCTTTTTTCTGAGAAGGGCGACTGGTATGGGGAGTCGAGCTTTTTCTATACGCGCGATTTGCTTTCGTATGATGATTGGGGTCCCTCGCAGATTCGTAGGCGAGGCAGGAAGCTTGCTCAGCGATGTGTCGAAATCTGGTCGTTCCCGTCGAAGTATCAATCGGAGAAGTCGTTCGACGAGGAATCGTGCAGCAAAAGAAGGAGCAACTTTAAGTTCAGCATGATCGGTCTTCGTCCGGGCGAGGAGATTTCGTATATACACAACCCGAGTCGCGTGGCCACGGTCTACGACGACACGCATGTTTTGTACGACGGTACGGTATATACGCTATCGAGGCTTGCTGCTGTTTTGCTCGGTAAGACCAACACTAATGGGGTTTCGGGTCCGCTTTACTTCCTCTATAAGGGCGAAACGCTTGCTGAATTGCGCAATGAGGTCGAAGGAGGGCTCTAGGCGAACTTCCTTAAATGCGACGCTGCCGTTTGCTGTTGTGGGCTGATGGTCGAGTAGGGCTTCTTATCGAACCGAATCCGAGGGCTTTATGCCCTCGGATTTTTATTAATGGCTTAAGCCTGGCGCGTGCGTAGCCGCGTCGAGACAACCACCCGCTTTGCGGGTGGTACCCAATCTGCTTTACAAAACCACCTTTCCGTCGGATATTGACGATGTTCAGGCCGTCAAAAATCCGAGCGGAAAGGTGGTGGTCGGCTATGGCCCAGAAAGCCTACAGCCTCTCGCACACGAAGTGGATGTGCAAATACCACATCGTGTTCACGCCGAAGTATAGGCGGAAAGCGATATACGGACAAATCAGGAAGGACATAGGGGAGATTCTCAGGAGGCTCTGCGAGTACAAGGGCGTCGAGCTGATCGAGGGGCACCTCATGTCGGACCATGTCCACATGCTGGTTGCGATACCTCCGAAGATAGCCGTCGCGAGCTTTATGGGGTATCTGAAGGGGAAGAGCTCCCTGATGATCTTCGACAAGCATGCGAATCTAAAGTACAAGTTCAGCAACAGGAAGTTCTGGTCCGAAGGCTGCTACGTGTCGACGGTCGGCCTCAACGAGGCTACGATCGCCAAGTACATCAGGGAGCAGGAGGCCGCGGACATCGCGCTGGACAAGCTCAGCGTCAAGGAGTGCGAGGACCCGTTCAAGACGAAGTGACGGCCTGCCGGTTTTGCCGGCACGCCACGGGTCAAAGGCAGTCGGGCCTGAACAGGGTGAAGGCCGGCGTCTTTAGGCGCTGGCCGGAATCCTTAGGGTTATACCCTAAGAGCAAACCACCCGTTATCACGGGTGGTTTTGATTTACGCTGGTCGGATGGGCGAACCATGGTACATGGCATATAATTCACGAGTATGAATTCGATTCGGATTCGCGGCAGATATTGAACTGGTATAGGGTGGCCAAGGAACGGATAAGGTGCGCCATGGCACATTATGAATATGACTTCGTAATCGATGAGGATTTTTATGAGCAGGCCATCATCGAGCATCTTTGCGATAACCAGGACTACGTGCACTTGTACGGTCCCGATGTGGCTCGCAGCACCGAAGAGTATCGCGATGTGTTCCTGTTCGACATCCTTTCTTCGGCCCTTGAACGTATTAACGGGCATCTTTCTCGCGCCGCAGTTGACGAGGCTGTTCTCAAGATTAGCAACGTAGAGGGCGGCACGCTCGCGCAACGTAACGAGATTTTCAACGACTACCTGCAATCGGGCGTTGAGGTGCGCTATTTCGACGGCAAGGAAGAACG
>JAUNDR010000014.1:0-1152 GCA_030525985.1 Slackia sp. | reverse complement strand
CTGATCGATTTCGACGACCCCGAGAACAATGATTTTCACGTAGTGAATCAATGGACGTTCGTCGAGTATTCGGAAAAGCGACCCGACGTGATTATTTTCGTAAACGGCATGCCTCTTGTCATGTTCGAGCTGAAGAGCCCTTCGCGCGAGGAAGTGGATGCCTCCGATGCCTACTTGCAGCTTCGGGCATATATGCAGCATATTCCAAGCCTTTTCGTCCCCAACGTTTTTTGCGTCATGAGCGATATGTCGAGCACGAAGATCGGAACCATCACCGCCGACGAAGACCGATATGTTGCGTGGAAGTCCGTCGATGGCGACTATTCGAACACGAAGGCTGCCGATTGGAAGACTATGCTCGACGGCACGATGCCGAAAGCTCGCCTGCTCGATATCATCAAGAATTTCGTTTGCTTCAACAACTCCTCCGAAAAGGCGGTCAAGATACTCGCCGCATATCACCAGTATTTCGGAGTCAGAAAGGCGGTCGAGCGCGCCGAAAGCGCCGTAGCGGGCGATGGAAAAATCGGCGTGTTCTGGCATACGCAGGGAAGCGGCAAATCGTTGTCGATGGTTTTCTTCGCGCATCTTCTCCAGCAGCATCTCGACAGCCCGACTCTTGTTGTCATTACCGATAGAAACGACCTCGACGACCAGCTCTACGGCCAGTTTTCGCGCTGTGGTGCTTTTCTGAGGCAAGATCCTGTTCAGGCGGAAAGTCGCGAGCATCTGAAGACGTTGCTCGTCGGCCGCGAGGCGAACGGCATCATTTTTACGACTATGCAGAAGTTCACGGATGGCGACGAGCCGCTTTGCGATAGAAGCAACGTTGTCGTCATGGTGGACGAGGCCCACCGCGGGCAGTATGGACTTACCGAAAAGATGGACGCCGATGGCAATGTGTCGATCGGTGCCGCGCGTGTTGTGCGCAAGGCCCTTCCGAATGCTTCGTATATCGGCTTCACGGGGACTCCTGTTTCCCTGGACGACCGCAATACGCGAGAGATTTTCGGCGACTATATCGACGTGTACGACATGACGCAGTCTGTCGAAGACGAATCGACGAAGCCTGTGTTTTATGAAAGTCGCGTTGTCGCCCTTAACCTCGATCAAGACGCCCTTGGCAGGCTTGATACGGTTTATAGCGAATTC
>JAUNDR010000075.1 GCA_030525985.1 Slackia sp. | reverse complement strand
AGTGTTTCGCCTCCTTGTGCTGCCTGCCGGATAGGGCGTCTTTCGACCGTCGCCGAAGCAGGCCGATTCTCCCGTTTCGAACACGTCGCGGTTCGCTCTTGCCGTGCCTGCAATTCGCCAAGGCTGGCGGATATCCGTGAGGCTTGCCGCTGCCCGTTCGAACCGATCGAGCCCGTTTAAAGTTGCAGGGGACTGACGAGCCTTGCATGAAGTTGCGTCTGCCGCTGCTCGAAATCGCGAACGGAAGAGCGGTCTCGTGCTCCGATGGCTTTTCGCAGCGATTCGACGAATCGCCGGAATTGAACCAGGTCGTAAAGCTGTTTTTTCGTCAAAACGAACACGCGCACGCCTTGTGACGCAAGGGCGTTGATTTTGACGGAATCGCGATGGATGGCCGATTCGTGGCTATGGTAGCTTTCGCCCTGGTATTCGACGACGACGGTTTTTGATCCATCTTCCCAAACAAGGTCGCATTCGAAGGAGTCGATGTAACGCCGAACCCCTGCCCGGTCTGTCGTCTCGATCGGCCTGTCGAGCCATATTTTCTGGTTGAGGATCGGCCGAGGCAATCCCGATCCGCCCTTGCAGCGAGGCAGGCACATATGCAGTGCGGCGTCGATTTCAAGGGGAGACCTCGCGTTTTCGAGAATGCAAGGAATAGCGGAGCGCGCCATTTTCGCGCCTTTCATGCGCGGGGCGCTTTCGATGAAGCGGGATATGCTTTCGATGCTCGCAATCGGTTTCTCTCGACGGATTATCGGCCGGTTCGGGTCCGATCGGTCGATGGCGAAAAGAGAACAGAGCGCCGATCCGTAACGGACAAGATCGACGAAGTGCAGTGCGGCGCCCATTTGCACGAAGCTCAATTCGGGCGAAACGATCAGGGCTTCCTGCAAACCGACCATCTCGACGAACGATTCCTGCGGCAGGGGATTGCTGATGCTGTGGCATGAGGCTCCTGCAAGGGTTCGCCTGAGCTTTTGCAATCCTGCCAGAAAATGAACGGTTTCCTGCGCGTCGATTGCGAGAGTGCTTCGTACGGCCTCAAGGGCATCGGCGCTCAAAGCGATGGACTGTTCGTTTGTCGCCTCATCGGAAAACGGCTTCACGGCGAGTGCCTGGTCATCATCGCAGCCGACCCAAAAGCGTGCGGCCGATATGTGGGAAATGGCGGGATGCATGGATTCCTTTGCCAGGGAGATCGAACGGATGCTGACGAGCCTTCGGCAATGGCTCGATGGGACCCGCAGAATCGTTCGGACATTGAGGACCGTGGATCGGTTTCGCGAAGGCCGACGAATCCGCAAGGGTCGGCCGAGCGGGTTCGACGGATTTCAGCGGTTCCGCGGCCGCTTTCCATATGATAGAAAACGCATCCGGCGCGTCTTTGCAGGGAATCCCCGGCGTTTCCGGTCGTTTTCTGGGCGAAGGCCAACAAGCGGTATGGGCGGATTCGACCGTGTCACCCGTCGCTCGAATCAGGCGAATCCCGAATGCTCGAAGCAAGTCCGACGAGTCTAGGAAATGCCGACGAACGTTGCCGACGGCGCCCATCGCCCTGCGCTCGCGAATCGAATCGATGCGAGCGCTCCGTGCCGAGTCTCATCGCGATTCCGGCGCACCTGACGAACCCGACGAACGGCCGGTACGGTCGCATGCGCGATCGATCCGGCGGAAACGCCGTGCCGGACCGACGGGCTTACGCCGGAAGCACCGCCTCCGCGCAGCTCCGTTTTTCGGTCTGCGCGCCTTTTCCCGCGGTTCGTTTCCCAGCTGCTCCCGCTCGCCGCCGTGCTTCCTTCGTCGCCTCGCCCGGCAACGGTTTCTCAACGTCTGCCGTTCGCGGCCCCGCAGACCGAATGGCATCTCGACAAGGGGGAGGGCTGACGATACACTGCTTTAGTGCATCAGAGTGAGTTTTCCGTTCGGTCCGACGTCTTGTCTGTCGGTCGTGCGTCCTTATCTTTATAATGCGAAGTTGTCAAAAAACTCGCTTCCCTGTGAAGCGTCACAAAGATGGAGAGGTGAAGCATGCCAGGTTTGCAACTGATGGATACCACCATCCGCGACGGCCAGCAAAGCTTGTGGGCCACCCGTATGCAGCTCGGCGATATGCTGCCCATTCTGCCCAAGATGGATAAAGTGGGCTATTGGGCGGTAGAGGCCTGGGGCGGCGCCACGTTCGATACGTGCCTGAGGTTTTTGGACGAGAATCCGTGGGAACGCCTGCGTTCCATCAAGGCCCATATGCCCAACACCGATCTGGCCATGCTTTCGCGCGGTCAGAACCTCGTGGGCTACAAGCATTATTCGAAAGACATCGTGAATCGCTTCATCGCCTGTGCGAAGAAAAACGGCATCCAGGTGTTCCGCGTGTTCGATGCGCTCAACGACATTCGCAACGTGGTCGATAACGCCGAAGCCATCAAGGCGTGCGGCGGCTGGTTCGAAGGCGCCATCTCCTACACCGTTTCTCCTGTTCATACGCTTGACGGCTATTTGGAGTACGGCCAGAAGCTCAAAGACCTCGGCGCCGACTCCATCGCCATCAAGGATATGGCGGGCATGCTCACGCCGTATCGCACCGAGCGTTTGGTGAAGGCGTTCAATGCCGAAATCGGCCTTCCGGTGCATGTGCACTGCCACTACGTCGGCGGCATGGCGCCCATGAACATCATCAAGGCGGCCGAGGCGGGCGCCGCGATTGCCGACACGGCAAGCGCCCCGCTTTCGTTCGGCAACAGCCATCCGGCGGTGGAAACCATCGTGGCGGCGCTTCAGGAAAGCCGCTACGACACGGGATACGACCTCGATCTGCTGTTCGAAATCGCCGACTATTGGGAAGAGGTGCGCAAGCGCGGCCACTACAAGCGCGGCGTGTCGTCGCTTACCCACATGAAGGTGTATTCGCACCAGGTGCCGGGCGGCATGATGAGCAACCTCATCTCGCAGCTCGAAATCCAGAATGCCACCGACCGTCTCGACGAGGTCATGCGCGAAATCCCGCGCGTGCGCGCCGAAGTGGGCTATCCGCCGCTGGTCACCCCCATGAGCCAGATCGTGGGCACCCAGGCGGTGTTCAACGTGCTCACCGGCTCGCGCTGGAGCGTCGTCTCCAAGGAGATGAAGGATTACCTGTGCGGCTTCTACGGCAAGGCGCCCGGCCCCATCTCCCCGGAGATTTACAAGAAGGTCGTGGGCAATGCCGAGGTGCTGCCGCCCGACGTGGCTCCTGCATCGCTGGCAACGGCCACGTTCGACCAGGTTGCGGAAGAAATCGGCGATCTGGCCACGTCTGAAGAAGACGTGCTCATGTACGCATTGTTCCCCAACGAGGCGCGCACGTTCCTCTCGAAGCATCGCGCCACCGAGCAAGTTGATTTCCTGCTGGAGCGTGAGTCCAGCCAGACCAAGGAGGACGATTACGTGGATATCAATCAGATTCGCGAACTGGTGAAGGTCGTCGAGGAATCCGGCGTCGGCGAAATCACCGTCGAAGAGGAAGGCATGCGCATCAGCGTTCGCATGCCCGGCTCCGCTCCTGCCGCGGCGCCCGCTGCCGCAGCTCCTGCCGTCGCCGCAGCCGCGCCGGCGCAGGCCCCTGCCGCTCCTGCCGCCGCTCCGGCGTATCCCGCCAATTGGATCGAGGTCGCGGCTCCCATGGTGGGCACGTTCTATGCCGCTCCCGCTCCCGGCGAGCCTGCGTTCGTGAAAGAGGGCGACGAGGTCGCCGCGGGCGAAACGCTGTGCATCGTCGAGGCGATGAAGCTGATGAACGAAATCGCCGCTCCCCAGATGGGCACGGTGCGCAAGGTGTGCCTCGACGACGCCACCGCGGTGGAATTCGGCACCCCGCTGTTCTACATCGAACCGCATGGCGCTGCCGACGCGGGCGAGGGGGAATAGCGTGTTCAAGAAGATTCTCGTTGCCAATCGCGGCGAGGTGGCGTTGCGCATTATGCGCGCCGCCCGCGAGCTTGGCGTGAAAACGGTGGCGGTGTATTCCACCGCCGACAAAGACACGCTTCCCGTGCAGTATGCCGACGAAGCGGTATGCATCGGCCCTGCGCCCGCCGGCAAATCGTATCTGGTCATGTCGAATATCATCGCCGCAGCCGTCACCACAGGGTGCGAAGCGGTGCATCCCGGCTACGGCTTTTTGGCGGAAAACGCCGATTTCGCCCGCGCCTGCGCCGATAACGACCTGGTGTTCATCGGCCCTGCGCCCGAATGCATCGAACGCATGGGCAACAAGGCGGCCGCTCGCGAAACCATGACCGCCTGCGGCGTTCCCACGGTTCCCGGCTCCGACGGCGTGGTCGAGCGCGTCGAAGACGCCCGTGCATTCGCCGACGAAGTGGGCTATCCCGTGCTGATCAAGGCGTCGGCGGGCGGCGGCGGCAAGGGCATGCGCGAAGTGCACGACCCCGCCGAACTCGAAGGCGCCTATGCCGCCGCGAAAGCGGAGGCGGCCGCGGCGTTCGGCAACGACGACGTGTATCTCGAAAAGCTCGTGCTGCGCCCGCGCCATATCGAAATCCAGGTGCTCGCCGACGATTTCGGCAACCAGGTGGCTTTGTGCGAGCGTGACTGCTCCATCCAGCGCCGCCATCAGAAGCTGCTCGAAGAGGCTCCGTCCCCCGCGCTCGACGACGATTTGCGCGCGGCTATGGGAGAGGCGGCGGTCAAGGCGGTGCGCGCCGTGGATTACCGCAATGCGGGCACGATCGAGTTTCTGCTCGACGAAAGCGGGAAGTTCTATTTCATGGAGATGAACACCCGCGTACAGGTGGAGCATCCCGTGACCGAGCAGATCACCGGCACCGACATCATCAAAGAACAGTTGCGCATCGCATCGGGCGAGCCCATGAGCTGTGCCTCCCGTGCGCCGTTCGTGCCGAACGGCCATGCGATCGAGTTTCGCATCAATGCCGAAGACCCGGAAAACGGTTTCCGTCCGTGCCCCGGCACCATCACGCGTTTCGACGTTCCGGGCGGCCCCGGCATTCGCGTGGAATCCTACGTCGCGGCAGGTTCGGTCATCTCGCCGTTCTACGATTCCATGGTGGCCAAGCTCATCGTATGGGGCCAAGATCGCGACGAGGCGCTTGCGCGAGGCCGTCGTGCGCTCTCGGAATTCAAGATCGAAGGTATCGCCACCACCATTCCGTTCCATCAGCGTGTGCTTGATGCGGAAATCTTCCAGCGGGGCGAAGCGCGCACCGACTTCTTGGAGGTGGCATTCGGCGAGGCGTAAGTCTCTCATGCGGTCCCGGCATATCGAAATGCAGGATTTCGACCGGGTGCCATTCGCTTATCGATAGCCGGACGGCGCGGGTGCTTCATGCCCGCGCCGTCGTTGTTTTCCGAGCGAAGCCTTCTAATCCCTCTCGTCGGCCTGCGAGGCGGCGATACACGCTGCGGGAATGTCGCCCACCGTGGGGATGCGCCAGCCCATCAGCCACAAGAGGAACAGCGCAACGGCGGCGAGGATGCCCCATACGAGGGGCTTTTGCACCATGAAGGCGCTTATGCCCATAACGGTGAAAGAGAGCCCCAGAATATGCAGCTTGCGCTTGAACGTGATGCCGCCCTGCTCTTTGAAAGGCACGACATACGAGCGGTAAACCTTGGTTTTCTCGATTCGGGCCTGGCATCGCGGGGAGCTTTTCGCGAAAAGGAAGGTGGC
>JAUNDR010000074.1 GCA_030525985.1 Slackia sp. | reverse complement strand
AGAAGACGCCGCTGCGGCGGCATAGAGAATGTCAACAAAATTGGGGCAAATTCACTCTGCTTGTACGTCATCTTCCTTCCGTCCGCGAACTCGACCGTCACGGCCTTGGCTCCGCCGGGCAGGGACCTGCCTGCAGTGCGGCTGCCCCACCCGCTCGGGCGTAATCGCCCGGAGCCACGAAATTCCTTCCTGGGTCAGCTCATGTCGAAAATGGGGACAGGAACCCCGTTTTCGTCTTTCCACTCAACGCTCGCGTAGTCGAATCCTTCGATGTCGTCGCAATCCCCGGAAAGCCACAATTGTTCGAACCTGTCGGCGTCTTCGCCTGGAACGACCCATCCGAACATGTCGCAACAATGAACGCCGTCTATAACCTTCTGGGAAACGTCTACCTCCGAGAAGTAGAACCGTTTCCCCTTTTCGGCAAGATATTCGTTGGCAAGTCCGACCGAATCGGAAACATACGGGCCCCAAGGTCCTTTAAGGTCTCCCTCGAACTTCACGCCAAAGACGGTCATAGCACTCGCTCACCCCATCCGTATGCTTAAACGCCGACACGAAAATCTCTTTTGCTGTGTTCATAGCCTGTAGTCTATGCCAAATATCGGAGACGTGCTTCTAGCGTTTTTTTCTTAGACCACCCAGACGCCTCGACCTCCGGCGAGCCCTGCAAAACCTCAAGCGAACGGCCATCACAGGAATCGGCGGGATTCCGCAACTCAGCTTCCAACACACGCTTCTTATTGCTGACGACTCCAACGAGCATGTGGCGATATCTGTCGCTCAGGACCGTCTTCCCCATTTCCTCTCGGCGACCTCGACCCTGCGCTTCAAATCGTCCGCACTTTCGGCAGAGGTAACGAACGATGCGAAATCGCCGCAGCTCTCGAAGCCACCGGCGTACCATCCGAGCACGCTGCTCGACGCCTTCTCGCCCAATCCCTTCGAGGGGAGCTTCCCCTTCTTGCGCAGCTCGGCGTACCGCTCGTAGAGCTCCTTCGGATCGCGTTCCTCCACGAACACCCCCATCGGATCGCCCGAGAAACTCGGAACCACCTTGCAGTCGCAGCTGCGGTGGAGCCTCCGGAACTCGCCGTCCGTCTCGCGGATGCGGCACACCGCGCTGCGGCTCGCGAGCATCAGGCAGAACGCGCAGCTCTCCAACCTGACCACCGGTCGGTTTACCGCTACGCCAAAGCATCCCGCCTTCCCCAATGCGGGTTCGAACTTCTTTTCCGCGATATCGCGCAGACCGAACTGAAGCCAATGACGGCATAAAGAAAGAAAGGAACCCCGCGGGGTTCCTTCGCGTTGCATTTCGTTTTTCCAGATACGCTTCGCTTTGGTGCGATCGTATTTCGCGTCGCCGTGCGCGCCGTGGCCGCACGCATAGCCGTTGTAGTACGGCTTTTTCGCCAACGCGGCCTCTTCCGCCGACAGATGCCAGACCGACCCCGCCTTAGGCACGCCACGCCCGCGCTTTGCGCATGTCCGCCTTTTCTTTTTCGACACTCGCCTCACCTCCTCCGCCTCTCATCAGGGAACCTTCCCTGCGAATGGGATGCATCGCCCCGGATACACTCCGCGATGATACCATGGGAGGCAATATGCGCCGTCCACGCGCACCGCCGAAAGAAACGGAGACGCCATGAAGGAATTTTTCAACGACTGGAATTACCGCAAGCACGCGAAGCTCTGCGCGGGCGTTTACGGCGCCCTGTTTCTTCTCGACATGACGATCGGATACATCGTCGCGAAAAAGATCCTGAATACGCCCCTTGGAAAATAGCCGGCGACGAACGGAGCAAACGACATGATCCGCCCCATCATGAAAAGCGAATTCTTCCTGCAGCAGCCGAGCGAGCCCGCTACGCCTCTCGACGCTCCGATCGCGCGCGACCTGCTCGACACCCTTGCCGTACATGCGCACGAATGCGTGGGCATGGCCGCCAATATGATCGGGCAGCGCAAACGAATCATCGTGTTCATGGACGACGACACGCCGCGCGTCATGCTGAACCCCGAAATCATCGAGACGGCGCACCCCTACGACACGGAAGAAAGCTGCCTCTCGCTTGTCGGTATGCGTGAAACGCAACGCTTCCGCACCATCCGCGTTCGCTATCGCAACCTCTCCTTCGAGGAGCACATCGAGATGTTTTCCGATTTCACCGCACAAATCATCCAGCATGAGATCGACCACTGCAACGGCGTGGTGATATAAGCATCGAGCTTCGGACAAGCCGATCGAACGATTGCCCTGTTGCCATGCAGTCGGCGCATCGCATGGCGCAACGACCCGCCTCCACCGAGGCGAGAGCAGCCGCCATACAGGAAAAGGCCTTACGGCCTTTTCTTTTTATCGGATCTTGAACGCCGATCCCCCTATTCGCGTGCGTCGAGCTCGTCGATGACGTGCTGCAGATCGTCAGGCAGACTGTCCTCGAATTCCAGGCGCTCCCCCGTCACGGGATGAGTAAATGCCAGCTTGTAAGAATGCAGGAACTGACGGTCGAGCCCCAGGTTGTCTTTCTTCTGCCA
This sequence comes from Slackia sp., assembly GCA_030525985.1. GTDB lineage: Bacteria > Actinomycetota > Coriobacteriia > Coriobacteriales > Eggerthellaceae > Slackia. Next base: position 3,278 of record JAUNDR010000074.1, on the reverse strand, counting down.
GCCATACACCGGATCGCCCACGCACGGATGCTTGATATATTCCATATGCACGCGAATCTGGTGCGTGCGGCCGGTATAGAGCTTGCAATCGATCAGCGTATAGCCGTCGTCGTTTCTACCGGGCTCGAAACGGCGCTTCACTTCGAACGTGGTGATGGACGGACGCGCATTGTCGCGATCCGACACCTTCATGCGCAGCCTGTCGCGCTCGCCTCGGGCAATCGGCGCATCCACCAATCCCGTCTCGAGCGGAATCCAACCCTGCACGAGCGCCAGATAATGTCTGTCGACATCGCGCGTGCGAATGTCCTCCATAAGCGCAAGACCCACCTCGTTGGTCTTCGCGCACAGCATCAACCCGCTCGTATCCTTGTCCAAGCGGTGGACGATGCCCAGACGGTCCTGCTCGCCCTGCACATCGCAAAGGTTCTCACGGCCGCAATGCGCGATAAGAGCGTTGACGAGCGTATCGCCGTAATGACCGTCGGCAGGATGGCATACCAGTCCTGCCTGCTTGGAGATGACCAGCAGATAGTCGTCCTCATAGCGCACATCGAGCGGGATTTCCACCGCATCGAGCACGGGAGCATGCGGGTCGTCGAACGTCTCGTACTCCAGCACGTCGCCCGCGGCAACCGTGGCGCTTTTGCGGGCGATCCGACCATTCAACGCGGCGCAGCCCTCGGCAATGTATTTCGCCGCCGCCGAACGCGTGGGATACAAGCCCTCGGCGGCCATGAAGGCATCCAGGCGCATGCCCGCGAACTCCGGCGCCACCTCTATGCGAGCAACATCGGTCACGATGCGTCTCCTTTCCCATAAAAACCGACGAAGAGCATCCGCGGCCGCAAAGCCGACGGATGCCCTTCGTTTCAATCGTCATACGATTATCCCCGACCGATGCGCAACGCGCCCTTCGACGAGCGAACCTTCACGAAGAACGACGATTTCCGTCATTGGCTTCGCATGCATCACCCGCCGTCTCCGTCGGTGCGGCCGGCTCCGTATGACGAGCCCCCGCATCGCAGCCGGCGTCGTCGGCGCTATCGCCTACGCATGCAGCGGAATTTCCGCATAAAAATCCGTCATTGCGGCTCGCCCACAGATATCCCGCCACAAGCAGGACGAACCCGCACGTCACGCCGATATCGGCAACGTTGAATACGGGGAAATCGATGAACGTCAGATCGATGAAATCGACCACGTACGCCTGGGCGAAACGGTCGATCGCATTGCCCAAGCCTCCCGAGAACACCAAGGCGAGGGCGCATGTTTCCACCGTCGTGGCAGCATGCCCCGCAAAAGAGCGGTAGCATGCGAACAGAGCGACGATGGCTGCGCATACGACAAGCGATATCACTCCGAGAGCGAACGTCGAATCGCCGAAGAGCCCCCATGCCATGCCGGTATTGTGCACAAGACGAAACCGGAACAGCCCGTAAGACGCCTCGGACATCTGCCCGAGCGCATAGGCGTCCTCGAAATACGCCTTGGTCAGTTGATCGATAACGAGCCAAAGGGCGGCGACGCCCACGAAGACGCCGCCGCTTTTCGCCGTCGGTAGATGAGCGAATCGTCCCATGAACGCTATTCGTCCATGGCGTCGAGCACGGCAGCACAGCGAGCGCAAACGTCGGGATGCGCCTCGCTGCCCTGGAGAGCGCGATGATTCCAGCAGCGCGGGCACTTCTCGGCCTCGGTCTTGGAAACCTCGACCGTCACATCCTCACCCTCGCCGCGCTCGACCTCGACGCTCGCCACAATGAAGAGCTCCTCGAGATCGGCGGCATCGGAAGCCTCCAGCGCATCGAAGATGGCGGCAGGAGCGACGATGCGCAGCGCAGCCTCTTGGCTCTTGTTGACCGTCTTGGCATTGCGCGCGTCCTCGAGCGCCTTGGTCACCGCATCGCGAACCTCAAGCAGCGCGTTGAAGCGGACCATGAATGCGGCGGCCTCTTCGCCCTGCGGAAGAGCGGGGACGAAGTCGTCGTCGGTCGGCCAACCGGCGAGCTGCACGTTTTCAACGCGGCCTGCACGATTGCGCTCGGCCTCGGGATAGTGCTCCCATACCTCGTCGCAGGTGAACGTCAGGATGGGGCTCATGATGCGCACCATGACTTCGAGGATGTTCATAAGCACGGTTTGGGCCGCGCGGCGCGATACGGAACCGGGCGCCTCGGCATACAGGCGGTCTTTGACGACGTCCATGTAAACGGCCGACAAGTCGGTGATGACGTAGTCGTACAGCGTGCGGAATACCTGATGGTAGCGATATTCGTCGTAACCGCGCTCCACGTCATGCAAAACCTCGCGCAAGCGCAGCAGCGCCCAGACGTCGATCGGCTTAAGCTCGTCGAACGCGACGCAGTCGCGCTGCATGTCGAAATCAGCCAAATTGCCGAGCAGGAAGCGGAAGGTATTGCGGAAACGACGATAAGCGTCGGAGGTGCGCTGAAGGATGGTATCGCCGATCGAAACATCGACCGAATAGTCGGTGGAGGCGACCCACAGGCGCAACACGTCGGCGCCGTATTTGTCGGTCACTTCGCGCGGATCGATGCCGTTGCCCTTGGACTTGGACATCTTCTCGCCGTTTTCGTCGACCGTGAAGCCGCAGCACATGACGCTCTTATACGGAGATGCGCCGAATGCGCCCACGCCGCACAGAAGCGAGCTTTGGAACCAGCCGCGATGCTGGTCGGAACCCTCGAGATACATATCGGCAGGCCAATGCAAGCCATCGGCTTCGGCGCGATGCTTCAACACGCCGACGTGCGAGACGCCGGACTCCCACCATACGTCGAGGATATCCTTTTCGGGAACGACGTCGGTGCAGCCGCACTTCGGGCAGCACGTGCCTTCAGGCAGATACTCCTTCGGCGCCTTCGTGAACCACGCATCGGCACCCTCGGTGTTGAACAGGTCGATGACGGCATCGAACGTCGCCTCGTTCGCCACGGTTTCGCCGCAGCTTGCGCATTTGAATACGGGGATGGGAACGCCCCAGCTGCGCTGACGGGAAATGCACCAGTCGGGACGGTCCTCCACCATGGCGCCGATACGATTCTGGCCCCACTCGGGAACCCACTGCACATGGTTGCGAATCTGGTCGAGGGCGCGCTCGCGCAGGCCGGTCTTCTCCATGGAAACGAACCACTGGTCGGTTGCACGGAAGATAACCGGCTGATGGCAACGCCAGCAGTGCGGATAGCTGTGGTTGATGTCGACATGGGCGACAAGCGTGCCGCGCTCTTTCAGCCATGCGATGATTTTCGGAT
>JAUNDR010000073.1 GCA_030525985.1 Slackia sp. | reverse complement strand
CTTGCGGCTTGCGAAAGAAGCTTAACGCCTGATGCGTTCGCGCACAAACGCACTTACTTCATCGGCGACGCGACCGGCCTTTTCGACCATGGCATCGCACTCCTCTTCGAGAGAGCGCGCCTTTTCCTCGTCATCCATCAAACTCGTATTGATATACACGTTCAGCGATGCCGCCTCGAGCGCGGCTTTCGCCAGAATGGCCGATGCGCCCGCATCGGAGAGCGCGAGCTGCGACGAGTTGTGCGCGATAGAGGCATCCACCTCGATCACGCGCGTGCAAACGCGCATGATGCGCATCGGCACATCGCATGCCGCATCGAGCGCCGCCTGCTCGGCGTTGTGACGCTCGACTTGCTGCTCTTCGGTTTCTTTCGGCATTTTCCACGTTGCCGCCAGTGCCGCGAACGCCTCGGCATCGGCATCGATGAGCGCCAGCAAATCGGCGCGACACGCATCGAACGCCGATAGCGCCTCTTTCAACTCGGCATCGCGATCGAGGAATTTCTTTTTCCCGATCGTCAAATGCATCACCATCGAACCGAGCGCCGCAGCAAGAGCGCCGGCATACGCCGACGCGCCGCCGCCGCCTGGAACGGGCGCCTTGCTGGCAAGAGCGTCGGTAAACGTCGTATCGACCATGAAAATCTCCCTTTCATTATCGAGAAAGCTCTCTTTCGTTGTCGCAAACGACAAGAACGGCTATTCGACAAAACAAGTGCGTCCAAAGCCATTTTTTCCGAGTTGTGCCACAAAAAGCGACATCGAATCCAGGCATCTCCCCTTCGCTACGAAAAGCGATGCGTGTTTTCCCAGTTCGCAAGATGTATATCGCGCAATATGGGAAACATTCGTGGCACAACTCGGATTTTTTGGCCGACAGAACGCTTTCTTGTGCAAAAAAACACCGAAACCAGGCGCAGCGAACCCGAATCAAGCCGAGGAGACAAAATCCAGCAACGAGCAATTCTATGCCAGCAAAATTCCAATCCTCGACAAAGCGAATCTTTCGACAAAAAATTCCTTCGGAAAAAACAAGGGATTCGCCGTCGCGAATCCCTTGCGTGGTGCCAATATGCCCTCGCTACGCGCATTTCAGGTAGGCATACGCCATCGAGCACCCGCGCACGACCAATCATCCCGGAAAGGCCCCAGCACGGGCGAAGCCCATGCGCGCCTGCGGCGGCCGACGCAGGCGCGCAGCGTAAGCCGATCACCTTAGAACAGGCCGATGATGCGACCCGTCTCGTCCACATCGATGTTTTCGGCAGCGGGCTTCTTCGGCAGGCCGGGCATGGTCATGATATTGCCCGTGAGCGCCACCACGAAGCCGGCACCTGCGGAAACCTTCACGTTGCGCACCGTGATGCGGAAGCCGCGCGGCGCACCGAGCTTGGTCTGATCGTCGGAGAAGCTGTACTGGGTCTTCGCCATGCACACCGGCATGTCCGCGAAGCCCAGGCCTTCGAGCTGCTTGATTTCCTTTTTCGCAGCGGGCGTGAAATCGACGCCGTCGGCGCGATAGATGCGCTTGGCGATGGCTTCGATTTTCTCGGCCAGACCCGCTTCGTCTTCATAGCAGAACTCGAACTCGTTCGGCTCTTCGCACAGACGCACCACTTCTTCGGCGAGCGCCTTGCCGCCTTCGCCGCCCTTGGCCCACACCTCGGATAGTGCCACGTTCACGCCGAGTTCCTTGCACTTGGCCTCCACCAGGTCGAGCTCGGCTTTGGTGTCGGTCGGGAAGGCGTTGATGGCCACCACGCACGGCAGTTTGTAGACCTGCGTGATGTTTTCCACGTGCTGCAGCAGGTTGGGAAGACCCGCCTCGAGCGCTTCGAGATTCTCCTCGTTGAGCTCGGCCTTCGGCACGCCGCCATGATTCTTGAGCGCGCGCACGGTTGCCACCACGACCACCGCGTCGGGCTTGAGGCCCGCAAGGCGGCACTTGATGTCGAGGAACTTCTCGGCTCCAAGGTCGGCGCCGAATCCCGCCTCGGTGATGCAGTAGTCGCCCAGCGCCATGGCCATGTTGGTCGCCATGATGGAGTTGCAACCATGGGCGATGTTGGCGAAGGGGCCGCCGTGCACGAACGCGGGCGTGCCTTCGAGCGTCTGCACTAGATTGGGCTTGAGGGCGTCTTTCAAAAGCGCGCACATAGCACCCTGGGCATTCAGCTGACCTGCGGTAATAGGCTGATCGTCGCGCGTGTAGCCCACGACGATGCGCGCCAGACGCTCCTTGAGGTCGGAAATGCTGGTAGCCAGACAGAAGATGGCCATGATTTCGGAGGCCACCGTGATGTCGAAGCCGTCCTCGCGCGGCACGCCACACACTTTGCCGCCCATGCCGCACACGATGTTGCGCAGCTGGCGATCGTTCATATCGACCACGCGCTTCCAGGTGATGCGACGCACGTCGAAGCCGAGGGCGTTGCCCTGATGGATGTGGTTGTCGATCATAGCGGCAAGCAGGTTGTTCGCCGCGCCGATCGCATGGAAATCGCCCGTGAAATGCAAATTGATGTCTTCCATGGGAACGACCTGAGCATATCCGCCACCGGCGGCGCCGCCCTTGATGCCGAACACCGGGCCGAGCGACGGCTCGCGCAAAGCAACCGCCACGTTCTTGCCGATCTTGCGCATGCCGTCGGCAAGGCCGACCGTCGTGGTGGTTTTGCCCTCGCCTGCAGCCGTGGGGTTGATGGCGGTCACCAGCACCAGCTTGCCGGGCGTGTGCGGCTCGTCGAGCAGCAGGTTGTAGTCGACTTTCGCTTTGTAATTCCCGTACAGTTCGAGGTATTTCTCGGGAACGCCGGCACGCTCCGCGATAGCGGAGATGTGCTCGGGGGTGACGGACTGGGCAATTTCAATGTCGGTCAACACGTCGGGCCCTTCCTTCCTGCTCGATGAGTTTTTCGGATGCGGTCATTCTACTCGCCGAAACGCGCGGCGCGGGCTCACATTCACGAACGCCCCCATCCTCTCCGGAACCGGCGGATATATGCGGAAAATATGCGTTGCGAGCAACGAGAAAACAGCCGCAGGAGAACAAACGGCGCGAACATCGCGATCCGTCGCCCCTCGAAAGCGCCGACGCGCGGCCGAAAGCACGCGCGGGAAACGCTTCTTCGCGAAACGGCAACATCTTTGCAACGCAGCAGCAACTCTTCGGTCGCTCCACAAGGCGGCAACACGCGCGTGCTATGATGAATCGATAGGTCGGGCAACAAGGCGGACACGCGAAGGAAACGCAGAGCACATGACGGCCGCCGGCCGGCAACGCTTCGGCAAACCCGCCGTGCAAGCGCGAAAGCCGCTTCCGCAGCCGCCCGCATACACTGCGCGACAAGCGCACGCGCCGCAAGCGACACGACCGCCGCCGCGCGGCACGACACCGACCGACGCCCACGAAACGCATCGCGACGCCGCAAGGCCTCGACGAAAGGAACGACCGTGAACGAAGAAGCAGAATCCATCCTGGTCGTCGACGACGAACAGTCCATCACCGATTTCGTCTCCTACAGCCTCATGAAAGAAGGCTTCAAGGTCGACGTGGCATCGAACGGCGAGGCGGGACTCGAAGCCGCCATGCGCAAGCATTACGACCTGTTCGTGCTCGACATCATGCTTCCCGGCATGGACGGCTACGAGCTGTGCCGCCGTCTGCGCGCCCGCACGAGCGCTCCCGTGCTTTTCCTCTCCGCCCGCGACACCGAGTTGGACAAGGTGGTCGGCCTTGAAATCGGCGGCGACGACTATCTGGCCAAGCCCTTCGGCGTGCGCGAGCTGATCGCGCGCGTGCGCGCCCTGCTGCGCCGCGGCTCCATGGATGCCGCGAACGATTCCGGCACGCTGAACGCCGCAGGCATCACGCTCGACGAAGACCGCCACATCGCCGAGGGCGAAAACGGCCCGATCGACCTGACCCCGCGCGAGTTCGAACTGCTGGCGGCGCTCATGAAAGACGCCGGCAAGGTGGTCACGCGCGAAGACCTGCTGCGCGAGGCCTGGGGCTGGGAATACATCACCGAAACGAAGACGGTCGACACCCATATCAAGCGCCTGCGCGACAAGATATCCGCCGCAGGCTTCGACCCCGGCATCATCGAAACGGTGCGCGGATACGGATACCGCCTGCGTGCCTAGCATCCGAAGCGCCCCCGCACGGGGCGCTTCTCCTTTTTCGGCATCCGCCGCATCGGCGCGCCGACGCCGTCCGCACGACCAAGGAACATCGCTCTTTTGAAACGACTTCAGACATACTTCTCCGTCCTTACCGCCATTTTCGCCATGGCGGCGGCACTGGTGATGCTTTTCGTCATCGTGTTCGCAGGCCTCGACAATCCGGCATTCCTCATCTGGTGCATTTTCGCAGGCTGCACGTTCACCTTCATCGTCAGTCTGGTGATCGGGCATTACATGGCCGAGCCGCTTTCGAACCTGCATCGCAAGACGAAAGCCGTTCTGGAAGGCGACACGCGCGTGGTCATAGAGCCCGACGGGAAACTCCACGAAGCCGATTTGCTCGCCGACGACTTCGCGTTGCTGTGCGAGCAGACGAAAACCAAAATGAGCGATCTTGCCGTGCAGCAGAAACGCCAGACGCAGTTCATCAGCGACGTGGCCCACGAACTGCGCACGCCGCTGACGGCCATCCGCGGCAACGCCGAAACGCTCATGGACCCCGATATGCCGCAAGAACTGCGCGAACGCTTCTGCCATACCATCATCAGCGAATCGGAGCGCCTCTCGCGCATGGCGAACGAGCTGCTCACGCTGCAGCATATCGAAGAGGGAACCGACCAGGTGATGATGCAGCGCGTGAATCTGCACGCCATCGCCGAAGACGTGGCCGACGCACTGGGGCCGCTGGTGGAGGAACGGGGCGGCACGCTCGAAATCACCGGCGAGGCGCCCGACGTGCTCGGCATTCCCGACCGCCTACAGCAGGTCGTCTACAATCTGGTCGCCAACGCAAGCAGATTCGTCGGCGAAGGCGGGCGCATCGCCATCCAACTCGAAGGGCTTGCCGACCGCTCCGTCATCAGCGTGCTCGACAACGGACCGGGTTTCGGCAACGTCGACCCCAAGCTGCTGTTCACGCGCTTTTACCGCGGCGACAACTCGCGTGCGCGCAATACCGGCGGGACGGGCCTGGGCCTTGCCATCGCGAAAAGCGTCGTGGATGCGCACGACGGCACGATCGAGGCGTTCAACCGCGCCGAAGGAGGAGCGGCGTTCATCGTGGCGCTTCCCAGCATCCACGAGCATGTGAGATAAACGGGGCCAGGTCGGCGAAGCGCATTCCGGCGAACAAGCTGGAGCACGCCCGGGTGAAAACAAAACGGCGCATATCCCATTCGGACATGCGCCGCACCATCGAGACGAGGGCGCGTGCCGATTCCTCGTCGAACAGACCGGCGACCTCGACAATCGGCCCTCCGTGCTTCGAATCGTCCCCTAACGCAGAAAACCCTACAGGAGAAGCAGAGCATCGTCTGTTCAACTGTAGGGGCTCACTGTACATAAGGGGCTCGGTTCAGTGCCGACCCCGTCTTTTGCGTCCATTTTTCAGCATCAGCATCCGAAACGAATGCGCTCCGCCGCTATGACGTGCGCAAACGACGCAGCGCCGTCAATAGCACTGCCAACGAGGCGAATGCCGCAGCGAACCAGGCAATGACGGATGCTCGCAACGAATCCCCCGTTTTGGCGATCGCGTCGCTTTGCGACGACACGCCGCCATTGTCGGAAACGTCGATGCCCGCTTGACCGGCGCCGTCGCCATCCGCAGAGCCGTCTGATCCGGAATCGCCGTCCGTATCGGGAACGTCGGGGTCGGGATCGGGCGCCG
>JAUNDR010000072.1 GCA_030525985.1 Slackia sp. | reverse complement strand
GGCTCGCCCGGCTTGGCGGCCTTCCACAGGGCGAAGTCGAGCGGGTCGCGCTTGTCTTCATTTTCTTCGATGCGCGCGCCCACCATGAGGTCGTCGATCCTGCGGCCCGACACCTCGCCGTAGTTCTCGTCGCTGCGCACCGCGAAATACACATCGCCGTTGTCGGCCGCGTAAGCATGACCCTGCTCGATCAGGCCTTTGATCATGGCGATCATCGAACCGATTTCCTGCGTCGCACGCGGACGGATGTCGGGATCGATGATGTTGAAGCGGCGCATCTGCTCGATGAACGCATCGGAGAATTCCTTTGCCACCTCTTCGGACGTGCGACCTTGCTCGTTGGCGCGATTGATGATTTTGTCGTCGACATCGGTCAGATTCTGCGCGAACGTGACCTCGTAGCCGCTCGCAATGAGCCAGCGACGGATGACGTCGAAGGAAAGGAACGTGCGGGCATTGCCGATATGGATCTGGTCATACACCGTAGGGCCGCACACATACATGCGGACCTTGCCTTCTTCGATAGGAACGAACTCGCGCTTCTCACGCGCCTGGCTGTTATAGATACGAATCATAATTCCTCCTGGAAATGACGTGACGGGCATACATCATGCTCAAACAGTCCTGAGCTCGCACGTTCGGCATGACCATGCCGAACGGCTCGTGCGGAACTGCGCGTGATGCATGCCCGTCACGTCCAAAACCCATACGGCTTTCAATGCGCGTATTCCAACCGGACCTCGAAAGCATCGCATATGTCGAAGCCCGATAACGCATTTGCCCATTGTAGCAATTGCGCCCTGCAGAAACACCGAACCAAAGCTACGAAGCGAATCCGAACTCCACCGAATCGTCCCCGTAACAAGCGCCGAGCGCCAAACCGACCAAGCCCTCCAAAGAAGAGGTTTCAACACGGCCAGAATCCCCTGAAAAACCCGGCACATCCCATCCGCGCCTCCGCCGCAAGCCGGAAAAAGCCCCCATCACTCCCCAGCCCCACTTGAAGCCAAGATGCGCTTCGCTGCAACGCAGAAGCTCACTGGGAAGCGGCGTGCGTCTCAAGCGCAGTTCCGCAGGAGCCGAAAGCCACTAACGTGGCTTTCGCGCAACCTCAGGACTGTTTGAGCATGAGACGTACGCCGCTTCGCCGTCAGTCTAACATCGTTGCAGCAAAGCGACGGCTTGCGCCGAAATCCCCTCTTCGCGCCCCTCGAAACCGAGACGCTCGGTCGTCGTGGCTTTCACACCCACGGCATCGATCGGCACGCCCATCGCGCGGGCGAGATTCTCGCGCATGGCATCGCGATGCGGAGAAAGCTTGGGAGCTTGAGCGGCGATCACGCTGTCGACATCCACGATTTCGAATCCAAGAGAACGCACGTGCTCCGCCACCTTCGAGAGCAGCACGAGCGAATTGGCGCCCGCATAGGCCGGATCGGTATCGGGGAACAGCTTGCCGATGTCGCCTGCACGGGCGGCGCCGAGCAGCGCATCCGAAACGGCATGCGCGAGCACGTCGGCATCGGAGTGTCCCAGAAGCCCTTGATGGTGAGGAATGTCGACGCCGCCGAGAATCAGCTTGCGTTCGGGCGCGAAGGCATGGACATCGAAGCCCAAGCCGATGCGCATCTGAGGAATGGTCGTCACGAAAGCATCCTTTCTTCGGGAAAGCCGCGACCAGACGGCGCCCTTACTGATTGTCGGTCGAAAGGCCGGCGGAATCGACGGCGGCGGAAAGCATCATATAGTCTTCGGGAACGGTGAGCTTGATGTTGTCACGCTTGCCCTCCACGACCAAGACCTTGCCGCCCAGGCGTTCGATCAGCGAAGAATCGTCGGTTCCCACGAAGCCGTCACGCAATGCCGACGCATGGGCGCGGCGATAGACGCCGCTGCGGAACACCTGCGGCGTCTGGGCATTCCAGAACACGCGACGGTCGGGCGTGCCCACGATGCAGCCGCCTTCGACCACCTTGAGCGTATCGACCGCAGGCGTCGCGACGATCGCGCCGTCAGCATCCACCATGCCCTTGAGCGTGTTGATGGTGTGCGAGATCAAATCGGGAGAAACGAGCGGACGGGCGCCGTCATGCAAGATGACGTACTCGTATTCCTCGGGCACGAACTCCAACCCCGAAAACGCGCTCTCCTGACGAGATCCGCCCGAAGGCGCCATGACGATCGGCGTGACGAATTCGAACGGATCGACCGCGCGCTGCCAATACTCCTCGGTACGTTCCGAAGGACACACCACGACGATCATGCCGATATCGTCGACGGCGTCGAAGGCCGCAATCGACCATGCGAGGATGGGACGACCTGCTATTTCCACGAGCTGCTTGCCGCCCTCGTGCCCGAAGCGCTCGCCCGAGCCGCCCGCCAGAATGATGGCCGCCGTCTTGGGGTTTTTGCCCACCGTACCGTGATAGCGCGACGATGCCGCCTCGGACGCGTCGCCACCGAGCGTCATGGCAGATGCGACATCCGCCAGAACGGAAGGCACGAAAACGGGATCTTCGGGATATGCCCTGCTGTCATCGAAATTACCCATGATTCCCCTTCCGCGAAACGTGCGGCCACGCCGCCGAAACAACCGATACGGCACCTCGCCGATAACCGTTAATCATAGCCCATCGCCGGCCGTATCGCGCCCACAACGAGCAAGGCGGCATGGCTCGTCGGACATGCACGCAAGCGCCCGGGCGCCGCCTGCGGCAAACACGCACCCGATGGCGCAATCCATTCCTATCCTTCGTCTTCCGCCATGCGCCACTCGAGATAATCGCGAAACACCGGCATGTCGAAGCGGACATACCCCTTGTTGTATTCGCCGATGATCCCCTGCGCGAGCAGACGGCGCTTGTATTGCGACGCGTAATTGCTCTTCACGCCCATGCGCCGTGCGATATCGGCGATCGCGCTGTCCTTCTTGTCAGGCAGCATCGCCGTCAAGAAGCGTTTATCGCCATCGGAAAGCTCTCGATAGGTGTATTCCAGAATACCCTCGGCCATTTCGCGTTTCGCAAGTTCGATGCCGTGACGCGCGTCCCCCAACGCGATCCGCTCGACCCGAGGGTTCTCGGCCCACATGCGGTATCCCACCAGCTGCATCATATAAGGAAAACCGTCTATGACAGAAACCGCCTCGTCAAGCGCGGCGGCATCGATCGTGCGCGATTCCTGCTCGATCGTGAACAGCAGCGCATCGCGAATCTCTCCATCGGGAATACGGCCGAGCACATGCTTTCGAGAGCGGCGAAGGAAAGACACATCCTCGTCGCTCAAAAGTGCGGACACGGCATGGGGCAAGCCCGCCATCAGCAGCGCAACCTTGCGCCCCTCGCTGACGAAATGCTGATAAACCTGGGCGAGTTTCTTCATTTCAGGAATGGAAGCGCGCACCTCATCGACCGTGATGAGAAGGCCGACGTCATGCTCCGCCAACCGATCGAGCAAGGCGTTCATCTGCATGCGCCAATTTCCTGCACGCGGAGATTCGTTGTCCCACGCGAAGCTGATGAGCTGCCCGATGGAAACGCCCGTAAGCTTCTTGCCGTCTAACGAGTCCAAAAAATCACGCGCCGCAACGAGCGCCTGGTCGATGATGTCTTCGAGCATGCCGTCGGAGGCGGTCGTGCGCGCGGTGATCCACCCCTGGGATTCGGCCTCGGTCGCCATGAACGAAAGGAGGGTCGTCTTCCCCGTTCCGCGAGCACCCGAGATGATCGTGGAAAGATTAGGGTCGCCGAGCCCGTTCGCAAACGCCTCGGACAGCTCTTCTATCAAATCCTCGCGACCCGCCATACACGGCGGAATAATACCGAACGTAGGAGTAAACGGATTCGGCATCTTGGGCTTCATGCTTCTCACGCGCGTCGTCGCATCCATCGGATCTCCTCCCTGGCATTTTTCGGTTTTGCATCCTTTGCAAACTTTTGCATCTTTTGCAAGTTTTTGCAAGTTTTGCCCAGCGAAAACGCCCTGGTAGAAAAACGCATCCGCGCTGGTACGACAGAACGTAATCGCCGCAAGAAAATCCGCTCAAAGCCGCAGGTGCCCCGATTCGGACGCAACCGCCTCGAACATAAAAGAAGGAGAGGAATCGTCCTCTCCTTCTTTCGATGCGATATGCAATATACGGCGCCTTTGCTAATCGGCTGCACCGCCGCTTGCGCCGCCGCCATGGCTCGAACCGCCGACGCCTGCATGGCTCAAGTCGAACTGCGGCAGAAGGCTTTCGGCCTCGCGCGCGATGCTGTCGCGCTTGCGCGGCGCAGGGATATCGCCCTCGCCCGCAGTGAATGTAAGCTCGCCATCGACCAGGTCGACGTCGATGACCGAACCCGCATGCCATTTTCCTTCCAGAATCTGCTCGGCGATCGGGTCCTCGAGCAAACGCTGGATGGCGCGGCGCAGCGGACGGGCACCCATCGAGGTGTCGGTGCCCTCCTTGGCGACATGCTCGCGCGCGGCGACCGTCAGGTTGATGGTCATATCCTGGGCGATCAGACGATCGCGCAGGTCGGCCACCATGAGCTCGACGATCTGCCCGATCTGCTCCGGCGTCAGGCTCTTGAACACGATGATCTCGTCCAGACGGTTCAAGAACTCGGGACGGAAGAGCTTCTTCATCTCGCTCATCACGCGGCTCTTGATTTCCTTGTCGGACAGGCCCACCTGCGAATCGGGCGCGAATCCGAGCGGAGCGCTCTGGGCGATTTCGCGCGCGCCCACATTGGACGTCATGATGATCACCGTATTGCGGAAATCGACCGAGCGGCCCTGGGCGTCGGTCAGACGGCCCTCTTCGAGAATCTGCAGCAGGATGTTGAACACATCGGGATGCGCCTTCTCGATTTCGTCGAACAGCACCACCGAATACGGGCGCTGACGCACCGCCTTGGTAAGCTGGCCGCCCTCATCGAAGCCCACGTAACCCGGAGGAGAGCCGACCAGGCGGCTCACGCTGTGCTTCTCCATGTACTCGGACATGTCGAAGGTGATCAGCGCCTCTTCGGAGTTGAACAGGAACTCGGCGAGCGCCTTGGAAAGCTCGGTCTTGCCCACGCCCGAGGGGCCCAGGAAGATGAACGAGCCGGCAGGGCGCTTCGGGTCTTTCAGGCCGCTGCGGCTACGACGGATCGCCTTGGAAAGCGCTGTGACCGCCTCTTCCTGGCCGATGATGCGCTCGTGCAGCACGCCTTCCATGCGCAGAAGCTTCTCGGTTTCCGCCTCGGTGAGGTTGCTCACCGGAACGCCCGTGGACATGCTCACCACATCGGCGATTTCCGCCTCGGTGACGCGCGAAAGGGCGCGGTCGGCGTCTTGGGAGAACTGTTTTTCGGCCTCTTCGCGGCGAGCGAGGATGTCTTTCTCCTTATCGCGCAACGCTGCGGCGCGTTCGAAATCCTGCGCCGAGACGGCCTCTTCCTTCTCGGTACGCACCTGGCGCAGCTCGTCGTCGATCGCACGCACCTCGTCGGGAATCGTGCGGTTGCGGATGCGCATGCGCGCGCCCGCCTCGTCGAGCACGTCGATCGCCTTGTCGGGCAGGAAGCGGTCCTGGATATAGCGGTTCGACAGCGTGACGGCCGCATGCAGGGCCTCGTCGGAGAAGCGCACGTGGTGATGGGCCTCGTAGCGGTCGCGCAGACCGTCGAGAATGCGCAGCGACTGCTCTTCGTTCGGCTCGTTCACCATGATGGTCTGGAAACGACGCGCGAGAGCCGAATCCTTCTCGAGGTGCTTGCGGTATTCCTCCACCGTGGTGGCGCCGATCACCTGGATTTCGCCGCGCGACAGGGGCGGCTTCAGGATGGCGGCGGCGTCGATCGAGCCTTCGGCCGAGCCGGCGCCGATGATCGTATGCATCTCGTCGATGAACAAGATCACGTT